>NZ_JBVHIP010000003.1:261737-400786 GCF_055560495.1 Kitasatospora sp. NPDC023176 | reverse complement strand
CCGGTGGAGCGGATGATGCGGGACGCGAAGATCACGCAGATCTACGAGGGCACCAACCAGGTCCAGCGGATCGTGATGGCCCGCAACCTGCCGTAACGGCGGCCCGACGGGCCCCGACGGCCGGCCCGGTCCGCCGACCGGCCGTCGGGGCCGACCCGTTGCGCCGATGCTAAGTTCCGGAGAATGAGCGAGAAGGAAGAGCGGGACCTGCCCATGAACGACGGGCCCTCGAAGCCGGCCATGCGCGAGGCGCTGGTGGCCGCGGCCTTCGAACTCTTCCTGGAGCGCGGCTTCGAGCAGACGACGATCGACGACATCGTCTCGCTCGCCGGCGTCGGCCGGCGCTCCTTCTTCCGCTACTTCCCGGCGAAGGAGGACGTGGTCTTCCCCGACCACGAGCGCAGCCTCGCCGAGATGACGGAGTTCCTGGCGTCCGGCACCGGCGAGGAGGACCCGGTCAAGCACGCCTGCGACGCGGCCCGCCTGGTCCTGCGGATGTACGCCGAGCAGCCCTCCTTCTCCGTCCAGCGCTACCGCCTCACCCGCAAGGTCCCCGGCCTGCGGGCGTACGAGCTGTCGGTGGTCTGGCGCTACGAGCACACCCTCGCCGCCTACCTGCGCGCCCGCTACGCCGACCGCCCGGACGGCCCGCTGCGCGCCGACGTGATCGCCGCCGCCGTGGTCGCCGCGCACAACCACGCCCTGCGCACCTGGCTGCGCTCGGGTGGCGAGAGCGACTGGGTGGTCGAGGTGGACGCGGCGATGGCCTTCGTCACCTCCACCTGGAGCGACCGCCCCGCCGACCCCGCCCCGGAGGGCGACGGTGCGTCCGACGACGTGGTGGTGCTGGTCGCCAGCCGCCGGGCCCCGCTGTGGCGGATGGTCCAGGGCATCGAGAGCGCCCTCGGCGAGTCCCGCCGGGTCTGACCGCAGCCCGTGCGACCGGGGCCGGTGCCGCAGTTGCACAGCCTCCGGCGGCGGCCCGCGACCGTCCCTCCAGCGCACCGGAAGCGCCGGACAGACACGTCGGAACGCCGGAAGCGCCGGACACGGCCGAGCGCCCGTACGCCAGGGGCCGGCCACCCCATCACGGGTGGCCGGCCCCTGGTGCGTGGACGGTCGGTACGGCGCCGCGTGCGGCTCAGCCCCGGGGGCCGAGCACCGCCGCCGCGTAGTCGGCGGCGGCCGCCTCCGCGCCGAGCGCACCGTGCGCGGCCGCGGTGGTGGCGTCCCGCCAGTACCGCTGGAACGCGGAGTCCGCCTGCAGCGCCCGCGACCCCGAGGTGTGGAGGAGACGGTCGACGACGGCGGCGCACCAGGTCGCGGCCAGCACGGCGTCCCGCCGGTTCTCCGCCACCAGCAGCGGCGTCACCTCGGCCCGGTCGGCCCGCTCCGCGGCCCGCTCCAGCAGCAGCCGGGCCGCGGTGACCTGCGCCGATCCCTCGGCCAGCGCCAGCTCGGCCGCCGCCCGCCGGCCGGGGGAGAGCGCGTCCAGCCGCGCGGCGGCGGCGGGGCGCCAGGCTTCCAGCGCCCCCTCGGCCGCGCCGAGGACCGGGGCGGCGAACATCAGGGCGCCGGCCAGGTGGATCGGGACCCGATGGCACCGGGCCGCGTCCCCGCCGAGCGGCCGTTGCGCGTCCGCGAGGGTGCAGGACAGCCGGTCGGGGACGAAGGCCTCGGCCACCTCCACCGCGTTGCTGCCCGTCCCGCGCACGCCCAGGCTCCGCCAGGTGTCCAGGACGGTCCAGTCCGCCCGGGGGACGGCGAAGATCCGGTGCTCGGGCCGGTCCGCGGTGCCGGTCCGGGAGGCCAGCAGCAGCCAGTCCGCGTGGTCGACCCCGCTGGCGGTCTCCCACCGGCCCCGGATCCGCCAGCCGTCCCGCTCCCGGACCGCCTCGCCCTGCGGCGGCATGATCGAGGCGGCGATCACCACGTTCGGGGAGTAGGCCCACAGTTCCTTCCGCCCCTCCTCCGGGAGGTAGGAGGCGAGGCGGCCGTGCGCCGCGAACAGCGTGGCGCACCAGGACGTGGACGGGCAGGTGCGCGCCACCGCCGCCGAGGCGGCCAGCAGTTCGGCGAAGCCGCCCGCCGCGCCGCCGTACTCGCGGGGGACGAAGTGCCGGGGGAAGCCGGCGGCCACCACGGCGGCCACCGCCTCCGCGCCGAGCCGGCGCCGCTCCTCCACCGCCGGGAGGTCGCGCCGGGCCGCGTTCACCACCTGCTCGACGGCTGCGGCGGAGAGGCTCACACCGGCCGTGCTCACGAGGTTTCCTGACGGAGCGTCAGTTTCTGTCGCGGGTCGCGGTAGGCGAGCCGCGCGCTGGCGAGGACGGTGCCGTGCTGGGCGGCGGTGACCTCGGCCGTGCGCGGTCCGGCGGCCCGCCACCCCGGCCCGGGCGTCACGGTGATCGCCACCGGCACGTCCGGCTCGGCGAAGGCGGTGAAGACCGAGCGCACGGCGGCGGGGTGCAGTGGAGCGCCCAGGGCGCGGCCGGCCTGCCGGAAGGCCTCCAGCAGCGCCATGCCGGCGACGTGGTCGGACGGGTGGTCGTGGAGCACCGGGTGGTGGGGGTCGTCGTCGAGCCAGAACTGGCCGGGGGCGCCCCGTTCGTCGCGGGCCAGCAGGACGTGCCGCCCCTCCGGGTACCCGACCTCCCGGGGGCCGAGGCGTCGCAGCCCGCCGACCGGCGCCGCGGGCGGTAAGGCCGTGCCGGCCGCCGGGGCCTCCTTGGCGCCGACGTCGCGGTGGCGGATCAGTCGGTAGAAGTTCGGGTGCAGGACCTCCCAACGGACGTCGGCCCGGCCGATCCGGACGCCGTCGACGGAGATCGCCGCCTGGAGCGCGAAGCTGGCCCGGCGCGGCGTGGTCAACCGCCGGGCGCAGGCGACGTCCAGGATGACGCGGGCCGGACGGTCCGGCCGGACCGCCACGGTGCTGTCGGCCAGGTCGAGGTCGAGCCGGTCGAGGACGAAGGGGTGCCCCTGCGGCACGCCGTGGAAGCGGTGCGAGAGGTGTATCAGGGTCTGCCGGACGGTCTCGGCCAGCAGGAGCGGATCCGGCGAGCGGCCCTGCCCGCCGTCATGGAGGAACGAGTGGAGGAAGCGGTCCCGGTGCCACAGGGCGCCGACGGTGAAGTGACCGTCAGCGGCGCGGATGGCGTCGGTGAGCAGGACCTCCGTCGGGGAGGTCTTGTGGACGGCGCCGGCCGGAAGGCGGTGCCGGAACGAGAGTCTGCGGACAGGCGCGAGCGATGCCGCCTGGTCCGACGACGGGTACCTTGGCGATGCGGTGAAGATGGACATGTGAGTGCGTCTCCCCGTTGGTGTGCCGTTCCCTAAGGTGGTTCCACCCCATCTGCGGGCGAGGGGCATGTCGGGTGACCGTTGATCCCGGCCCGAAAATATACCTGGGCGAAGGTATAAAGCTAGAAGCGCTGGGGCGCAAGAGAGGATTGGCGAACTGTGAGTCAGAACAAGGGTGTTGCTGTGGAATCGCTGTGGCCTGCTCCGACGATCCGGCCCGCGGGCGCGGCCGGTCCGATGCTGCGTCAGGAACGTGCGGAGCGGACGCGGGAGCAGATCCTGCACTGCGCCGCGCGGATCTTCGCCGAGCGCGGCTACCAGCAGACCAGCATCAAGGACGTGGCGGACGAGGTCGCGATGACCAAGGGTGCTGTCTACTTCCACTTCCCCAACAAGCAGGCCCTTGCCGTCGCGGTGGTCGACGAGTTGTACTCACGCTGGCCGGTGACGCTGGACGCGGTGCGTGGGAAGGGCCTGTCGCCGCTGGACACCGTGATCGAGATGTTCAACGCGGCCACCGCCGCGTTCCTGGAGGACCCGATCATGCAGGCCGGCACCCGGCTGCAGAACGAGCGCGACGCCGTCGACGTCGAACTGCCGCTGCCCTACGTCGACTGGACCAACCTGATCTCGACGCTGATGCACGAGGCCCACGGCCAGGGCCAGTTGGCCCGGCACATCGACCCGGACGTGGCCGCCCGGGTCGCCGTCGCGGCCTTCTTCGGCGCCCAGCACATCTCCGACAACCTGCACGGCCGCGCCGACTTCGCCGAACGCTGGCGCGAGGTGCGCGACACGCTCTTCCCCGCGCTGCGCGCCCTCCCGAGGCCCGTGGCCGCGCCCGACCGCCACGTCACCCCGAGGTGACCCCGGACCCAGAGGAGCCCCGCCATGCCCCCGTCCGACCGGCTCACCCCGTCCGAGCGGCCGACCCCGTCCGACCGGCTGGCCTTCAGTGACGTCGACGAGACGCTGATCAACTGCAAGAGCATGTTCGACTTCCTCGACTTCTACCTCGGTGGTCGGTACGGGCCGTCGGGCGCCGAGCGGGCCGCCCGGGTGCGGGCGGAGCTGAGCGCGCTGGTGGCGGCCGGGGCGTCGCGCGAGCAGGCGAACCGGGCCTACTACCGGGTGTGGGCCGGGGTGTCCGAGGAGTCGGTCGCCGCGGCCGGTCGGGAGTGGTTCGCCCGGCGCTCCAGGAGCGCCGGCTTCTACATCGCCGCCACCCGCGAGGCCCTGACCCGGCACCGGGCGGCGGGCGATCCGGTGGTGCTGGTCTCCGGCTCCTTCCCGGCGCTGGTCGAGCCCGTCGCGCGGGACGTCGGCGCGGCCCACGTGGTGTGCAGCCGGCCGGCGGTGCGCGGGGGAGTCCTCACCGGTGAGCTGGTCGGCGAGCCGGTGATCGGCGAGGAGAAGCACCGGGCCGTACGCGCCCTGCTCCGGGCGTACCCGCACGTCGACCCGGCGGACTGCTACGGCTACGGCGACCACGTGTCCGACCTGCCGATGCTGACCGCGGTGGGCCACCCGGTGGTGGTCGGTGACCGCGGCCTGGCGGACCGGATCCCCGGCGCCCGGCTGCTGCCGGCCGGAGCGCCGTTCGCAGGTGCCGCGGAGCGCTGAGCTCCGGGCCCCGGGCTCCATGCCTTCTCCATGTGAAGGTCGTGCTGCGGCACGTTACAGCCCCATGAAAATACCTTCTCAAAGGTATGTAGATCTTCTGGCGCCGCCGCGCAAGCATCCCCCGTGGGTCCGTCTCGCCGCGGATGCCCACCAGCGGCCCACCCCCCGCCGCCTGAACCCACCGAGCCACCGCGTGCAACCGAGCCCGCTCCGCACTCGCACACCCGAACCCGCGCCCCCACCACCCGAGTTCACCCGCCGCCCAGCGACCACCCTGGCCAACCCGGCCGTCCCCACGGTACGTTCGGACACCACACGAACCACACGAACCCACGAACCCGGCCCCGGCCAACCCACGAAGCCCCGGAAAACAAAGAGAACCCCAGATCAACTGGGGTTCTCTCGTCGGTGTCCGAGGGGGGACTTGAACCCCCACGCCCGATAAAGGGCACTAGCACCTCAAGCTAGCGCGTCTGCCATTCCGCCACCCGGACCAGGTGTCGCCCTCGCGGCTTCGGATCTCTCGTCCGTCGCGCTGACAGATGTAACTGTAGCAAAGATCGGCTTGGGGTCCCAAAACGGCTCCGGAGCGGGGTGCGGGGCTGGTGGCGGGGGCAAGGGGCGGCTTGTGGCGGGGGCGTGACCAGCGGGTTTCGGGGCCGTGCGGGGGGTGGATCGTGATCGAGGGCTGGGGGAGGATGGGCGGACGTGCTCGTACGGCCCGGGTGCAGGTCCTGGGGGTGGCGCGCTGGTGCGTCGGTGCGGGCCCAAGACGAGGAGTGACCGTGAGCGAGCGGAGCGAGGCGGCGGCGCCGAGGGTGACGGCTGAGTCTGAGGTCGCCGAGATCTGTCGCGATCTGATCCGGATCGACACCAGCAACTACGGCGACGGCTCCGGCCCGGGTGAGCGCAAGGCGGCCGAGTACGTGGCCGAGCAACTCGCCGAGTTCGGGCTGGAGCCGCAGATCTTCGAGTCGGCCAAGGGACGGGCCTCGACCGTGGTCCGGATCGAGGGCGAGGACCGCTCCCGTCCGGGCCTGCTGATCCACGGCCACACGGACGTGGTGCCGGCCAACGCCGCGGACTGGACGTACGACCCCTTCGGCGGCGAGATCGCCGACGGCTGCGTCTGGGGGCGCGGCGCGGTCGACATGAAGGACATGGACGCGATGACCCTCGCGGTGGTCCGCGACCGGCTGCGCACCGGCCGCAAGCCCCCGCGCGACCTGGTGCTGGCCTTCGTCGCCGACGAGGAGGCGGGCGGCACGTACGGCGCGCGCTTCCTGGTGGACAAGCACCCGGAGCTGTTCGAGGGCGTGACCGAGGGCATCGGCGAGGTCGGCGGCTTCTCCTTCACCGTCAACGACCAGGTGCGGCTCTACCTGGTGGAGACGGCCGAGAAGGGCATGCACTGGATGCGCCTGACGGTCGAGGGCCGGGCCGGGCACGGCTCGATGGAGAACGACGACAACGCGATCACCGAGCTGTGCGAGGCGGTCGCCCGGCTCGGCCGGCACAAGTTCCCGCTGCGGATCACCAAGACCGTCCGGGCCTTCCTGGACGAGCTGTCCGACGCGCTCGGGGTCGAGCTGGACCCGGAGAACATGGACGAGACGCTGCGCGTCCTCGGCGGCATCGCCAAGATGATCGGCACCACGCTGCGCAACACCGCCCAGCCGACCATGCTGGGCGCCGGCTACAAGGTGAACGTGATCCCCGGTCAGGCCACCGCGCACGTGGACGGGCGCTTCCTGCCCGGCTACGAGGAGGAGTTCCTGGCCGAGCTGGACAGCGTGCTCGGCCCGCGCGTGAAGCGGGAGAGCCTGCACTCGGACCGCGCGATCGAGACCAGCTTCGACGGCGCGCTGGTGGAGGCGATGCAGACCGCGCTGCGCGCGGAGGACCCGATCGCCCGCGCCGTGCCGTACTGCCTCTCGGGCGGGACGGACGCCAAGTCCTTCCAGGACCTCGGCATCCGCTGCTTCGGCTTCGCGCCGCTGCAGCTCCCGCCGGAGCTGGACTTCGCCGGGATGTTCCACGGTGTGGACGAGCGGGTGCCGGTGGACGGGCTGAAGTTCGGCGTCCGGGTGCTGGACCGCTTCCTCGACGCCTGCTGAAGCCCCGCGGCCCGCTGATCAGGCGACTGGGTCGGCCCGCTCCCGGAGTGCCGGGGGCGGGCCGACCGCATTGTCCGAGCGCATGATTGTGGGATGGGTTGGGGGAGATCAACAGAAACGATTCTGCCTGCAATTGCGCGCCGAGCGTTTGTGCGAAGCATCACCGTTGCGGGTGAATGGCAAATCTGTTCCGTACCCCGTTTGCCGCAGCGTCGTTCATTCCTGTGCAGCCCGCCGAACGGGTTGCGTTGTCCATACAGGAGGAATGATGAAGGTCAAGAAGATCGCCGCTGTCGCCGCCGCCACCGGTGGCCTGGTGCTCGCCGCCGCCGGTGTGGCGTCCGCTCACGGCGGTGCCGGTGCCGAGGGTGTGGCCGCGAGCTCCCCGGGTGTCGTCGCCGGCAACCAGATCCAGGTTCCGGTCCACGTGCCGGTCAACCTGTGCGGCAACACCGTCAGCGTGATCGGCGTGCTGAACCCCGCGTTCGGCAACCACTGCGCCAACGTCTGAGTCGACCTCCGGGCCGTTGAGGCTCGTTGAGGCCGGTCGAGGTCCGTTGGGACCGGCTCAGCACGGCCCCCGGGCGGCGGACGCGCCGCACCGGGGGCCTTTGTGCGGTCGGGGCCGGGCTCCGAAGGCGAGGCCGGCGGGGTGCTCGGCAAGTTCGAACGCCCCGATCGCTCGATCGGGTGAAGCTGCTTCGTGCGGCTCAACCTCCCCGTTTGCCCCTCGTTAACTCGTGTGCAGTCAAAGGCCTTGCGTGATTTCCGGATATACGGAAATTCCGACTTTCATACAGGTTCACGTCAAGGTCGCCATGCCGTCTCGAAACGTCAGGGGAAATCATGAGGAATGTAGCCAAGAAGGGGATCCTCACCGCCGTGGCCACCGGCAGCGTGCTGGCCTCGACCGCCGGCTACGCCTACGCGGCCGCCGAGGCGCAGGGAGGTGCCGCGGGATCACCGGGTGTCGCCTCCGGGAACTCGGTGCAGGTGCCGGTCGAGGTGCCGATCAACGCCTGTGGCAACACGGTCGACGTGATCGGAGTGCTGAACCCGGCGTACGGCAACCACTGTGCCAACGTCAGCGGCGGCGCCCGCCACGCCGCCCAGCGGCCCGGCCAGGGCGGTCAGCCCGGAGGCAGTGCCGGCTCCGGCGCCGGCGCCGGCCGCGGATCCTCCGCCTCGGGGGCCTCCGCCAGTGGCACCGCGGCCAACTCGCCCGGGGTGATCTCCGGCAACAGCGTCCAGGCCCCGGTGCACGTCCCGGTCAACGCCTGCGGCAACTCCGTGGACGTGGTCGGCGTCGGCAACCCGGCCTTCGGCAACGACTGCGCCAACGTGGCCCGGCCCGCCCCGAAGCCGACCGACGACTGCCCCGAGGGTCACACCACCCCGCCGGCCAGCGACACCGGGTCGGGCAGCTCGCGCAACGGCGGCCAGTCCACCGCCGCCACCCCGAGCACCCCGGCCGCCCACGCACCGGGCACCGCCGGGACCCAGGCCGTTCCGGCCGCCGCCCGCACCAGTGCCCCGGCCGCCCCCGCCGCGCAGAGCGTCGCCGCGGGCGGCGAGCTCGCCCACACCGGCGCCGGTGACGTCGAGATGCTCGGAGCCGCCGGGCTCGCGCTGCTGATCGGTGGCGGCGTGCTCTACCGCCGCGCCCGCGCCGGCGCCCGCTGAGCCCTCCCGTCCAGCCGTTCCGCCGACTGAGCCTTACCGCCCGCTGAGCCCCCGACCGCTCGGCTGCCCCCGTCGGCGGGGCGCAGTCACCCGCCGACGAAACGACGCGCCTACGACCGCCCGATGCCGGGCGGTCGTAGGCGCGTCAGGGCTCGGCGCGCATTCCGCTCAGGACGAGGCGCCCCCGCCCGTCACCAGCTCCGGACCTGCCGGATGATCCGCCGCTTCAGCCGGACCGTCCGACTGCCGTCGGGGAACAGCCTCAGCCGGTCGAGCTCCCAGTGCCCGTACTCGGCGTGCTCGGTGAGCAGTTGGCGGGCCGCGTTGCGCGTGGTGCCACGCGGCATGCGCAGCGACTGGTACTCGTACTCCGACTGCCGGACCGGCTTCGGTGGGGTCAAAACGCTCCTCCTGAGGATCACCTGCGCGCAAGCCTACGGCCTGCCCCGGACAGTCGGCCCGGGTATTTCCGGCCGACCTCCCGTCCCGGTGCGGCGGTTCGGCGGCCGGTGCCCCGGACACTCGCCTGACAGCGCATCAGTTCTGTTGCCACTGTGGAGGGGATATCCCGATCCCGGCGCACGAAGCGGCACCTGGACGGCCCCGCCGGACCGGCTGTGCGCCCTCTGCGCCCGCTCCACGCCGGTTCTGCCGGGGGGCAGAACGTACCGAATCGGACATCAGGGGGGAAGTTGCGGTGAAATCGCGGGTGTAGGTGACAACCGCTGTGCGTACCGGCGCCGCGGGGAGATAGCGTCTGCACCATGTCTGATGCCGCGCAGCCCACCATTGCCGAGGTACGCGCCGCCGCTGAGGCGGTCAAGGCCGCCATCGACCGTCATCTGGAAGCGGTGTCAAGCCCCAACGCAGCTGATGATCCCGCCGTGTCGGCTGCCTACGAGCAGCTCGCGACGGCGGCCATCGCCTATGACCAGCTCCTCTACGAGGTCTACGACGAGGTCACGCCCTTCGAGATCCCGGGCGACGAGGGACCGGGCGGCTACCACGGCCCGGAACAGCCCGAGGCGATCAGCGTGCTGATCCGCCGCGACTACCACGTGGTGGACCCCAAGCGGCTGCGCGCGCAGGCCGAACGGCTCGACGAGTCGCTGACCCCGGGCGGCGCCGGCGGCGTCAACTCGGCGATCGGCGTGCTGTTCGGCGAGTACGAGCCGGACGAGATCGCCGCCCGCAGCGAGGAGTTCGGCCTGGAGGAGGCGGACTCGACGCTCTGGGTCGCGGCGGCCGAGCCGACCGAGCCGGGGGAGTGGCTGCCGGAGCCCTTCGAACACGCCGACCCGCAGCTGCTGATCTGCCGGTTCGACGTGAGCGAGGTCTACGACGAGGACCCCGACGACTGACATCGGACGAACGCGCGAAGGGCGGGTCCGGGAACTCCGGGCCCGCCCTTCGCGCGTCAGCCGGTCGACCGGCGGAGCCGGCGGATCAGTGCGCGGAGACCGCGTTCTCCGCGAGGACCGCCCGCAGCCGGGTGGTGCGCGGCTGCGCCGGGCGCTCGGCGACGGCCTGGGCGAGCGCCGGGCCCGCCGCGTGGACCACGGACAGGTGCCGCTCGCCCCGCCCGAAGGCGGTGTACACCCACTGCCGGGAGAGCGCCGGCCCGGCGTCCTCCGGGAGCACGACCACGGCGGCGGGCCAGCGACGGCCCAGCGCCTGGTGGACGGTCAGTGCCCAGCCGTGCCGCAACCGGCCGGCCTCGGCGGGCGGGACGGTCCGGCGCGAGCCGTCCGAGTACTCCAGGTGCAGGCCGGTGGCGTCGCCGTCCAGCACCCGGGCCGGGCGGGTGATGCCGGGCGCGGGGGACTCCACCACCCGGTCACCCGGGTCGAAACCGCCGAACCGGCCGGGGCCGGGGTTCAGCCGGGCCTTCGCGGCGGCGTTCAGCGCCCGGGTACCGGCCGGGCCACCGTGGCCCGGGGTGAGCAGCACCACCTGCTCGGCAGGGATGCCGAGCGCGCGCGGGATGGAGTCGGTGAGCAGCTGCACGGCGCGGTGGACGGCCTCGCCGCCGTCCTTGGCGGTCAGGATGACCACCTCCTTGTCCGGCGCCTCGACCGGCTGGAGCTCGCCGATGCCGACCCCGGAGACCAGCTCGCCGATCGGGCCGAAGTCCGGGGTGCGGGAGGCGACCGCCGGGCAGACCTTGGCGGCCAGCAGGTCCGCGAAGAACCGGCCGGGGGCGGCCGACCAGAGCTGACCAGGGTCCCCGCTGAGCACCAGCCGGGTGCCGTCGGCGAGTGACTCCAGGACGGTGGCGGCCAGTTCGACGTCCAGCAGCGGCGCGTCCAGTACGACGAGGAGGTCCAGGGCGAGCGAGCCGTCGGCCGCGTGACCGGGGCCCGCCGTACCGGACAGCAGCTCGGCCAGGGTGACCACCGGGGTCTCGGCCTCGCTGAGGGCGTCGAAGGACTCCTTGCCCTGGTCGGTCCAGGTGGCGGCCCAGGCCCGCAGCCCGAGCCCACCGGCGGCGGCGAGCAGCGCGGCCGGTTCGGCGCGGGCCGCCTCACCGCCGGTGTGCAGCACCAGGGCGCTGTCGGCGACGGCCCGGACCAGGGCGGCCGCGGAGGAGGACGGCACGGCCGCGGCGGCGGCCTCCCAGGCGGCGGGGCCGGGGGAGACGGGCACGGCCTCGGCGGGAACGGCGGCGGACTCCCCCGCCTCCGACTCCGGCTCGGCCTCCGGCTCCGATACCGAATCCGACTCCGACTCCGACTCCGTGACCTCAGCAGCCTCCGGCTCAACGCCCTCCGGCTCGGCGTCCCCCGGCTCGGCGTCCTCGCCCGGCACGAAGGTGGCCATCAGCTGGAGCAGCTTCTCGGCGAGGCTGTCCTCCGCCATCGCCAGTCCCTCCAGCGCGAGCAGCGTCCGCGTCGGCGCCTCGTCCTCGTCGCCGCCGGTCGTCTGCGCCTCGGGGCCGCTCAGCTCCTCCTGGAACGGCAGCACCCGCCCGTCCGCGACGGCGTGCTGGATCGCGGCGGCCGGTTCCGGCATCCGGAGCCGTTCGAGTCCGTCGGCCACCTCGGTCAGCTCCTGGGCCGAGTGCCCGCGCAGCGCCGCCTGTTCCAGCAGCCAGACCACCAGCGCCTGGGCCCGGCGCGGGTCGTCCGGGGCGGCCGAGGCGCCGAGCAGCCCGCGGGCGAAGTGGTCCGCGTTCTCGGGGCGTACGCCGGGCAGGCCGAGGACGGCCCACGGGTCGTCGCGCAGCCGCGCGGCCGCGTCGTCGCCGAACTCGGCCACCGCGGCGGCGGCCAGCTCGGCGGGGGCGCCACCGGCGGTCAGCACCTCGGCGGTCTGCCGGAGCGCGTCGCCGCTCGGCTCCTCGGGCCGAACGGCCTGGGCGGCCCGGGCAGCCTGCGAGGCCGGGGCGGCCTGGCGGGGCGCCGGAGGAGCCGCCGTCACCTCGGCGGGCTCGGGCTCTGTACCCCGCGTCTCGGAATCCCGAGCCTCGGAACCCTTCGGCCCGGAAGGCCCGAGCCGATGCGCCCCCGGGCTCGCCCCCTGCCGCTCGATCTGGCGGATCCGCGCCACGATCTCCGCGATCGCCGCCTGGTCGGCGGGCGGAGCCGCAGTCTCCTCCGGAGCGCCGTTCCCCGTGTCACTCATCGTCGTCCGCTCCAAAGGTCACTCCACTGCACGTTCTGTCGACGACCCGGTCCAGGGGCCTACAGCTCGGTCCACCCCTGGTCCGGGTAGCGGTGCACCGGCGACGAGATGTCGTCCAGCGCGCCGCGGATCTCACCCGGAAGCGTAAGCGCCTCCACTGACAGTGCCGCCTGCAACTGTGCCACCGTGCGTGCCCCGACCAGTGCGCTCGCCACTCCGGGCCGGTCCCGGACCCAGGCGAGCGCGACCGCGAGCGGGCTGCTGGCGAGCCCGTCGGCGGCGGTGGCGACGGCGTCGACGATCCGTCGGGAGCGCTCGCCGAGGTAGGGCTGGACGAATCCGGACAGGTAGGGCGAGGCGCCGCGCGAGTCCTGCGGGACGCCGTGCCGGTACTTGCCGGTGAGCACCCCGCGGCCGAGTGGCGAGCCCGCCAGGATCCCGACCCCGGCGTCCAGTGCGGCGGGCAGCGCCTCGCGTTCGATGCCGCGCTGCAGCAGCGAGTACTCCAGCTGCGCCCCGGCCAGCGGCATCCGGTCGTGGTGGGCGCGCTGCCAGGTGGCGGCCTTGGCGAGCTGCCAGCCGCTGAAGTCGCAGACCGCGGCGTAGCGGGCGCGGCCGGAGGCGACGGCGATGTCGAGGGCGCTGAGGGTCTCCTCGACCGGGGTGGTCGGGTCGAAGGCGTGGACCTGCCACAGGTCGACGTAGTCGGTGCCGAGCCGGCGCAGCGAGTCGTCCAGGGCGGCGAGCAGGTGGCCGCGGGAGCCGTCGAAGCGGCGGGTGGACTCGGGGACGCTGCCTGCCTTGGTGGCGATGACCAGCTCGGAGCGGGGGATGAGGCTGTCGGTGAGGCGGGAGATCAGGTACTCGGCGCCGCCGTCGGCGTACACGTCGGCGGTGTCGACCAGGTTGCCGCCGGCGTCGACGAACTCCTTGAGCTGCTCGGCGGCCTCGTGTTCGTCGGTGTCGCGGCCCCAGGTCATGGTGCCGAGACCGAGGCGGGAGACCTGCAGGCCGGTGCGGCCGAGGTGACGTTTTTCCATCGGACGGGCCCTCCACTGGCCGGTGGTACCGGTGGCCCGGTACCACCGGCAAACGCGCAGGTGAGGAGTGCGCTCCCCACGTCGGCTGAGCGTAGCGGCCGGTACCCGGGCAGGGGTGCAGACCCGCAGAACGATCAACGGGGCCGGTGTGACCCAAGCCACCACTACCCGTCAGTAGCATGACCTGTGCGTGCGCGGCTACCCTCGCCACCAAGCCCACCCGACTGGAAGGTTCGGCACATGCGACTCGGCATCAACCTCGGCTACTGGGGACTCGGCATGGACGCCGACAACATCGCGGTGGCCCAGGAGGCGGACCGGCTCGGCTACTCGGTCTGCTGGGCTGCGGAGGCGTACGGCTCGGACGCCGCGACCGTGCTGAGCTTCGTCGCCGCGAAGACCGAGCGGATCGACGTCGGTTCGGCCATCTTCCAGATCCCGGCCCGTACCCCGGCAATGACCGCGATGACCGCCGCGACCCTGGACACCCTCTCCGGCGGTCGCTTCCGGCTGGGCCTCGGCGTCTCCGGTCCGCAGGTCTCCGAGGGCTGGTACGGCGTGAAGTTCGACAAGCCGCTGGCCCGCACCCGCGAGTACGTGGAGATCGTCCGCAAGGCGATGTCCCGCGAGCGCCTGGTGCACGAGGGCGCGCACTGGACCCTGCCGCTGCCCGGCGGCCCGGGCAAGCCGATCAAGCTGACCGTGCACCCGGTGCGCGAGCACATCCCGCTGTACATCGCCGCGATCGGCCCGAAGAACCTGGAGCTGACCGGCGAGATCGCCGACGGCTGGCTGGGCATCTTCTTCTCGCCCGAGCACGCGGCGCTCTCCCTGGACGCCCTGACGGCGGGCCGCGCCAAGGCCGGGAAGACGCTGGACGGCTTCGACCTCTGCCCCACCGTGAACATCGCGGTCGGCGAGGACACCAAGGCCGCGGTCGACGGCCTGCGCTCCTACGCCGCGCTCTACATCGGCGGCATGGGCAGCAAGGAGAAGAACTTCTACAACCAGCTGACCCGGCGCATGGGTTACGAGCAGGCGGCCGACGAGATCCAGGAGAAGTACCTGGCCAAGGACTACGCGGGCGCCGCGGCCGCCGTCCCGCACGACCTGATCGACGCCACCTCGCTGATCGGCGACACCGCCCGGATCGCCGACCGGATGCAGGCCTACGCCGACGCGGGCGTCACCACGCTCACCCTGGCTCCGTCCGGTTTCACCCTGGACGAGCGGGTCCAGGCGCTGCGCACCGGCGTCGAGGCGCTGGAGCGGGCCGGCCTCGGATAGGTCCCGCACCCCGCGTGGGCACCGACCGGGGTCCGGGCGGCACTACAGCCAGTCGTGCCGCTTGAACACCCGGTGCAGCACCACGCAGACCAGTGCCATCAGCGACAGCACCGCCGGGTACCCCCACGGCTCGTGCAGTTCGGGCATCACGTCGAAGTTCATCCCGTACACGCCCGCGATCATGGTCGGTACGGCGGCCAGCGCCGCCCAGGCCGAGATCTTCCGCATGTCGTTGTTCTGCTGGACGCTCACCTGCGCCAGGTTGGCGCCCAGGATGTCGGAGAGCAGCCGGTCCATGCCGTCCACCTGGTCGTTCACCCGGGCCAGGTGGTCGGCGACGTCCCGCAGGTAGGGGGCGGTCTCGGGCTGGACGAAGGGGGCGCCGCGCTCCAGCCGCAGCATCGGTTCCAGCAGCGGAACGGTGGCGCGGCGGACGGTCATCACCTGGCGCTTGCAGCCGTAGATCCGCCCGGCGGTGTCGCGGCCGATCCGGCCGGGGGCGAAGACGTCCGCCTCCAGTTCGTCCAGGTCCGCCTGCAGGGCGGTGGCCACCTCGACGTAGCCGTCCACCACGGTGTCGCAGACCGAGTGCAGTACCGAACTGGGCCCGTAGCGCAGCAGTTCGGGCTGCTGCTCCAGCCGGGCCCGCAGGCCGCTGAGCGGGGTGTCCGCGCCGTGCCGGACGGTCATCACGAAGTCCGGGCCGAGGAAGACCATCACCTCGCCGCTGGTGACGGCGTGGCTGTCGGCGTGGTGGCCGAGGGTCTTGAGGGTGACGAACAGCGAGCCCTGGTAGGCCTCGACCTTCGGGCGCTGGTGGGCGCTGACGGCGTCCTCGACGGCCAGCGGGTGCAGCGCGAACTCCTTGCCGACCCGGTCGAGTTCCTCGGTGGTGGGTTCGAAGAGGCCTATCCAGACGAAGGCCCCCGGGCCGGCCCCGCGGGCGGCGGTGAGCGAGTCGGTCAGGTCCTCGGAGGCCCCCAGCCGGCGGCCGTCCTGGTATGCGGCGCAGTGGACGATCATGCGGGCCATTGTCCCCCGGGCGCGACCGGGGGACCGGGAGCCGGGTCGGCGGCGTCGGCCCGAGCGGCCGGAGCAGCCCCGGAGCCGCCCCGAAGCGGGGCACCCGACCGCCCCACGGCGGGGCCCGGAGGCCGTAGGCTGAGCCCCATGCCCACCCTGCTGCTCGTCCGCCACGGCCGCTCGACCGCGAACACCGCCGGAATCCTGGCCGGTTGGACCCCCGGCGTGGACCTGGACGACACCGGGCGCGCACAGGCCGCCGCGCTGGCCGGCCGGCTGGCCGGGGTCCCGCTGGTGCGGGCCGTCAGCAGCCCGCTGGAGCGCTGCCGGCAGACGCTGGAGCCGCTGCTCGCCGTCCGCCCGGAGCTGGGCGCGCCGGCCGAGGACGAGCGGCTGGGGGAGTGCCACTACGGCGAGTGGACCGGCCGCCCGCTGGCCGAGCTGGCGAAGGAGCCGCTCTGGCGCACGGTGCAGGACCACGCCGCCGCGGCGGCCTTCCCGGGCGGTGAGTCGCTGCGCGAGCTGAGCCACCGTACGGTCGGTGCGGTCCGGGAGTGGAACGCCGAGATCGCCGCCGAGCACGGTGAGGACGCGGTCTGGGTGGCCTGTTCGCACGGGGACGTGATCAAGGCGGTGGTGGCCGACGCCCTCGGCCTGCACCTGGACCACTTCCAGCGGATCAGTGTCGAGCCCTGCTCCGTCACCGCGATCCGCTACACCCCGCAGCGGCCCTTCGTGCTCAGGATGGGCGACACCGGAGACCTCTCCTCGCTGGCGCCCAAGCCCTCCGCCGCCTCCACCGCCCCGGCCACTCCGGTCGGCGACGCGGTGGTCGGCGGCACGGCCTGACCGGCACCGCCCGAGGGGTACGGCCTGGAGCGGCACGCCCCGGGCCCGCGGGTGCCACCCCGCCCGCGGCCCCCGCTCGGCTCCCCGGCCGGGGCCCGGAGGTCGTAGGGTGGCTGATGAGTTCCCCGTCTGAGTGCCCCGCAGTTCGACCACCTGCCCAGTTGGACAACCCGATCCGGAGCTAGCGCGTGTCCCGTCAGGTCTTCTTCTACGACCAGCCCGAACGGTTCGTGGCCGGCACCGTCGGTCAACCCGGCGCCCGGGCGTTCTACCTGCAGGCCAGCGCCCGGGGCCGGATCACCAGCGTGCTGCTGGAGAAGAACCAGGTCGCCGCGCTCGCGGAGCGGATCGAGGAGGTCCTGGACGAGGCGCTGCGGCGCAGCGGCGGTGACGCCGCCATCCCGGCCGCCGCCCCCAAGGACCTGCTGGACACCGCCCCGCTGGACCTCCCGCTGGAGCAGGAGTTCCGGGTCGGCACCATGGCGCTGGCCTGGGACAGCGCGGACGCCTGCCTGGTGGTCGAGGCCCAGGCGCTGGTGGAGGACGAGGAGGAGGACGCCGAGGAGGCGGTCTTCCAGGACGACGAGAACGGCCCCGACATGCTGCGGGTGCGGCTGTCCGGCGCGATGGCCCGGGTGTTCGCCAAGCGCGCCCTGGACCTGGTCGCGGCCGGCCGCAAGCCCTGCCCGTTCTGCAACCTGCCGCTGGACCCGGAGGGCCACCTGTGCCCGCGCGCGAACGGCTACCGGCGCTGAACACCGAGACCCCGCCGCAGGCCGACCCGGCGGCGGCCGCCGCCCTCGCCGCCGACGTGCCCACCGCCCTCGCGCTGCTGCGCCAGGGCAGGCTGACCGTGCACGGCCGCCTCACCGAGGCCTCCAACGCCGCGCTGTACTGCACCGTCGAGCACGGTTCGCTGAGCGCCCAGGCCGTCTACAAGCCGGTGGCCGGCGAACGCCCGCTGTGGGACTTCCCGGACGGCACGCTGGCCGGCCGCGAGGTCGCCGCGTACGAGCTGTCCGCGGCGACCGGCTGGGAGCTGATCCCGCCCACCCTGCTGCGCGAGGGGCCGCACGGGCCCGGCATGGTCCAGCTGTGGGTCGAGCCGGATCCGCGGGCCGAGCCGCTGCTGGCGCTGCAGGACCCGGCGGGCCCGGAGGAGGGCTGGCTGCCGATCGTCCGGGCCGAGGTGGAGGGCGGGCGCACCGCGCTGCTGGTGCACCACGACGACCGGCGGCTGCGCCGGCTCGCGGTGCTGGACGCGGTGCTCAACAACGCCGACCGCAAGGGCGGTCATCTGATCCCCGCCGCCGACGGCCGGGTGTACGGGATCGACCACGGCGTCACCTTCAACACCGAGGGCAAGCTGCGCACCCTGCTCTGGGGCTGGGCGGGCGACCCGCTGCCCGCGGAGGCGCTGGAGGTGCTGGCCCGGCTGGCCGGGCAGTTGGACGGGGAACTGGCCGAGCGCCTCGCCCCGCACCTGACCGGCGCCGAACTGGACGCCACCCGCGCCCGGGTGGCCGGGCTGCGGGATTCGGGCCGGCATCCGCTGCCGTCCTCGGACTGGCCCGCGATCCCCTGGCCGCCGGTCTGACCCCACCCGGGCGCGTCGGCGGGGTTACCGGCCGGTGGTCTGGACCAGTCGGCGGAACAGGTCGCACACTGCTCCGATGGACGTGCGACGGACCACCCCCACCCCCCGATCCGCGCCGGACCTGCCGTTGCACCGCCTGCAGGTCCCGCTGCCCCACCTACTGCCCTTCGCCATCGGAAGTTTCGACGCGATCGGCCCGCTCTCCCGCGCCAACTTCCCCCACCGCCACTCGTTCTACGAGATCGTCCAGGTCACCGGCGGCCACGGCGCCCATGTCCTGGACCTGGTCCACCGGCCGCTGGCGCCAACGCAGTTGTGCGTGATCACGCCCGGCCAGGTGCACCACTGGGCGGACGCCGAAGGGCTGGCCGGCCGGGTCGTCCTGTTCAACGAGGACTTCCTGCTGGGGCACCCGCAGGACCTCGCCGCGCTGCGCGCCCTGGCCACCCGGCCCGGCATCGTGCTCGGCGAACAGGCCGGCGCCATCGGCGGGTTGCTCGCCGACATGGAGCAGGAGTACCTGACCAGGGCGCCCGGCTACCAGGGCGTGCTGCGCGCCAGTCTGCACATCCTGATCGTCCGGGCGCTGCGCGCCCGCACCCCGGACGACCGGCCCGCGGTGCCCGCCCGGCCGGCCGAACTGGCCGCCGCCTTCACCCGGTTGATCGCCAGGCCGGGCGGGGTGCGGCACTCGGTGGCCTCCACCGCCCAGGAACTCGGCGTCTCCCCGGGGCACTTGCAGACCCTGGTCAAGCAGGCCACCGGCCGCACCCCGGGCGGGTTGATCCGCCGGCAGCAGACCCTGGAGGCCAAACGGCTGCTCGCCTGCACGGACTTGACGATCCGTCAGGTCGCCAAGGAGGCGGGTTTCGCGGACCCGGCGTACTTCTGCCGCTTCTTCCGGCGGGAGACCGGGATGACTCCGGGGGAGTTCCGGTCCCGGGTCGACGGAAATCACCACGATCCCCGGATCATGTCCATCGCCGTCGCGCCGGACGGTCCGTAACGTCTCTTCTGGCCACCGGCGGCCGGTCCAGCGCGCGGACGGCCGCCGGTTCGGCCCTTGTCATGCCCCCACCATGGCAAGGGCCGCCCCCACCCCCGGAAGAACCCCCGCGAAGAACCCGCACGAAGACCCCACGGAGAACCCACCGGAAGGAGACGGCGCATGCCCCCGTCCGACGGCATGATCAGCCGCAAGACCGTCCTGAAGGCCGCCGCCGCCCTCGGGGCCGCGCCGCTGCTGATCGGCGGCGGGGTCGCACTGGCCCGGGACCAGGCCGGCACCGGCCGCACCCCCGGTCTGACCCCCGAGTGCCACGACGGCGACGACCCCACCATCGAGCAGATCGAGGGCCCGTACTTCAAGCCGAACCCCCCGCTGCGCAGCTCGATGGCGAACGACGGCCCGGGCACCCGGCTGACCGTCAGCGGCTACGTCTTCGGCCGCGCCTGCCGACCCGTCTCCGGTGTGCTGCTGGACTTCTGGCAGGCCGACGACGGCGGCACCTACGACAACGTCGGCTACACCTTCCGCGGCCACCAGTTCACCGACGCCAACGGCGCCTACCGGCTGGACACCATCGTCCCCGGCCTCTACCCGGGCCGCACCCGGCACCTGCACGTCAAACTCCAGGCCCCCGGCCGCCCGATCCTGACCACCCAGCTCTACTTCCCGGGCGAGCCGCGCAACAACACCGACACCATCTACGACGCCCGGCTGCTGATGAACGTCCAGCAGAACGGCTCCGGCGAGAACGCCACCTTCGACTTCGTGCTGGACGTGCCGCAGACCCCGGGCACCCCCAGTCCGACGGCCACCGCCACCCCGACCGGCGGACCGACCGGCGGGCCCACCACGTCGCCGGGCGGCAGCTGGAGTCCGGGTACGGCGTACCGCGCGGGCGACCGCGTCACCTACTCCGGCGCCTCCTACGTCTGCCTCCAGGCGCACACCGCCATGGTGGGCTGGGAGCCGCCGAACGTACCGGCCCTCTGGCAGCGGTCGTAGCGGCTCCGACCGCTTCACCCGGGGAGCCGGGCGCCCGGTCGGCGGCAGGGTCGACCGGGCGCTCACCCGTGTCCGCAACCGAACGGATCGAGCCACAAGCCCGAAGCGGAACGCGCTTTATCAGTCGCGAAGTGACCAGGCAACGACAGGAAGCGAATCCAGTCGATCTTCGTTACTGGTTAGGCTTTCAAATGTTCTCAAGGTTAAGGTCGATCCCATGCATGCCTGGCCCGCCTCCGAGGTTCCCGCCCTGCCTGGTCAGGGGCTCCCCCTTCGTATCTTCGACACCGCAGCGGGCACGGTCCGCGAGGTCGTGCCGCAGGACGGCACCGGCCGGATCTACGTCTGCGGCATCACGCCCTACGACGCGACCCACATGGGCCACGCCGCCACCTACAACGCCTTCGACCTGGTGCAGCGGGTCTGGAAGGACGCCGGTCACGACGTCCTCTACATCCAGAACGTGACCGACGTCGACGACCCGCTGCTCCAGCGCGCCGTCGAGACCGGCCAGGACTGGGTGGCCCTCGCCGAGCGCGAGACGGCCCTGTTCCGCGAGGACATGACCGCCCTGCGGCTGCTCCCGCCGGCCCACTACGTCGGCGCCGTCGAGTCGATCCCGTGGATCGTCCCGATCGTGCAGAAGCTGCTGGCCTCCGGCGCCGCCTACAAGGTCGACGGGGACATCTACTTCTCGGTCGACGCCGACCCGCACTTCGGCGAGGTATCCGGCCTCACCCGCGAGGCCATGCGCCCGGTCTTCGCCGAGCGCGGCGGCGACCCGGACCGCCCCGGCAAGCGCAACCCGCTGGACGCCCTGCTCTGGCTGGCCGCCCGCCCGGGCGAGCCCGCCTGGGACACCGAGCTCGGCCACGGCCGCCCCGGCTGGCACATCGAGTGTGTGGCCATCGCGCTGCAGTACCTGGGCATGACCTTCGACATCCAGGGCGGCGGCAGCGACCTGTCCTTCCCGCACCACGAGATGGGCGCCTCGCACGCCCAGGTCGCCACCGGCTCCCAGCCGTACGCCAAGGCGTACGTGCACGCCGGCATGGTCGCCCTGGACGGCAAGAAGATGTCCAAGTCCCGCGGCAACCTGGTCTTCGTCTCGGCCCTGCGCCGCGAGGGCGTCGACCCGGCGGCGATCCGCCTGGCGCTGCTCTCGCACCACTACCGCTCCGACTGGGAGTGGACCAAGGCCGTCCTGGACGAGGCCGTCGAGCGCCTCGCCCGCTGGCGGGCCGCGGTCTCCCGGCCGGACGGCCCGGCCGCCGAGCAGCTGCTCGCGGAGGTCCGCACGGCGCTGGCGGACGACCTGGACGCGCCCGCCGCGCTGGCCGCCGTCGACCGCTGGGCCGCCCGGCAGGAGAACGAGGGCGGCACCGACATCGGCGCGCCCGGCCTGGTCTCCCGGACGGTGGACGCCCTGCTCGGCGTCGCGCTGTAGGCCCGTCACCACACGCCGAAGGGGCGCCAGGACATCGGTCCTGGCGCCCCTTCGGCGTTCCGGCCCACGAGCCCGAGCCCAGGCCCAAGCGCCCGAGCCCAGAAGCCCACGCCCGGAAGCCCACGCCCAAGCGCCCGAGCCCCGACGGCCCGGCCCTGGGGACGAACTCGCGGGGCCGGGAGCTCAGGGCCGAGCAGGAGCACTACTCCTCCTCGGCCCCCTCCTGGCTCTCCCGGGTCGTCCCCGGCCCCTCCGGCTCGGCCGGCCGCTCGGCCGTCGCGTGCCCCGACACCGGCTTCTCGCCGGTCGGACCGACGTTCTCCCGGCGGCGCAGATAGCGCTCGAACTCGCGCGCGATCGCGTCCCCGGAGGCCTCCGGCAGCTCCGCGGTGTCCTGTGCCTCCTCCAGCTGCTGGACGTACTCGGCCACCTCGCTGTCCTCGGCGGCCAGCTGGTCCACGCCCAGCTGCCAGGCCCGGGCGTCCTCGCCGAGCTCGCCCGGCGGGATCCGCAGGTCCAGCAGGTCCTCCAGCTTGTTGAGCAGCGCCAGCGTGGCCTTGGGGTTGGGCGGCTGCGCGACGTAGTGCGGCACCGCGGCCCACAGCGTCACGGCCGGCACCCCGGCGTGGGTGCACGCCTCCTGGAGCACCCCGACGATCCCGGTCGGCCCCTCGTAGCGGCTCTCCTCCAGGTCCAGCCGACGGGCCAGCTCCGGATCGGAGGTGACCCCGCTGACCGGCACCGGGCGGCTGTGCGGGGTGTCGCCGAGCAGCGCGCCCAGGATCACCACCAGCTCGACGCCCAGCTCGTGCGCGAAGCCCAGCAGCTCGTTGCAGAACGAACGCCAGCGCATGCTCGGCTCGATGCCGCGGATCAGCACCACGTCCCTGGTCACCGGCTCCGTCACCCGGACCACCGAGAGCCTGGTGGTCGGCCAGGTGATCCGGCGGATGCCGCCGTCCAGCCAGATCGTCGGACGGTTGACCTGGAAGTCGTAGTAGTCCTCCGCGTCCAGGGCGGCGAGCACCTTGCCGCCCCAGGTCTCGTCCAGATGCGCCAGGGCCGCGGAGGCGGCGTCGCCCGCGTCGTTCCACCCCTCGAAGGCGCAGACCATCACCGGGTCGATCAACTCGGGAACATCTTCCAGCTCGATCACCCAGCGTCTCCCTCCGGTCGGCGGTCGGACCGGCACCGCCTCGGCTGGATCGCCGGGGCGCCGACGGGCCGGCTCCCGCCTGTCGAACCTCTCGTCTCCCATGGAACGGCTCGCTCCATGGTCCCTACCTGCCCAGCCTACGGGCTTTGATGCGCATAGCGGCCGGGCACCGGGACAGTCTGGGGGAGCGGGCCGCCATGATCCAGCGGATATCCGGCCCGTCGCGGCCGACGCTCCGTCAGATCGCTCGACGGGGACGTACGGTGCCCGAGCGGCGACGAAGGGGCACGGATCGCCCGTCGGGCGCGGCGGCGCGATGATGGGGAGGCGGGAGCCGGGCGGAAGGGGCCGACCGATGAACCGACGGCTGTGGATCGGCGCGGGCGCGGCGGCGCTGGCCGGAACCGCGCTGCTGGCGGCGGACCGGGCCGGACGCCGGCTGCCGGTGGAGCACATCACCGAGGGCGGGCTGGAACTCGCCCAGTCGCCCGGCGCGGTCTGGGACGTACTGACCGACATCGACCTCTACCCGGCCTGGCGTCCGGGCCTCACCCACGTCGAACGGCTGCCCGCCGGGGCCGGCGGCCGCCCGCGCTGGCGCGAGTACGACCGGCACGGGCACACCACCTACGAGGTGGTGGCCAGCGAGGCCCCGCACCGGCTGGTGACCGGCATCGCCGACCCGGACCTGCCCTACGGCGGCACCTGGACCTACCGGCTCTCCCCGGCCGGGCCGGGCTGCTCGCTCACCGTCACCGAGCGCGGTGAGGTCCGCAAGCCGCTGCACCGGGCCGTCTCGCACTATCTGGCCGGCGAGGACGCCACCGTGCACCGCTACCTGGGCGCCCTCGCCCACCGCATGGCCGCGTAGGCAAGCCGGGAGACGTTCAGGCCGGATCCACCCAGCCGCTCCGGTACGCCGCCCAGTTCTCCGGCGTCGCGGCGAAGTCCACGTACAGCGCGACGCCGAAGCTCGCCCGCCGCGGGTCCTGCCGGCCCAGGCCCAGCCGGACGCCCCGGACGGCCGCCGGGACGGTCTCCGCGTGGCCCCGGTGCGCCCACTTGTCGTCCCAGAAGAACGGCAGGCCGATCAGCAGGTCGACGTCCGGCGGGGTGGCCTCCAGCGCCAGTTCGGTCTGCAGCGCGACGTAGCCGCCGAACAGCGGCTCGGTCGGCATCGAGGTGTCGTAGGCCATCACCGCGACCTGGTCGACCCTGCGGGCGGTCTCCCGGAAGTACGCCTGGTCCCACCACTTGCCGTGGTCGGTGAGCAGGATGCCGGCCGTGTGCAGGCCGGGCACCGGGTCGATCTGCGGGGCGGCCACCGACAGCTTCGCGCCGCGGGCGGCCGTCACCGGGCGGACCTGGTCGAGCAGGGCGAGCCAGCCGGCCGAGCCGGGGCGGATCGGCTCCATGTCGAAGTGCACGCCGTCGAAGCCCTGGTCCAGCACCTGGGCCGCGGAGGCGGTGACCCGGTCCCGGGTGGGGGCGTCGTCCAGGTCCAGGGCGTCCCGCTCGGGCTTGACCTCGTCGCCCAGCCAGCCCTGCAGCCGCACCCCCGGCAGCGCCCGGTGGGCGGCCTCGGTGAACCAGTGGGCGCGGGGGTGGACGGACGCCGGCAGTGAGCCGTCGTGCTCCAGCGGCCCGGTGTGGACGTAGAGGTCGCGCACGCCGGTGCCGGCCAGCTGCCGGGCCAGCGCCGCCACGTCGGCGTCGGTCTTGCGGCCGTCCACCCAGGCGTGGCCGAGCCAGACGGCGTCCCGCCCCCGGGTGCGGGCCTCGGCGGCCGGTTCACCCGAGTAGTGCAGTCGGAACGCGATGAACACCGAGCCCAGCGCGGCGACCGGCACGGCCGCCGCCAGCCCCAGCGCCACCAGGGCGCGGCCCCACCGGGACAGGCCTCTCCAGCGGCGCAGCGGAGCCCCCAGGGCCCGACCGGCGCGCCGCGCGACGGTCCCGAATCGGGCCACGCGGTTGCTCCCCCCTTGCGGACGAGCGTTCAGGATACGGAATGCACCGGCATGCCGGGCGGTGGGCCGGATACCCTGGCCAGGTGCATGCCCGAGCAAGCGGGCGCGCAAAGCCGACAGCCGTCGCACAGGGAGACGCCCCATGGCCACTGCAGCCGATCCGTCCATCACTCAGCAGAGCCGCGCGAACGCGCTGCGCGAAGCACTCGCCACCCGGGTGGTGGTGGCCGACGGTGCGATGGGCACCATGCTCCAGGCGCAGGACCCGACGCTGGAGGACTTCCAGAACCTCGAAGGCTGCAACGAGGTCCTCAACGTCACCCGGCCCGACATCGTCCGCTCCGTCCACGAGGCCTACTTCGCGGTGGGCGTGGACTGCGTCGAGACCAACACCTTCGGCGCCAACTTCTCCGCCCTGGGCGAGTACGAGATCCCCGAGCGCATCTTCGAGCTGTCCGAGGCCGGTGCCCGGATCGCCCGCGAGGTGGCCGACGCCCACGCCGCCGACGGCCGCACCCGCTGGGTGCTCGGCTCGATCGGCCCCGGCACCAAGCTGCCGACCCTCGGCCACGCCCCGTACGAGACGCTGCGCGACGGCTTCCAGCGGAACGCGGCCGGCCTGATCGCCGGCGGCGCCGACGCCCTGCTGGTGGAGACCAGCCAGGACCTGCTGCAGACCAAGGCCGCCATCCTCGGCTCCAAGCGCGCCCTGGCCGAGGCCGGGCTGGACCTCCCGGTGCTGGTCCAGGTGACGGTGGAGACCACCGGCACCATGCTGCTCGGCTCCGAGATCGGCGCCGCGCTCACCGCGCTGGAGCCGCTCGGCGTCGACTACATCGGCCTCAACTGCGCCACCGGCCCGGCCGAGATGAGCGAGCACCTGCGCTACCTCGCCAAGAACGCGAGGATCGGCCTGTCCTGCATGCCGAACGCGGGCCTGCCGGTGCTCGGCAAGGACGGCGCCCACTACCCGCTCTCCCCGGCCGAACTGGCCGAGGCGCACGACGTGTTCACCCGCGAGTACGGCCTCTCGCTGGTCGGCGGCTGCTGCGGCACCACCCCCGAGCACCTGCGCCAGGTGGTGGAGAGGGTGCAGGGCCGCCCGATCGCCCGGCGCGAGCCGCAGCCGGAGCCCTCGGCCTCCTCGCTCTACCAGTCGGTGCCGTTCCGCCAGGACACCTCGTACCTGGCGATCGGCGAGCGCACCAACGCCAACGGCTCGAAGAAGTTCCGCGAGTCGATGCTGGCCGGTGACTGGCAGGCCTGCGTGGAGATCGCCCGGGACCAGATCCGGGACGGCTCCCACCTGCTGGACCTCTGCGTCGACTACGTCGGCCGCGACGGCGTCGCCGACATGAAGGAGATCGCCGGCCGGCTGGCCACCGCCTCCACCCTGCCGATCGTGCTGGACTCCACCGAGCCGCCCGTGCTGCAGGCCGGTCTGGAGGCGCTCGGCGGCCGCGCGCTGCTCAACTCGGTCAACTACGAGGACGGCAACGCCCCCGACTCGCGCTTCGGGAAGATCGCCTCGCTGGCCCGCGAGCACGGCGCCGGCCTGATCGCGCTGACCATCGACGAGCAGGGCCAGGCCCGCACCGCCGAGCTGAAGGTCGAGATCGCCGAGCGGCTGATCGCCGAACTCACCGCCGACTACGGCATCGACGAGGGCTCGATCCTGGTCGACTGCCTGACCTTCACCCTGGCCACCGGCCAGGAGGAGTCCCGCCGGGACGGCATCGAGACCATCGAGGCGATCCGCGAGCTCAAGCGCCGCCACCCGAAGGTGCAGACCACCCTCGGCCTGTCGAACATCTCCTTCGGCCTCAACCCGGCCGCCCGGGTGGTGCTCAACTCGGTCTTCCTGCACGAGTGCGTGGAGGCCGGCCTGGACTCGGCGATCGTGCACGCCTCCAAGATCCTGCCGATCTCCCGGATCCCCGAGGACCAGCGCGAGGCCGCCCTGGACCTCGTCTACGACCGCCGCCGGGACGGCTACGACCCGCTGCAGCGCCTGCTGGAGCTGTTCGAGGGCGTCTCCACCGCCTCGGTCAAGGCCTCCAAGGCCCAGGAGCTGGCCGCGCTCCCGCTGGACGAGCGGCTGCAGCGCCGGATCATCGACGGCGAGCGCAACGGCCTGGAGGCCGACCTGGACGAGGCGCTGACCGCGCGTCCGGCGCTGGAGATCATCAACGACACCCTGCTGTCCGGGATGAAGGTGGTCGGCGAGCTGTTCGGCTCCGGCCAGATGCAGCTGCCGTTCGTGCTCCAGTCCGCTGAGGTGATGAAGACCGCGGTGGCCCACCTGGAGCCGTACATGGAGAAGTCCGACAGCGAGGGCAAGGGCACCATCGTGCTGGCCACCGTCAAGGGCGACGTCCACGACATCGGCAAGAACCTGGTCGACATCATCCTGTCCAACAACGGCTACAACGTGGTCAACCTGGGCATCAAGCAGCCGGTCTCGGCGATCCTGGACGCCGCGCAGGAGCACAACGCGGACGTGATCGGGATGTCCGGCCTGCTGGTGAAGTCCACCGTGATCATGAAGGAGAACCTGGAGGAGCTGAACCAGCGCAAGCTGGCCGCCAGCTTCCCGGTGATCCTCGGCGGCGCCGCCCTGACCCGCGCCTACGTCGAGCAGGACCTGCACGAGATCTACGAGGGTGAGGTCCGCTACGCCCGGGACGCCTTCGAGGGCCTGCGGCTGATGGACGCGCTGGTCGCCGTCAAGCGCGGCGTGCCCGGCGCCACCCTGCCGGAGCTCAAGCAGCGCCGGCACGCCCGGGTCGAGGTGGAGGAGCCGGAGCCCGAGGTCAACCTCGGCCAGATCCGCTCCGACGTCGCGCTGGACAACGGGCTGCCCACCCCGCCGTTCTGGGGCGACCGGATCGTCAAGGGCATCCCGTTCGCCGACTACGCCTCCTGGCTGGACGAGGACGCGCTGTTCAAGGGCCAGTGGGGTCTGAAGGCCGCGCGCAGCGGCGAGGGCCCGTCCTACGAGGAGCTGGTGGAGACCGAGGGCCGGCCGCGGCTGCGGGCCTGGCTGGACCGGCTGCAGACCGAGGGCTGGCTGGAGGCGGCCGTGGTCTACGGCTACTTCCCGGCCAACTCCAAGGGCGACGACCTGATCGTCTTCCACGAGGACGGCACCGAGCGGACCCGCTTCACCTTCCCCCGCCAGCGGCGCGGCCGCCGGCTCTGCCTGGCGGACTTCTTCCGCCCGGAGGAGTCCGGCCAGCGGGACGTGGTCGGGCTGCAGGTCGTCACCATGGGCAACCGGATCTCGGAGGCGGCCAACGAGCTGTTCGCCGGGAACTCCTACCGCGACTACCTGGAGCTGCACGGTCTGTCGGTCCAACTGGCCGAGGCGCTGGCCGAGTTCTGGCACGCCCGGGTCCGCTACGAGCTGGGCTTCTCCGGCGAGGACCCGCAGGACGTCAAGGACATGTTCGCGCTCAAGTACCGGGGCGCCCGGTTCTCGCTCGGCTACGGGGCCTGCCCCGAGCTGGAGGACCGCGCCAAGATCGCCGACCTGCTGCGGCCGGAGCGGATCGGCGTGGTGCTGTCGGAGGAGTTCCAGCTGCACCCGGAGCAGTCCACCGACGCGATCGTGATCCACCACCCCGAGGCGAAGTACTTCAACGCCCGGTAATCCCGACGCCCCTCTCCGTTCGCTCTTTCCGGGCGAAGCGGGCGTATCCTGGATGATCCTGAACGGGCCGGTCCGCTCACCAGCGGGCCGGCCTGTGCCATCCCCGAGGACGTCCGAGGACACGCCGCGGGGCCCCGCCGGAAGGATCCACCATGACCACCAGCCCCACCGCCGCCCTGGCGCTCGACCACGGGAACGACCGCGGCCTGCAGGCGGTGCTGCTGGACATGGACGGCACGCTGGTGGACACCGAGGACTTCTGGTGGCAGGCCGAGGTCACGCTCTTCGCCGAGCTGGGCCACCAGCTGGACGAGCGGGACCGGGCCCACGTGGTCGGCGGCCCGATGACCCGGGTGATGGACTACCTGGTCGCCCGTACCGGGGTGGACATCGCCCCGGCCGACCTGGGCGTGCTGGTCAACCAGCGCTTCGTCGACCTGCTGGCCGGCGGGGTGCCGCTGATGCCGGGCGCCGAGCGGCTGCTCAACACCCTTGCCGCGCACGGGATCCCGGCCGCGCTGGTGTCCGCCTCGCACCGGCACGTGATCGACATCGTGCTGCGTTCGCTGGGCGCCGAGCGCTTCGCCTTCACCATCGGCGGGGACGAGGTGCCGCGCACCAAGCCGTTCCCGGACCCGTACCTGGAGGCGGCCCGCCGGCTGGGGGCGGAGCCGGCCCGCTGCGTGGTCGTCGAGGACACCCCGACCGGGGTGCGGGCGGGGGAGGCGGCCGGCTGCCCGGTGATCGCGGTGCCCTCGGTGGCGCCGATCGAGCCGGCTCCCGGGCGGCTGGTGCTGCCGTCGCTGGAGCAGGTCGATCTCGAACTGCTGCGCTCGCTGGTCGCCTCGCGGGTGTGATTGTCATCTCATTGCGGGCGGGGTCTACTCGCCGGTAAGTGCCTCGATCCGAGGGCTCCGGGGGAGAAAACGGGCATTGGCTGACAACTCGTCGGGTGCGCCGTGATGCCCCCAACCACCGTGTCCCAAACGTCATCTGCACGGGTATCGGTCGTGCGTGTTCGATATGGCACGCTACTCGGGTTCGCGACACCCCCGAAGGACGCTCCCGTGAAGACTTCAGCTGAACGCCTGGCAGCACTCGGCTGCGCCGGTCTGGTCGCCGTGACGGTGGCCGGATGCGGATCGGTCACCGACGCCGTCAAGGGGGACAGTGGCGGCAAGGCGATCACCATGGGGACCGCCCAGCTGACCGGCACCTTGGACCCCGCGGTCGTCTACGACTCCGGCTCCTGGCTCGTGCTGCGCAACACCTTCCAGTCGCTGCTGACCTTCCCGGCGGCCGCCAGCACGCCCTCCCCGGACGCCGCGCAGTCCTGCGACTTCTCCGGCGGCGAGGCCACCGAGTACCACTGCACCCTGCGGCCCGGCCTGAAGTTCTCCAACGGCCACCCGCTGACCGCCGAGGACGTGGTGTTCTCGATCCAGCGGACCAAGAAGATCAACGACCAGAACGGCCCGGCGGGCCTGCTCGCCTCGATCAAGAGCGTGGAGGCCAAGGGCGACACCGAGGTGGTCTTCCACCTGTCGGCCCCCGACGCCACCCTGCCGGCCAAGCTGGCCTCCCCGGCCGGTGCCATCGTCGACCACCAGGTCTTCCCGGCGGACAAGGCGCTCTCCAACGACAAGGTGGTCGGCTCCGGCCCGTACCGCTTCGACTCGGTCGAGGGCATGGCCGACGGCAAGCAACTGGGCAAGGTCGTGCTGGTCCCCAACGACAAGTACACCGGTGACGCCAAGCTGCGGAACAGCAAGTTCACCGTCCGGTACTTCGACAAGCCCGCCGACCTCAAGGCCGCGCTGGACAAGGGCGACGTCGACGTCACCGACAACAGCCTGGAGCCCAACACCGCGGCCCAGATCCGCTCCGACCAGCAGGGCGGCAAGACCGACCTCCAGGTCGTCGAGGGCGACAGCAACGACACCCGCTCGCTGGCCTTCAACACCAAGGACCCGCTGCTGAGCAACGTCGGCGTGCGCCAGGCCGCCGCCGCGCTGCTCGACCGCAAGGCGCTCGCCCGCGACGTCTTCGCCCGCACCGTCCAGCCGCTGTACGCGATGGTCCCGGCCGGCGTCACCGGCCACACCACCGCCTTCTTCGACCGCTGGGGCGACCAGGACGTGGCCAAGGCCAAGAAGGCCCTGACCGACAACAAGGTCCAGATCCCGGTCAAGCTCACCCTCACCTGGTCCCGCTCGCGGGCCGGCGGCGGCGAGGCCGACACCCTCAAGAAGCAGCTGGAGACCGGCGGCCTGTTCCAGGTGACGGTCCAGCAGGAGCCCGACTGGGACGCCTACAAGAAGGGCTGGACCGAGGGCAAGTACCAGGCGTACATCGTCGGTTGGTTCGCCGACTACCCGGACCCGGACAACTACATCGCCCCGCTGCTGATCGACGGCGGCATCTTCCACACCGGCTGGGACGACCCGAAGATCAGCCAGAAGCTGATCCCGGACGGCCTCAAGCAGGCCGACCGCAGCGCCGCCTCGGCCGGCTACGCGCAGATCCAGCAGATCGTCGCGGACACCGTGCCGATGATCCCGCTGTACCAGAACAAGTCCTTCTACGCGGCCCGTGCGGACATCACCGGCGTCGAGTCCACCGTCGACACCACCGGCTTCTTCCGCTTCTGGGAGATCGGCCGCAGCGGCAAGTAACGCGCCACGCACGGCGGCCCGCCCGCTTCCCCCCTGAACCACCGGGGGAAGCGGGCGGGCCGCCGTCACGTTCCGGCCGGCTACAGGGCGCCCGGCCGCACCAGCCCGCTCTCGTAGGCGTACACCGCCGCCTGCACCCGGTCGCGCAGCTGGAGCTTGGTCAGCACATGGCCGACATGGGTCTTCACGGTCGTCTCGCTGACGAACAGCTCGGCCGCGATCTCCGCGTTCGACAACCCGCGCGCCACCAGCTTCAGCACCTCCAACTCCCGCTCGGTCAGCGCGCTCAGCGCCTGCGGCGGCGCCTCCTCGCCCGAGGGCAGCTTGGTGGCGTACATGTCCAGCAGCCGGCGGGTGATGCTCGGCGCCAGCATCGCCGCGCCGTCCGCGACCACCCGGATCGCCTGCACCAGCTCCTCCGCCGGGACGTCCTTCAGCAGGAAGCCGCTGGCACCCGCGCGCAGCGCCTCCACCACGTACTCGTCCAGGTCGAAGGTGGTCAGCACCAGCACCTTGGCCGGCCCGTCGCGGCCCGGACCGGCGATCCGGCGGGTCGCCTCGACGCCGTCCATCCGCGGCATCCGGATGTCCATCAGCACCACGTCGGGCTGCAGCGCCCGCACCTGGTCCAGCGCCTGCTGGCCGTCGCCGGCCTCGCCGACCACCACCAGGTCGGACTCGGCCTCCAGGATCATCCGGAAACCGGTGCGCAGCAGCGGCTGGTCGTCGACCAGCAGCACACGGATCGTCACTAGGACTCCTTGTTCATCGGATCCCCCGTGGGATCGCTCTCATCCGACGTACGGGCCTGTGCTGGCCTGCACTGGCAGCGGGTACGGCGGCGGGGTGCCGCCGAACTCCGGGCAGCTGGCCTGGTGGTCGCACCAGTCGCAGAGCCGGTTGCGGGTCGCCGGGAAGTCCCCGGTGGCCACCGCCTGGGCGATCCGCTCCCACAGCGCCTGCAGCTTGCGCTCCACCGCGAGCAGGTCGGCCTCGTCCGGGTCGTAGCTGACCACGTCCCCGCCGCCGCCCAGGTAGACCAGCTGGAGGCGCTTGGGGATCACGCCCTTCCAGCGCCACACCACCAGCGCGTAGAACTTCATCTGGAACATCGCCTTGCCCTCGAAGTCCCGGGAGGGCGCCCGGCCGGTCTTGTAGTCCACCAGCCGGACCTCACCGGTGGGGGCGACGTCCACCCGGTCGATGTAGCCGCGCAGCAGCAGCCCCGACTCCAGGGCCGTCTCCACGTACAGCTCCCGCTCCACCGGGTGCAGCCGGGTCGGGTCCTCCAGCCGGAACCACTGGCCGACCAGCTTCTCGGCGTCCGCCAGCCAGCGGGTCAGCGCCGCGCCGTCCGGGTCGTCCGGGAACAGCGAGCCCAGCTCCGGGCGCTCGCCCAGCAGCCGCTCCCACTGCGGGCGCAGCAGGCCCAGCGCCCGCTCGGGCGTCCGCTCGGTCGCCGGGCTGTCGAACAGCCGCTCCAGCACGGCGTGCACCAGCGTGCCCCGGGTCGCCGCCTGGCTCGGCGGCTCGGGCAGCCGGTCGATCACCCGCAGCCGGTACAGCAGGGGACAGGTGAGGAAGTCCCCCGCGCGGGACGGGGACAGCCCGGTCGGGGGCGCCGCCGGGCGCGCCGGTGCCGCGGCGGCGCTGCTGGTGTCGGTCTGCTGCATGACTACGACCCTATTGCCCTTCGCTGTCATCCCGCTGCCACCGAGCTGCCGCCCGGGCCTTTCCCGGGACCGGCCCCGGGAACGCCCGGGGCCGGTCCGAGCCCGCCCCAGTGGGTATGAAGGCTGACAGAGGGGCGCGCGGCACCCAGTGGCCGCGATCACGTAGCGTGGGCGCACCGGGGGCACCACGGGCGAACGACCGAAGGGATCACGGTGAGCGACACCAGGGGGCAGCAGACCTCCGACCAGCCACCGCAGGACGGCGACCGCCCGGGCCGGCAGCCGCCGGAACGCGGCGGCGGGCTCCTGATGGGGCGCCCCTTCGGGGTGCCCGTCTACGTCACCCCGTCCTGGTTCGTCATCGCCGCCCTGATCACCTGGGTGTTCGGCGGGCAGCTCGGCGACGTCCTGCCCGAACTCGGCAGCGGCGTGCGCTATCTGCTGGCCTTCTGCTTCGCGGTCGCCTTCTACGCCTCCGTGCTGGTGCACGAACTCGCCCACACCCTGGTCGCGCTGCGTTACAAGCTCGGGGTGCGGCGGATCCAGCTGCAGTTCTTCGGCGGCGTCTCCGAGATCGAGAACGAGGCCGAGAGCCCCTGGCGGGAGTTCTGGCTGGCCTTCGTCGGCCCGCTACTGTCGCTGGTGCTCGGCGGCGTCTTCTACCTCGCGCTGCGCGCCGTCGAACTGTCCAGCGTGCCCGGGGTGCTGCTCACCGGCCTGATGGTCTCCAACCTGGTGGTGGCCGCCTTCAACCTGCTGCCCGGCCTGCCGCTGGACGGCGGCCGGATGCTGCGCGCCGTGGTCTGGGCGGTCAGCGGCAAGGCGATGACCGGCACGGTGGCGGCGGCCTGGATCGGCCGGGCGCTGGCGGTCGTGCTGCTGTTCGGCCTGCCGCTGGTCAACGCCTCACGCGGCACCGAAGTCAGCACCACCGACACCCTGGTGGACGCGGTGCTGGCCGCCGTGCTGGCCGCGATCATCTGGAACGGCGCCACCGGGAGCCTGCGCAACGCCCGGCTCAAGGCGGCGCTGCCCGAGCTGCGGCTGCGCGACTTCGCCCGCCGCACCGTCGAGGTCACCGCCGACACCCCGCTCGGCGAGGCGATGCGCCGCGCCCACGAGGCCCAGGCCGGCGCGGTCGTGGTGGTGGACGGCCGGGGCGACCCGATCGGCATCGTCCGGGAGTCCGCGGTACGGACCGTACCGGAGCACCGCCGGCCCTGGGTGTCCGTGGGCCCGCTCTCCCGCGACCTCGAACCGGGGCTGCGGCTGGACGCCGACCTCGGCGGCGAGGACCTGCTGCGGGCCATCCAGGCCACCCCGGCGGGGGAGTACCTGGTGGTCGAGGCGGACGGCCGGGTGTACGGTGTGGCCGCCCTCACCGACATCGAGCAGCGCCTGACCGCGGCCGTGTCCGGCCGGTGACCAGGCCCTGGTGAGGTGGAGCGGCCCGCTTCCCTTAGGATTGGCCGCATGTCCGAACCGACCGGTGCCGCCCGCCGACGCGGGCCCTTCCAGGTCGGGGACCAGGTCCAGCTGACCGACCCCAAGGGTCGCCACTACACGTTCACGCTCCAGGCCGGGAACCAGTTCCACACCCACAAGGGTGCGTTCCCGCACGACGAGCTGATCGGCGCTCCCGAAGGCACGGTCGTGCGCACCACGGGGAACGTCCCGTACCTCGCGCTGCGCCCCCTGCTCCCCGACTACGTCCTGTCCATGCCCCGCGGCGCCGCCGTGATCTACCCCAAGGACGCGGGGCAGATCCTGGCCATGGCCGACATCTTCGCCGGTGCCCGGGTGATCGAGGCGGGTGTCGGCTCGGGCGCGCTCAGCATGTACCTGCTGCGCGCCGTCGGAGAGCAGGGCATGCTGGCCTCCTACGAGCGCCGGCAGGACTTCGCGGACATTGCCCAGGGCAACGTCGAGCGCTACTTCGGCGGCCCGCACCCGGCGTGGAAGCTGACCGTCGGCGACCTCCAGGACAACCTGGTCGAGACCGACGTCGACCGCGTCATCCTCGACATGCTGGCGCCCTGGGAGTGCCTGGACGTCGCCTCCCAGGCGCTCGTGCCCGGCGGCCTCATCTGCTGCTACGTGGCCACCACCACGCAGATGTCCAAGACCGTCGAGGCACTGCGCGACCACGGCACCTTCACCGAGCCGCAGGCCTGGGAGACCATGGTCCGCACCTGGCACCTGGAGGGCCTGGCCGTCCGCCCGGACCACCGGATGATCGGCCACACCGGCTTCCTGCTCACCGCCCGCCGCCTGGCGGACGGCGTCGAGCCGCCGCTGCGCCGCCGCCGCCCGGCCAAGGGCGCCTACGGCGAGGACTACGACAACGGGACGCCCGAGCCGTCCCTGCAGGAGCGCGCCGCGGCCCGCAAGGCCGCCCGTGACACCGACGCGGTCCAGCCCGACCTGGGCTGAGTCCGGACCCGAACACCAGGGGTGGTGCGAGCATCGGCTCGCACCACCCCTTTCGTCTGCGCCCGCGACGGTGTGGGACGATGCTCGCTCACACGCAGACCAGCTCCTGGAGCTCTGGAGGGGACGCCTGGTGGAGACCGCGGTCGGGACGACGGCGACGGCTGGACAGCAGACACCGCAGGGCCCCACCCGGCCCGGTCACGCGCGCACCACCCCCTGGCACTGGGCCCTGGCCCTGGCCGGCTGCGGCGCGGTGGTGGCCGCCGCACTCGCCGCCTCCCCGGCGACCGGCACCCCGCTGCCGGCCCGCGGCGGCACCCCCAAGGCGCTCGCCGCGAGCGCCGCCCCCGATCCGGCCAAGGCCCAACTGCCCATGGACTGCGGCCCGTTCCCGGTCAAGACGGTGCTCAGGGTGCCCGCCGACCTGGGAGACGGCCACCCTGGTACGGTCGTCGCCGCGCACTGCGACACCGACACCGGCACCCCGCCGGACTCCGTCTACCTGCTCGGCTTCGGCCCGGACGGGCGCCCGGCAGTGGTCGCCACCCTGCTGACCGACCGCGAGAACCTGACCCTGAACCGGCTCGCGGTGCGCTCCGACGGCGCCATCACCGGCCACGCGCAGGGGTATTCGAGCGACGACGTGCCGCGCTTCCGGCCCGACGTCTCACTGGACCTCACCTGGACGCACAAGGGCGGCGGCTGGGTACGCTCCCAGTCCGCCGCCCCGGTCTCCGCCGTCTGAACGGCTATTCGGCGTCCGGTCCGTAGACCTCGACCCGGTCGGTGACCCGGCGCACGTGGATGCAGTCGCCGGGGCACTCCTTGGCCGAGTCCACCACGTCCTGAAGCAGCGTCAGCGGCACCGGGGCGGTCTCCCCGGGCTGCTGGCGCAGTTCGTCGTCCTGGCCCTTGACGTACGCGAGTCCGTCGATGTCCAGCTCGAAGACCTCGGGTGCGTACTGGACGCAGATGCCGTCGCCGGTGCACAGATCCTGGTCGATCCACACCTCCAGCTCCTCGCCCGCCGTCGCGGTCTGCTCGGTCACCGACATGTCCCCTGCCGTTTCTGTCCCGGGTCGCCCCTATTCCTGGAGCAATCCCGCCATTCGTACAACGATCGGACCCAGCACCGCGGTCGCGATCGGATATCACTTCGCTCGACGATACATCTGGCCCGCTTTGGGTGGTGAGCGGTGGGTATCCCCTTAGCAGAGGGGAAGCACGCTGGGGCGAAGATCGGACACGCCCGTTCCATCTTTCTTGATCTAGGGGTTTACGGACCCCTGGTCCCAGGTAGGGTCTGGAAGCGTCCAGCTCCCCGGAGGAGGTGAGGACCGTGGCAGCCCACGATGACGACTACAACCGCAGCACCGGCAGGCCCGCTCGTGGTTCCGACGAGGCCGCTCAGGTCTCGTACCTTGAGCAGGAAATCGCCGTACTGCGCCGCAAGCTCGCCGACTCGCCGCGCAATTCGAGAATCCTCGAAGAGCGGATCGTCGAGCTCCAGACCAACCTGGCCGGCGTGACCGCCCAGAACGAACGACTCGCCTCCACCCTGCGCGAGGCCCGCGACCAGATCGTGGCCCTCAAGGAGGAAGTGGACCGGCTGGCACAGCCCCCGGCCGGTTTCGGCACCTTCCTCGTGGCGAACGAGGACGGTACCGCCGACATCTTCACCGGCGGTCGCAAGCTCCGCGTCAACGTCAGTCCGAACGTCGCCCTCGACGAACTGCGGCGCGGCCAGGAGGTGATGCTCAACGAGGCCCTCAACATCGTGGACGCGATGGCCTTCGAGCGCATCGGCGAGATCGTCACCCTCAAGGAGATCCTCGAGGACGGCGAACGCGCCCTGGTCGTCGGCCACACCGACGAGGAGCGCGTGGTGCGCCTCGCCGAACCGCTGCGCGAGGTCACCATCCGGGCGGGGGACGCCCTGTTGCTGGAGCCCCGCTCCGGCTACGTGTACGAGGTGGTGCCGAAGTCCGAGGTCGAGGAGCTGGTCCTCGAGGAGGTCCCGGACATCGACTACCGGCAGATCGGCGGCCTGAGCAACCAGATCGAGCTGATCCGCGACGCGGTCGAACTGCCGTACCTGCACGCCGACCTCTTCAAGGAGTACGAGCTGCGCCCGCCCAAGGGCGTGTTGCTCTACGGCCCGCCCGGCTGCGGCAAGACGCTGATCGCCAAGGCGGTCGCCAACTCGCTGGCCAAGAAGGTCGCCGAGGTCACCGGCCGCCCCCAGGGGAAGAGCTACTTCCTCAACATCAAGGGCCCCGAGCTGCTCAACAAGTACGTGGGCGAGACCGAGCGGCAGATCCGCCTGGTCTTCCAGCGGGCCCGGGAGAAGGCGAGCGAGGGCACGCCCGTCATCGTCTTCTTCGACGAGATGGAGTCGCTGTTCCGCACCCGCGGTTCCGGTGTCAGCTCGGACGTGGAGAACACCATCGTCCCGCAGCTGCTCGCCGAGATCGACGGCGTGGAGGGCCTGGAGAACGTCATCGTCATCGGCGCCTCGAACCGCGAGGACATGATCGACCCGGCGATCCTGCGGCCCGGCCGGCTGGACGTCAAGATCAAGATCGAGCGCCCGGACGCCGAGGCCGCGAAGGACATCTTCTCCAAGTACCTCAAGGACTCGCTGCCGTTCCACCCGGACGACCTCAAGGAGCACGACGGCTCCGTCGGGGCCACGGTGGCGGCGATGATCCAGTCGGTCGTGGAGCGGATGTACTCGGAGACCGAGGAGAACCGCTTCCTGGAGGTCACCTACGCCAACGGTGACAAGGAGGTCCTGTTCTTCAAGGACTTCAACTCCGGCGCCATGATCCAGAACATCGTCGACCGCGCGAAGAAGATGGCCATCAAGGACTTCCTCGACCACGGTCAGCGCGGTCTGCGCGTCTCCCACCTGCTCGCCGCCTGCGTGGACGAGTTCAAGGAGAACGAGGACCTGCCCAACACCACCAACCCGGACGACTGGGCCCGCATCTCCGGCAAGAAGGGCGAGCGGATCGTCTTCATCCGCACGCTGGTCACCGGCAAGCAGGGCGCCGAGTCCGGTCGCTCGATCGACACTGTCGCCAACACGGGGCAGTACCTGTAAGCACGCGGTTGTCCGGGCCGCCAGCGGTCCCCGGAGCTGTACGCACACCGTCCGGCTGTGGCGCCTCGCGGCCCCGCAGCCGGACGGCGCGTCTCGGGGGCCCGCCGGTCGGCGCGGAAATAGGCTCGACCCACCGTCCGCGGGCAGACGTCCGGCGCCGGTGTTGTCCAGCGGAAGTCAGTGTGTTCCGTCCGTCGGGGGCGGCGCACCGGGCAAGGAGGGCCGCATGACCGTACGGCGCGTGATGGGAATCGAGACCGAGTACGGGATCTCCGTGCCCGGGCACCCCAACGCCAACGCCATGCTCACCTCGTCCCAGATCGTCAACGCCTACGCGGCGGCGATGCACCGGGCACGGCGGGCCCGCTGGGACTTCGAGGAGGAGAACCCGCTGCGCGACGCGCGGGGCTTCGACCTCGCGCGCGAGGTGGCGGACGCCAGCCAGCTGACCGACGAGGACATCGGCCTCGCCAACGTCATCCTCACCAACGGGGCCCGGTTCTACGTGGACCACGCGCACCCCGAGTACAGCTCGCCCGAGGTGACCAACCCGCGCGACGCCGTGCTGTGGGACAAGGCCGGCGAGCGGATCATGGCCGCCGCCGCGCAACGCGCGCTGGAGCTGCCCAACGGGCAGAACATCCACCTGTACAAGAACAACACCGACAACAAGGGCGCCTCCTACGGCACCCACGAGAACTACCTGATGAAGCGGTCGACGCCGTTCGCCGACATCGTCCGCCATCTCACCCCGTTCTTCGTCTCCCGCCAGGTGGTCACCGGCGCCGGCCGGGTCGGCATCGGCCAGGACGGCTCGTCGAACGGCTTCCAGATCAGCCAGCGGGCGGACTACTTCGAGGTCGAGGTCGGCCTGGAGACCACCCTCAAGCGCCCGATCATCAACACCCGGGACGAACCGCACGCCGACGCCGAGAAGTACCGCCGGCTGCACGTGATCATCGGGGACGCCAACCTCTCCGAGATCTCCACCTACCTCAAACTGGGCACCACCTCGCTGGTCCTGGCGATGATCGAGGACTCCTTCATCGCCTCCGACCTCGCCGTCGACCAGCCGGTGCGCACCCTGCACCGGGTCTCCCACGACCCGACCCTCAAGCACCTGATCACCCTGCGCAACGGGCGCAAGCTCACCGCCGTCCAACTGCAGCTGGAGTACTTCGAACTGGCCCGCAAGTACGTCGAGGACCGCTTCGGCACCGACGCCGACGAGCAGACCATGGACGTGCTGGCCCGCTGGGAGGACGTGCTGGGGCGGCTGGAGCGCGATCCGATGTCGCTCTCCAAGCAGCTGGACTGGATCGCCAAGCGGGAGATCCTGGAGGGCTACCGCAGTCGGGACGCCCTGGACTGGGACAACCCGCGGCTGCACCTGGTCGACCTCCAGTACAGCGACGTACGGGCCGAGAAGGGCCTCTACAACCGCCTGGTGGCCCGCGGCAGGTTCGAGCGGCTGCTGACCGAGGAGGAGGTCGAGCGGGCCGTCACCAAGCCCCCGGAGGACACCAGGGCGTACTTCCGCGGGCGCTGCCTGGAGCAGTACGCGGAGCACGTCGCGGCGGCCTCCTGGGACTCGGTGATCTTCGACCTGCCGGGCCGGGACTCGTTGCAGCGGGTGCCCACGCTGGAGCCGCTGCGCGGCACCCGCAACCACGTCAAGGAGCTGCTGGACCGCTGCCGCACGGCGGAGGACCTGCTGCGCGTCCTGGCCGGCGGGTAACTTTTCGATCACCACGGGTGAACGTCCGCCGAATGGGAATCATCCGGGGTGGCAGCGGGTGTTGGACAGGAAGCGCCACCGGCAAACCGGGAGCGGTAGTCGCACCTTGTGTATAGGGTCGGTGCCAACCGGCAACGACCGACCGACCAAACCGTGCCAGACGATTCGAGCGGGGTGAGGGAAATGGCGAGCAAGGACACCGGCGGCGGCCAGCAGCGGGCAAACCGTTCCTCCGAGGAGGTCGAGGAGCAGGTCGCGGAAACCCAGAATTCCGAGGACCTCAAGGAGCGCCAGGAAAAGCTGAGCGACGACGTCGACGCGGTGCTGGACGAAATCGACGAAGTGCTCGAGTCGAACGCCGAGGATTTCGTCCGGGGATTCGTTCAGAAGGGCGGGCAATAGCCCGTCCCCGGTCATCGGGAATTCACGGTCGTGACCGTCCGGGACGGTCGGGCGGCGTTGTCCGCCCGGCCGTCCCGGCACCGGCCCCTCCACGCGTGGACGTTGATCGTCGGCGGGTAGGGTGCGGGCAAGGCGCGCTTCAAGCTACCTGGAAGGAATCGTGTGGAAGCCAACACTCGTGGCACCGGGCGTCTACCGGCTGCCTTCCTGACCCCGGGGTCCTCCTCGTTCCTCGACTTCCTCGCCGAGCACAAGCCGGAGCTGCTCCCCGGCCTCCGCGGGCTCCCCGGGGGAGCCGTGGTCGAGGCCCCGCACGGGACCACGATCGTGGCCGCGGTCTTCGACGGCGGCGTGGTGATCGCCGGTGACCGCCGGGCGACCATGGGCAACGTCATCGCCCAGCGCGACATCGAGAAGGTGTTCCCGGCCGACGAGTACAGCGCGGTCGGCATCGCCGGCACCGCCGGCCTCGCGATCGAGATGGTCCGGCTGTTCCAGCTGGAGCTGGAGCACTACGAGAAGATCGAGGGCACCACGCTCTCCCTGGAGGGCAAGGCCAACCGGCTCACCACCATGATCCGGGGCAACCTGGGCATGGCGATGCAGGGTCTCGCGGTGGTCCCGGTGTTCGCCGGCTACGACGTCGACCTCGGCCGCGGCCGGATCTTCAACTACGACGTCACCGGCGGGCGCTCCGAGGAGCGCGGCTTCGCCGCCACCGGCTCGGGCTCGGTCTTCGCCCGCGGTTCCCTGAAGAAGCTCTACCGCGATGACCTGACGGCCGACCAGGCCGTCACCCTGGTCGTCCAGGCGCTCTACGACGCGGCGGACGACGACTCAGCCACCGGCGGCCCGGACCTGGCCCGCAAGATCTTCCCGATCGTCTCGCTGATCACCGCGGACGGCTTCCGCCGGCTCACCGACGCGGAGGTCGCGGAGATCGCGATCGCCATCACGGACGAGCGTCTGACCCGGCCCAACGGCCCGCAGGCCCCGCTGATGTAGGGAGGTCTTGTGGATCTTGTCGGACCAGGCGGACCCGGCAGAGTTCCACCAGACGCCCCCTGAGCCATCACCTCACAGGAAAGGGACGACCGCCGGTGTCGACACCGTTCTACGTCTCGCCCCAGCAGGCCATGGCGGACCGCGCGGAGTACGCCCGCAAGGGCATCGCGCGCGGCCGCAGCGTGGTCGTGCTCACCTACGCCGACGGCATCGTCTTCGTCGCCGAGAACACCTCCAGGGCGCTCCACAAGGTCTCCGAGATCTACGACAAGATCGCCTTCGCGGCGGTCGGCCGCTACAACGAGTTCGAGAACCTGCGCATCGGCGGCGTCCGCTACGCCGACCTGCGCGGCTACTCCTACGACCGGGCCGACGTCACCGCCCGCGGCCTGGCCAACGTGTACGCCCAGACCCTGGGCACCATCTTCTCCTCGGTCGGCGAGAAGCCGTACGAGGTCGAACTGATCGTCGCCGAGGTCGGCCGCACCGCGGACAACGACCAGATCTACCGGCTCACGCCGGACGGTTCGGTCGTCGACGAGAAGAACTACGTCGTGGTCGGCGGCAACGCCGACTCGATCGGCAACTACCTGGGCCAGCGCCACCGCGTCGGCCTGAGCCTCACCGAGGCGGTGAAGGTCGCCGTCGACTCGCTCGCCCGCGACCCCAACGGGGGCAGCCCGCGCGCCCTCACCCCGGAACAGCTGGAGGTCGCGGTCCTCGACCGCCAGCGGTTCCAGCAGCGCAAGTTCAAGCGGATCCTGGGCAACCAGCTCAGCCGGCTGCTCGACGGGGACCAGTCCGCCGAGGCGGACGACGAGGAGAAGCCGGCGGCCACCCCGCCGTCGAACGAGTAGTGCCTGTGGAGTCCCGTGCGCCGAGACGATCGCCGCACGGGACTCCGGTGCCCCTGCGACGCACGACGTCGTGGAGGCGGTTTCGGACAGCTCCGACCAGATAGGAGTGCTCATGGACCGCCGGATTTTCGGGCTGGAGAACGAGTACGGCGTGACCTGTACGTTCCGCGGGCAGCGGCGGCTGTCGCCGGACGAGGTCGCGCGGTACCTGTTCCGCCGGGTCGTCTCCTGGGGCCGCAGCAGCAACGTCTTCCTGCGCAACGGCGCCCGGCTCTACCTCGACGTCGGCTCTCACCCCGAGTACGCCACCCCCGAGTGCGACGACGTGACCGAGCTGGTCACCCACGACAAGGCGGGCGAGCGGATCCTCGAAGGACTCCTGGTGGACGCCGAACGGCGGCTGCACGAGGAGGGCATCGCGGGGGACGTCTACCTCTTCAAGAACAACACCGACTCGGCCGGCAACTCCTACGGCTGCCACGAGAACTACCTGGTGGCCCGGCACGGCGAGTTCTCCCGGCTGGCCGACGTGCTCATCCCCTTCCTGGTGACCCGCCAGCTGATCTGCGGCGCGGGCAAGGTGCTGCAGACCCCGCGCGGCGCGGTCTACTGCGTCAGCCAGCGGGCCGAGCACATCTGGGAGGGCGTCAGCTCCGCCACCACCCGCTCCCGCCCGATCATCAACACCCGGGACGAGCCGCACGCGGACGCCGAGCGCTACCGCCGGCTGCACGTGATCGTCGGCGACTCCAACATGTCCGAGACCACCACCCTGCTCAAGGTGGGCTCCACCGACCTGGTGCTGCGGCTGATCGAGGCCGGCGTGGTGATGCGCGACCTCACCCTGGAGAACCCGATCCGGGCGATCCGCGAGGTCAGCCACGACCTCACCGGCACCCACCAGGTGCGGCTCGCCAACGGCCGGGAGGCCAGCGCGCTGGACATCCAGGAGGAGTACTACACCAAGGCCCTGGAGTTCGCCGACCGCAAGGGGATCAACACCGGGACCATCGCCCAGGTGCTCGAGCTGTGGGGCCGCACCCTGGAGGCCGTCCGCACCGAGCGGCTGGACGAGGTGGCCACCGAGATCGACTGGATCATGAAGTACAAGCTCATCGAGCGCTACCGCGAGAAGCACCAGATGAGCATGTCCAACCCGCGGGTGGCCCAGATCGACCTGGCGTACCACGACATCCACCGCCGCCGCGGCCTGTTCTACCTGCTCCAGGGCAAGGGCCAGGCGAAGCGGGTGACCACCGACCTCAAGACCTTCGAGGCCAAGTCGATCCCGCCGCAGACCACCCGGGCCCGGCTGCGCGGGGACTTCATCCGCCGGGCGCAGGAGCAGCGCCGGGACTTCACGGTGGACTGGGTGCACCTGAAGCTGAACGACCAGGCGCAGCGCACGGTCCTGTGCAAGGACCCGTTCCGTTCGGTGGACGAGCGGGTGGAGAAGCTGATCGCGGGCATGTGACCGTGAGGCGTGCGCCGTGATCCACGCGTTGACCGGCCCCGGTGGTGTCTACCGGGGCCGGACGCATGCCGGGCATACGCTGTCCGTCGATTCGGGGGAGCCGACTTCGACCGACAGTTAGGACCACCGTGCGCCGCACCGCCGGTTTGCTTCTCACCCTGCCGTTGCTGCTGGCGGTCGCCTGCAGCAGCTCGCCCAAGGCGGCCGGCCCGGCGACGCCGTCCACCGCGACTGCCGCCCCGACCGTGCCGGCACCGGTGAGCGAGGCCTCCCCGATGCCCACTCTTTCGGGTGGCGGATTCGGCAGCAAGGCCACCATCACCATCCCCGAGGGCCAGCAGCCCAGCGGCCAGTTCGTGGTGAACACGGTGACCGACGGGGAGCGGTCGACGGTCAACAAGGGCGACTGGGTGACCGTCAACTACACGGCGAAGGACTGGACCACCGGCAAGGACCTGCCCAGCTCGTACGACGACAACGGCAAGCCGCAGCTCTACCAGGCGGGCAGCGGGCAGCTGGTGCCCGCGCTGGACCAGACCGTGATCGACAAGAAGGTCGGCACCCGGCTGCTGGTGGTGGCCCCGCCGGCGGCGGCCTTCGGCGAGCAGGGCTCCACCCAGCTGGGCGTCAACAAGGGCGACACCGTGGTGTTCGTGCTGGACATCGTGGAGGCCCTGCCGCAGGACTCCACCCTGACCGGGGCCATGACCCAGCCGGCCGCGACCCTGCCGCAGGTCAAGGACAACGGCAAGGCGCCGGTGGGGATCACCATCCCGGCCGGGCAGGCCGCGCCCACCGACCTCCAGCAGGCGGTGCTGATCAAGGGCGAGGGCAAGCAGGTCAAGAGCGGCCAGACCCTGGTGGTGCAGTACACCGGGGTGCTGTGGAGCAACGGGCAGCAGTTCGACGCCTCCTGGACCCACGGCGGCGCCCAGGCGGTGCAGATCGGCACCGGCAGCGTGATCGAGGGCTGGGACAAGGGCCTGGTCGGGCAGAACGTGGGGAGCCGGGTGCTGCTGGTGGTGCCCCCGGCGCTGGGGTACAAGGACCAGGCGCAGGGCTCGGTTCCGCCGAACTCCACGCTGGTCTTCGTGATCGACATTCTCGAAGCGGTCTAGCGGGCGGTCTAGGAAGTCGCCGGGAGAATTCCGTACGCTTGGGCGGACGCTCGTACAACGAAGCGTCCGCCCTCATCCTGAGCTGTCATACTGCCCTCGCACTGTGGCAGGCGCCGCCCGGCGCCGGGGTCCGGGGCGGACGGGTACGGCGACAGGCCGGCGCTCACCACGCCGGGCGCAGACCTGGAAGACCTCGTGGCGAGATGGATGGGGAGTCATGACTGAGAAGACGCCGAGCCCGGGCGGGGCCGGCACCGCGGCTAACGACAGCTCTGCGGGTGACCCGGCCGCCTCCCGTCCCGGCGGCCAGATCGCCGCGGACCGCGAGTCGATCGTCGTTCCCCCGGCGATCCTCGCGCAGCAGGCCGGCTGGGCGCAGCCCGGCGACAAGCCGCGTGCGACGGGCAGGTCCAAGAACGACGAGGACGACGCCCCGCAGATCTTCGCCAGCAGCGTGCGCAAGGCCGACAGCTCGGAGGCCGGGTACGACGAGAACCCGCCCGGTGTGGGCAAGCTGGGCGTGATCCTCGGCACGGTGATCGCCCTGCTGCTGGTCGGCAGCGGTGTGACGCTGTACATGGTGAACAAGGACTCCTCGAAGGACACCTCCGCGGCGGCCCAGCCCGACGCGACGAAGTCCGCGCCGCCCACGCCGACCGCCGAGCCGGTCCCGCCGATCAAGGACAGCGCCAAGGTGCTGCCGACCGTCACCGGTGACTTCGGCAAGAAGGCCGAGATCCAGGTGCCGGGCGAGGCCTCCGACGGCTCCTTCGTGGTGAAGGTGCTGTCCGAGGGCACCGGCCCCAAGGTGGACAAGAACACCTGGACCTCGGTGGACTACACCGCCAAGGACTGGAACACCGGCAAGGACATCCCGAGCTCGTACGACAACAACGGCAAGCCGCAGATCTTCCAGGCCGGCACCGACTCGCTGATCCCCGCGCTGGACCAGGCCGTGATGGGGAAGAAGGCCGGCAGCCGCCTGCTGGTGGTGGCCCCGCCGGCGGCCGGCTTCGGCTCCCAGGGCAAGCCGGACATGTCGATCGGCCCCAAGGACAACCTGATCTTCGTGATCGACGTCCGCAACGCCAACGCGCCCGACGCCGTGGTGAGCGGTACCGTCACCCCGCCGCCGGCGGACTTCCCGCAGGTCAAGGACAACGGCAAGAAGCCGGCGGACATCACCCCGGTGGCCGGCGCCAAGGACCCGACCGAGCTGAAGACCCACGTCCTGATCAAGGGCACCGGGCCGGCGGTGGAGAAGGGCGAGAAGGTCGTCGTCCAGTACACCGGCGCGCTGGCCAAGGACGGCAAGGTCTTCGACTCCTCGCTCAGCAAGGGCCAGGCGTTCTCCTTCCCGGTCGGTGGCGGCCAGGTCATCCAGGGCTGGGACCAGGGGCTGGTCGGCCAGACCGTCGGCAGCCGGGTCGAGCTGGTGATCCCGGCCTCGCTGGGCTACGGGGACAAGGGCCAGGGCGACATCCCGCCCGGCGCGACCCTGGTCTTCGTGGTGGACATCCTGGACGCCGGTCAGGGCTGACCCGCTTTCGGGTGACAATGGTGTGCGTGTGACCTTCGGGGCCGGCCGCGTGGCCGTGTCCTGACGGGCGGCGGGCGCCCGTACCGTGGTCCTCCCCGTACCTTGTGGTCGGGTGGACCGGGTGCGGGCGTCCGCCGCTTGGTCGTGTAGGGAATTGCGAAACGTGAGAAGAGGGACCATGGCTGTGAACCTGAACGAGAAGCCCGAGATCGACTTCCCGATCGGCGACGCTCCGACCGAGCTGCAGATCCGCGACATCGTCGTCGGTGACGGTGCCGAGGCCAAGCCGGGTCAGAACGTCAGCGTCCGCTACGTCGGCGTGACCTTCGAGACCGGCGAGGAGTTCGACGCGAGCTGGAACCGGAGCCCCAACGAGTTCCGCTTCCCGCTGGGCGGCGGCCGGGTCATCAAGGGCTGGGACCAGGGCGTCGTGGGCATGAAGGTCGGCGGTCGTCGCGAGCTGACCATCCCGTCGCACCTGGCGTACGGCGCCCAGTCGCCGACCTCGGCGATCCCGCCGCACTCGACCCTGATCTTCGTGGTCGACCTGCTGGCCGTCTGAGGCTGCTCCGACCTCGGGCCGGACCCCTTCGGGGGCCCGGCCCGAGGCCGTTTCCGGGCCCGAACGGCACCCCGTGGGGACCGGGCCCGGGACGCGGCTTTTGCAGTGCGTACCGCTACCGGTACGGTCGGTCCCGCCGGGTGAGGATCGCCCGGTTGGCGCACCCCGCGCGCGGCGCGGCACACCGGAAGGGTCAGCGATGGCGATCGCCAAGGCAGAGCGGCTGATGAATCTCGCCCTGTGCCTGATGAACACCAGACGTCCGCTCTCCAAGAAGGAGCTGCGGGAATCCATCGAGGCGTACCGGGAAGCCTGGCAGAACAGCAGCGAGGACGCCTTCAACCGGATGTTCGAGCGGGACAAGGACGACCTGCGCGAGCTCGGCCTGGTGATCGACGTCGACGAGAGCGCGCTGGACGGCGAACTCGGCTACCTCGCCCGCCCCGACCGCAACCGGCTGCCGGAGATCGCGCTGGACGCCGAGGAGGCCGCCGCGCTGACCCTGGCCGCCAGGGTCTGGCAGCAGGCCAAGATGTCCGGCGCCGCCAGCGGGGCGCTGCAGAAGCTGCGCGCGGCCGGGGTGCCGTTCACCGAGCCCGAGGGCCGTACCGCCCTGGAGCCGCGCATCCCCGCCCGGGAGGCCGCGTTCGAGCCGCTGCTCACCGCCGCCCGGGACCGCCGCCCGGTCACCTTCGAGTACCGCAAGGCCGGCGCCGCCGCCGTCGAGCAGCGCAGCGTCGAGCCGTGGGCGCTGGAGTGCTGGCGCGGGCACTGGTACCTGGCCGGGTACGACCGGGACCGCGGCGACGCCCGGGTGTTCCGGCTCAGCCGGATCACCGGCAAGGTGAAGGCCAAGGGCGGAGCCTTCCTCGGCACGGTGCCGGAGCACGTGGACGTCCGCGCCACCGTGGCCAAGTTCGCCGGTGAGGGGGCCACCGCCACCGCGACCGTCCGGGTCCGCCGCGGCGCCGGCTTCCCGCTGCGCACCAAGGCGCTGGGCAGCACCCGGGTCGACGAGGCCTGGGACGAGCTGGAGATCCCGTACGGCAACGGGCTGGGCGCCGACCTGGCGGAGTTCGGGCCGGACGTGCTGGTGCTCGGGCCGGAGGAGCTGCGGGCGGATGTGGTCGACCGGCTGCGGGCGGTCGCGGGGCTTGAAGGAGTGGGCGCGTGAGTGAGCGAAGCGAGCGAACCGTCGGAAGGTGCGTCCTGTGCGAAGCGCCCGCCGAGCGCAGCGAGGTGGACGCATGAGTAACGCCATTGACCAGACCAGGCGGATGCTGTCGCTGGTCACCTACCTGCGCGAGCGGCCCGGGGCCGAGGTCGCCGAGGTGGCCCGGGCGTTCGGGATCAGCGAGCGCGAGCTGATCGGGGACCTCAACGTGCTGCCGATGTGCGGCACCAGCTTCCGCGGCGGCGACCTGCTCGACATCGACACCGACGGCGAGCGGATCTGGTGGCACAACGTCGACGACGTGGCCCAGCCGCTGCGCCTCGCCGCCGACGAGGCCACCGCGCTGCTGGTCGCCGCCCGGGCGGTGGCCGGACTGCCGGGCCTGCGGGCCGGGGACCGGGAGGCGCTCACCCGCGCCGTCGCCAAGATCGAGAACGCCGCGGGAGAGAGCGCCGAGGGCAGCGCCCGGGTCGGGGTCACCTTCGAGGCGGAGAGCCATGTGTTCGCCGACATCGACCGCGCGCTCAGCGAGGGCCGCCGGCTCTGGCTGCGCTACTACTCGCACGGGCGCGGCGGGATGACCGAGCGCGAGGTCGACCCGATCCGGCTGCTCACCGAGGGCCACACCTACCTCGAGGCCTGGTGCCGCACCTCGGAGGACCACCGGATGTTCCGGCTGGACCGGGTCGCCGAGATCCGCGTCCTGGACGTCCCGGCCGACCCGCCCCGGCGCGAGCCGCGCGACCTCAGCGGCGGGCTGGTCAACCCGGCGGCGGACGACCCGGAGGTGGTGGTGGAGGTCTCCTCCGGCGGCCGCTGGGTCGCCGAGTACTACACCCACGACCGGGCCGAGGAACTGCCCGACGGCGGACTGCGGATCACCCTGCGCAGCGCCGACCCCTCCCAGCTGCGCCCGCTGGCGCTGCGGCTGGGCCGGGACGGCCGGATCGTCTCGCCGCCCGAGCTGGCGGAGCAGGCGCGCTCGGCCGCGCGGGAGGCGCTGGCCGCCTACGGGGAGGGGCAGGTCTGAGCGGTGGAGGCCGGGACGAGATTCAAGGTGTACTGCTCGCAGTGCCGGGAGAAGGTCGAACTCCCGGCCGAGGAGTTCCGGCTGACCCTCGGCCGGACCCCGGCGCAGGCGCACTACAGCTTCGGCTGCCCGCTGTGCGGGGCGGCGGTGCGCAAGGCGGCCGGGGAGAAGATCGTCGAGGCGCTCACCGCGGCGGGGGTGCGCACCATGCGGCTCGTGCGGGCGGAGGGATGACCCCGATGGCCCCCGTATAGGGTGGGCGCATGTCCTGGATGCTCGTCGCCGCCGTCCTGCTCGCCACCGCGGGCCTGCTGGTCCTCGGGGTCCTCGCGATCCGGCTCTGGCTGGACGTACGGGCGCTCGCCAAGGGCGTGGACGCGGCCTCCCGGGCACTGGCGGAGGCGGCGGGGGAGCTGGCCGAGGCCGTTCCCGGCCGTTAGGTCCGCCGGCGCGGCGGCCGTCGGTCCGGTCGGACCGTTAGCACAGCCGGGGCACGGGTGGTACGGGGGCTGCTGCGCGGAGGTAGGGGCGGGTTACGCTCTCAAGTGGCTCCTGAACTGCGAACCGGGGGCCGCTGTCCTGTTCGGGCGGCCGTCGTCGTGGCGTCATCCGCAGCGGTTACCATCCGCGGCGGGCGGCCCGCCGGGCCGCGGATGCTGAAGGTGGTCGGCGCATGCGCTTCTCGATGACCGCGATCGTCCTGGTCGCTGTGGTTGCCATCGTGCTGTTCGGGGCCAAGCGGCTGCCCGAGCTGGCACGCTCGTTGGGGCAGTCGATGCGGATCCTGAAGAGCGAGGCCAAGGCGATGCGCTCGGACGACGAGCCGGACGGGAGTGCGCCGCCCGCCCGGCCGCAGGTCTCGGCGGAGCCGACGGCCAGGACCGTCCAGTCCGCTCCGGGGGCCTCGGCGACGGCCCGGCCGGTGGCCGAGCCCGGTGCGGGGCAGGGCGCGCCCGGCGGCGACCGCCCGCACTGAGCGCGGTGCCGGTGACGTACGCGACGCACCCGCGGTGTGCACCGCGTGCGTCGTACCCGACGTACACGGTGCGCGTGCCGCGCGCGACCACGGAGGCCCGTCGACCGGCGGGCCTCGACGCACGAGTTGAGGACCGGGGTTGAGCAAGCTCTCCAAGGCGCCGCAGAAGGCGCCCAAGGATCCTGAGGGGCGGATGGCCCTCGCCGACCACCTGCGGGAACTGCGCAACCGCGTGGTCAAGTCGGTCCTGGCGATCGTGGTGATCACCGTCATCGCGGCGATCTACCACAAGCAGATCGAGCACTTCCTGCTGGAGCCGCTGCCGCAGTGCACGCCGGAGCGGCAGGAGAAGTACCACAACAAGTGCGCGCAGGTCTCCAACATCGGGCTGACCGCGGGTTTCACCTGGATGCTCAAGGTGTCGCTGACGGCGGGCGTGGTCGGCACCGTGCCGGTCTGGCTGTACCAGGTGTGGGCCTTCGTGGCTCCCGGTCTGCACAAGCACGAGAAGAAGTACACGGTCATCTTCATGACCTGTGGTGCGCCGCTGTTCCTGGCCGGTGTGGGCTGCGCGATCCTGACGCTGCCGACCACGGTGCAGGTGCTGATCTCGTTCACCCCGAACGGCACCACCCCGATCCTGCCGCCCGAGGACTACTTCGACATCGCCACCAGGATGGTGCTGGTCTTCGGCCTCGCCTTCGAGTTCCCGCTGCTGCTGGTGATGCTGAACATGGTCGGCATCGTCACCGGCAAGCGGCTGCTCGGCTGGTGGCGCGGGATGGTCATGGGCATCACCGTGTTCGCGGCCTTCGCCACGCCGAGCGCCGACCCGCTGAGCATGCTCGCGCTGGCCGCGCCGATCTGGGCGTTGTACTTCCTCGCGGTGGCCATCGCGCTGTTCAACGACCGGCGCAAGCGCCGGAAGAACCCCGATGCCGACCTGGACGACGAGGAGGCCTCGCACGTGGACCTCACGGTGCAGCCGGTGGCGGATACGGAGTCGGTCGAGGCCTCCGCGGCCCCGGCGGCGAGTGCCGCGCCGGTGCCGAGTGCGCGCCGGGAGCAGATGGACGACATCACCTGAGTCTGCTGCGGTGAGCCTTCCGGCCCTGGTCCCCGGCTTCGTGCGGGGACCAGGGCCTTCCGCTGTCCCGGCTCTGGCGCGCTCTTGGCAGGGTTGATGGCATGTGACATATTACTGACGTGCTGAAGACCTGGACACCTCCGCTGGACGTCGTCGTGGTCGGCGCCGGAGTCGTCGGCGCCGCCTGCGCGTACTACGCCGCCCGGGCCGGACTCGCCGTCGCCGTCGTCGACCGCGGGTCGGTCGCCGGGGGTACCACCGGCGCGGGCGAGGGCAACCTGCTGGTCTCCGACAAGGAACCCGGGCCCGAACTCGACCTCGCGCTGCTCAGCGTCCGGCTCTGGCGCGAACTCGCCGAGGACCTCGGCCCGGCCGTCGAGTACGAGCCCAAGGGCGGCGTCGTGGTCGCCTCGACGGAGGCCGGGCAGCAAGCGCTGCGGGCCTTCGCCGCCGGGCAGGCCACGGCCGGGGTGACCGCCGAGGAGGTCCCGGCCGAGCGGCTGCACGAGCTGGAGCCGCACCTCGCCCCCGGGCTCGCGGGCGGCTACCACTACCCGCAGGACGCCCAGGTGCAGCCCGCGCTCGCCGCCGCCCACCTGCTGCGCGAAGCCCGTCGGATGGGCGCCGAACTGTTCACCGGGGAGGACGTGACGGCCGTGGAGCGCGGCCCGGACGGCGCGGTGCGCGGCGTCCGGACCACCCGGCGCCGGCTCGCCGCCCCCGCCGTGGTCAACGCCACCGGCGCCTGGGGCGCCGAACTGGCCGCGCTGGCCGGAGTGCACCTCCCGGTGCTGCCCCGGCGCGGCTTCGTGCTGGTCACCGAGCCGCTGCCGAGGGTCGTCCGGCACAAGGTCTACTCCGCCGACTACGTCGCCGACGTGGCCAGCGGCGCGGCCGGGCTGCAGACCTCCTCGGTGATCGAGGGCACCCCGGGCGGACCGGTGCTGATCGGGGCCAGCCGGGAGCGGGTCGGCTTCGACCGCACCCTCTCCCACGCGGCGATCGGCCGGCTGGCCGCCGAGGCGGCCCAGCTGTTCCCGGTGCTCGCGGACGTCGCCGTGATGCGCACCTACCGGGGCTTCCGCCCGTACCTGCCGGACCACCTGCCCGCCATCGGCGAGGACCCCCGGGTGCCGGGGCTGTACCAGGCCTGCGGGCACGAGGGCGCCGGGATCGGGCTGGCGCCCGGCACCGGGCTGCTGATCGCCGAGCAACTGACCGGGAAACGGCCGGAGCTGGACCTCGCGCCGTTCCGGGCGGACCGGTTCCCGGCGGGGTGAGACCTTGTTCAGGACCTCTGGAATGGAGAAGCCGGTGACGCGTCGCCGCACCCCCGCCGGGCTGGTCGGGGCCGAGCCCGGGCCCGGCCACCACATCGAGTTCGAGGGACGGCCCGTCCGCGCCCTGCCCGGGCAGTCGATCGCCGCCGCGCTCTGGGCCGACGGCGTGCTCGCCTGGCGCACCACCCGGACCGGCGGGCGCCCGCGCGGCGCGTTCTGCGGGATCGGCGCCTGCTTCGACTGCCTGGCCACCGTGGACGGCCGGGCCAACCAGCGGCTGTGCCTGCTGCCCGCCGAACCCGGGACCGTCGTCACCACCCAGGAGGGCCACGGCCGTGCCGACCTCGCCGTCTGACCCGTACGAGCCGTCCGGGTTGTCCGGGTCGTACGAACCCTCCGGGCCGTCCGGGTCCTACGAGCCGTCTGAGCCGTCAGAGCCGTACGAGCCGTACGACCTCGCCGTGGTGGGGGCCGGGCCCGCCGGGCTGGCCGCCGCCGTCACCGCCGCCGAACTCGGGCTGCGCTGCGTGCTGCTGGACGGCGCGGAGCTTACCGGCGGGCAGTACTACCGGCACCCGGCGCCCGGGCTCGGTGCGACCCGGCCGGACCGGCTGCACCACCGCTGGTCGGTGTACACCGGGCTGGCCGCGCGGCTCGCCGGCCAGCCCCGGGCCGACTTCCGCGGCGGCCACCAGGTGTGGGCGCTGGAGCGGACCGCGGACGGCTTCGCCGTGCACGTCACCCGCGGGCCGCAGGCCGCCGACCGGGACACCGTCCGGGCCCGGACGGTGCTGCTCGCCACCGGGGCGTACGAGCGGCAGCTGCCGTTCCCCGGCTGGACCCTGCCCGGGGTGGTCACCGCGGGCGGCGCGCAGGCCATGCTCAAGGCCGGGCTGGTGCTGCCCGGGCGGCGGATCGTGGTGGCCGGCAGTGGGCCGCTGCTGCTCGCGGCCGCCTCCTCGCTGGTCGGCGCCGGGGCGGACGTCCCGGCGGTGGTCGAGGCGAGCGGCTACCTCGGGTACGCCCGGCGCCCCGGCGTGCTGGCGGCCGTCCCCGCCAAGCTGGTCGAGGGCGCCGGGCACGGTGGAGCGCTGCTGCGGCACGGCGTACGGCTGCGGCCGCGCAGCGCCGTCGTCGAGGCGCACGGGACGGAGCGGGTCACCGCCGTCACCGTGGCCCGGCTGGACGCCTCCTGGCGGCCGCTGCCCGGCACCGAACGGCGGATCGCCTGCGACGCGCTCGCCGTCGGCCACGGGCTGCTGCCGCAGATCGACCTGGCCACCGAACTCGGCGCGGACACCCTCGCCGGACCGGACGGCGCGGTCGCGCTGCGGGTCGACGCCCGGCTGCGCACCTCCGTCCCCGGCCTGTGGTCCGCCGGGGAGACCAACGGCGTCGGCGGGGCGGACCTCGCGCTCGCCGAGGGGGAGCTGGCCGCGCACGCGATCGCCGGGGTGTCGCCCGGGCGCGCGCTGCTGCGGCGCCGGGCTCGGCTGCGGGCCTTCGCCGGGCTGATGGCCGCCGCGCACCGGCCGGGGCCCGGCTGGACCGGGTGGCTTCGGCCGGACACCGATGTGTGCCGGTGCGAGGAGGTGCCGGTCGCCCGGATCCAGGAGGCGGTGGAGGAGCTGGGCGCGGGCGACCCCCGCACCGTCAAGCTGCTCACCCGGGCGGGGATGGGGTGGTGCCAGGGGCGGATGTGCGGTCCGGCCGTGGCCTGTCTCTCCGGCTCGGGTGAGCCGGGGGCGGACCGGCGGCCGTTGGCCTGCCCGGTGCCGCTCTCGCAGCTGGCGGCGGGGGTCCCTGATTCCACCCCCGCCGCCTCGGCTGCGCCCGTTGGGCCCGTCGGACCTGTCGGGCCCGTCGGACCTGTCGGGCCCGTCGGGCCCGTTGGGCCCGTCGGACCTGGGGCCCCCGCTGACTCCGTTGCCCCCGAGGGGTAGCTGCCGAACGTGTGGGTCGGGGACTCTTGTCTCCGACCCGCCTTCTCTAATAAAATGTCACACCTCACCAAGGAGTGCACCGTGTCCATCACCCCCCGTGACACCAACCGCCCCTGGCGCGGCATCATGGTCGCCACCACGATCCCGCTGCGCCCCGACCTCTCCGTCGACTACGACGCGTACGCCGAGCACGTCCGCTGGCTGATCGAGTCCGGCTGCGACGGCGTCGTCCCCAACGGCTCGCTGGGCGAGTACCAGACGCTCACCGCCGAGGAGCGCGCCCGGGTCGTCGAGGTGGCGGTCGAGGCGGCCGGCGACGGCTCCCGGGTCATGCCCGGGGTCGCCGCCTACGGCAGCGCCGAGTCCCGCCGCTGGACCGAGCAGGCCGCCGAGGCCGGGGCCGGCTCCGTCCTGCTGCTGCCGCCCAACGCCTACCGGGCCGACCACGCCTCGGTGCGGGCGCACTACGCGGAGGTGGCCAAGGCCGGTCTGCCGGTCGTCGCGTACAACAACCCGATCGACACCAAGGTCGACCTGGTGCCCGCGCTGCTCGCCCAACTGCACGGCGAGGGCTCGATCGTGGCGGTCAAGGAGTTCAGCGGAGACGTCCGCCGCGCGTACGAAATCGCCGAGCTGGCGCCCGGGTTGGACCTGCTGATCGGCGCCGACGACGTGCTGCTGGAGCTGGCGCTGGCCGGCGCGGTGGGCTGGATCGCCGGGTACCCGAACGCCCTGCCGGAGGCCTCGGTGGCGCTCTACGACGCCGCCGTCTCGCTGGACCTGGAGACCGCGCTGCCGCTGTACAAGTCGCTGCACTCGCTGCTGCGTTGGGACTCCAAGACCGAGTTCGTCCAGGCCATCAAGCTCTCCATGGACATCGCCGGACGCCCCGGCGGGCCGGTCCGGGCGCCGCGTCAGCCGCTGGAGCCGGAGATCGAGGCGGCGGTGCGCGCGGCCACCGAGAAGGCGCTGGCCGAGGGCCTCGCCTAGCCCCCTGCCCCCTCGGCCGGCTGCGGGGGCAGCCGGCCTCGACCCGACCGTTCCGTCAGAGGAGTTGTGAGGATGCGCAGCCGTCACGTGTTCCACGCCGTCGACTCGCACACCGAGGGCATGCCGACCCGGGTGATCACCGGAGGCTTCGGCGTCATCCCCGGCGCCACCATGGCCGAACGCCGGGTGCACTTCCAGCAGCACCTGGACCACTTCCGGACCCTGCTGATGTACGAGCCGCGCGGGCACGCCGCGATGAGCGGCGCCATCCTGCAGCCGCCCACCCGGCCGGACGCCGACTTCGGCGTGCTCTACATCGAGGTCTCCGGGCTGCTGCCGATGTGCGGGCACGGGACCATCGGTGTCGCCACCGTCCTGGTCGAGACCGGGATGGTGCCGGTGGTCGAGCCGGTGACGACGGTACGGCTGGACACCCCCGCCGGACTGGTGGTCGCCGAGGTGCGGGTCGAGGGCGGCGCCGCCAAGGCCGTCACCATCCGCAACGTGGCCTCGTACTCCGTCGCGCTGGACCGCAAGATCGAGGTGCCCGGGTACGGTACGGTCGGCTACGACCTCGCGTACGGCGGCAACTTCTACGCCATCCTGCCGCTCGCCGAGTTCGGGCTGCCGTTCGAGCGGGAGCGCAAGCAGGAGATCCTGGACGCCGGCCTGGCCCTGATGGACGCGATCAACGCGGGCCCCGACCGGCCGGTGCACCCGGAGGACCCGTCCATCCACAGCTGCCACCACGTCCAGCTGCTCGCCCCCGGTTCCACCGCCGAGCACTCCCGGCACGCGATGGCCATCCACCCCGGCTGGTTCGACCGCTCACCCTGCGGCACCGGCACCTCGGCGCGGATGGCGCAGCTGCACGCGCGCGGCGAACTGCCGCTCGGGCGGGACTTCCGCAACGACTCTTTCATCGGGACCACCTTTACCGGGCGGCTGGTCGAGGAGACCGAGGTCGCCGGGCGGCCCGCGGTGGTGCCCACCGTCACCGGGCGGGCCTGGGTCACCGGCACCGCCCAGTACTTCCTCGACCCGGACGACCCGTTCCCGGCGGGCTTCCTGCTCTGACGCTACGTTGTGAACTCGCTCTGAAGGGCTGCTAGTCGTGACCATCACCTCGTACAACCCCGCCGACCCGACCGACCTGGTGGTCGCCGTCGAGGAGCCCGGCGCCGAAGCCGTACGGGCCGCCGTCGGGCGGGCCCGGGCCGCGCAGGGCGGCTGGCTCGCGGCCGGGGCGGGCGCCCGGTCGGCCGCGCTGGGCCGGATCGCCGAGGCGGTCGAGGCGCACGCGGAGGAACTCGCCGCGCTGATCGTGCGCGAGGTCGGCAAGCCGCTCGCCGAGGCGCGGGGGGAGGTCGCCCGGACGGCCGCGATCTGGCGGTACTACGCGCAGGCGCCGTACGAGCCGTCCGGCGCGGTGCACGAGACCGCCGCCGGGCCGGGACTGCTGCTCACCCGGCGCCGCCCGTACGGGGTCGCCGGACTGATCGCGCCGTGGAACTTCCCGCTGGCGATCCCGAGTTGGAAGGCCGCGCCGGCGCTGGCGGTCGGCAACACGGCCGTGCTCAAGCCCGCGCCCGAGGCGACGGCCTGTGCGCTGCGGCTGGCGGAACTGGCCGGCCTGCCCGCCGACGTGTTCACGGTGCTGCCGGGCGGGGCCGAGGAGGGCCAGGCGCTGGTCGACGCCGCCGACGTGGTGTCCTTCACCGGCTCGACCGGGGTCGGCCGGGCCGTGGTGCGGGCCGCCACCGGGCGGGGGGTGCCGGTGCAGGCCGAACTCGGCGGACTGAACGCGGCGTTGGTGCTCCCCGACGCGGACATCGACCTGGCCGCGGGGCACCTCGCGGCCGCGATCGCTGGGTACGCCGGGCAGAAGTGCACCGCCACCAGCCGGGTGATCGCGGTGGGTGCGGCGTACCAGCCGCTGCGCGAGGCACTGGTCAAGTCCCTTGCGGCGGTGGACGATTCGGTGTGCGGGCCGGTGGTCAACGCCGCCGCGCGGGAGCGGCTCGTCCTCGCCGTCGACTCGGCGGTGGAGGCCGGGGCGACGGTGCTCACCGGTGGACGGGTGCCCGAGCGGGCCGGCTGGTACGTCGAGCCGACCCTGCTCACCGACGTGCCGGCCGAACACCCGCTGGCCGGTGAGGAGTTCTTCGGTCCGATCGCGCTGCTGCACGCGGCGGCCGACCTGGACGAGGCGATCGCGCTCGCCAACGACACCCCGCACAGCCTCGCCACCTCGGTGCACACCCGCAGCCTGGACGCGGCGCTGGCCGTTGCCGACCGGCTCGACGCGGGCATGATCCGGGTCAACGCGCCCTCCAGCGGCGTCGACTTCCACCTGCCCTTCGGCGGGACCAAGGGCGCCAGCCACGGCGAGCGCGAACAGGGCTGCGCCGCACTGGAGTTCTACACCGTCAGCCGGACGATCAGCGTGCTGCCGGGCGGGGACGCCTGATGGACGTCCGTACGGTCGACACCGTCGACTACCACACGGCCGGCGAACCGTTCCGGATCGTGCTGGGCGGCGCGCCCCCGATCCCCGGCGACAGCGTCGCCGAGCGGCGGGCCATCGCGATCGGCGCGGGTGCCAGCGCCACCGCGCCCCGGCCCAGCGCGCTGGACGACGTCCGGCGGCTGCTCGTCCGGGAGCCGCGCGGGCACGCCGGGATGTACGGAGGGTTCCTGGTGCCGCCGGACGACGACGAGGCGCACCTGGGCGTGCTGTTCTGGCACAAGGACGGCTACTCGACCGCCTGCGGGCACGGCACCATCGCGCTCGGCGCCTGGGCGGTGGACTCCGGACTGGTCCCGGCCCCTGCGGACGGCACGGCACGGGTGCGGATCGACGTGCCCTCCGGGCGGGTCACCGCCCTGGTGCACCGGGCCGGCGGGCGCACCACCGGGGTCACCTTCCGCAACGTGCCCAGCCGGGTCAGCGCGCTGAAGCTGCCGCTGACCACCTCGCGCGGGGTGGTCGAGGTCGCCGTGGCGCACTCCGGGGCCTGCTACGTCTCGGTGCCCGCCGCCGCCCTCGGGCTCGCGGTCGAGACCGGGCAGCTGCCCGAACTCGTCGCCGTGGGGCGGGAGATCAGGGCGCTGCTGGCCGGCGCGGAGGCGGTCGCACACCCGACCGACCCGCGGCTGTCCGGGGTGTACGGGGTCGTGCTGTACGACGAACTACCGTCCCCGGACGGTGTGTTGAGTCAGCGGAACGTCGTGGTGTTCGCCGACGGGCAGATCGACCGCTCGCCCTGCGGCTCCGGCACCTCCGCCCGGCTCGCCGTCCTCGCCGCCGAGGAGCGACTCGCCCCCGGGGAGCCGCTGCGACACGAGTCGATCATCGGCACCGGGTTCACCGGGCGGGTGCTCGCGGGCGGCGACCCGCTGGGCGACGGCGTCGTCACCGAGGTCAGCGGGACGGCGTACCGCACCGGGGAGCACCGGTTCCTCCTGGAGCCGGGTGACGCGCTGGGGACGGGGTTCCTGCTGTGAGTGCTGCGAACGGTCCTGTGGCGTCCGGTCCTGTGGTGTCCGGTCCTGCGCGGCCCGGGCCTGGGGTGTCCGGTCCTGCTCTGCCCGGCGCGGCGGCTGAGCCGCTCCAGTACGCCGTGCCGGGAGTCGGCGGGGTCGGGCCCGCCGACGCGGTGCGGTCGATCGAGCGGGTGCTGCTGGACGGGTTCGACCCGGAAGCGGCGCCCGCCCGGTCGGCCGTACCGGTGCCGGCGGGCGAGCTGCTGCTGATGCCGGCCGCCGCCGGGCCGTACGCCGGGGTGAAGATCGCCGGGGTCGCGCCCGCGAACCCGGCGCTCGGACTGCCCCGGATCACCGGCAGCTACCTGCTGCTGGACGGGCCGACGCTCCAGCCGTTGGCGCTGCTGGACGGCGCGGCCCTCACCGCTCTGCGCACGCCCGCCGTGACGGCGGTGGCGCTGGCGCGGCTCGCGGCGCCGGAGGCCGAGCACCTGGTGGTGTTCGGCTCCGGGCCGCAGGCCTACGGACACCTGGACGCGCTGCTGGCCGTCCCCGCGCTGAGGTCGCTCCGGCGGCTGACGGTGGTGGCGCGCGACCCCGGGCGGGCGGCCGCGCTGGCGGCGTACGGGCGGAAGCTGGGGCTGGCGGGCTCGGTGGGTGCGCCGGAGGCCGTGGCCGGGGCCGATGTGGTGGTCTGCTGCACCACCGCGCGCACGCCGCTGTTCGACGGCGCGCTGGTGCCCGCGCACGCGGCCGTCGCGGCGGTCGGCTCGCACGAGCCGGACGCGCGCGAGGTGGACGAGGTGCTGGTCGGGCGGGCCGAGCTGTACGTGGAGGCGCGGTCGGTGGCGGCCCGGGAGGCCGGGGACCTGCTGCTGGCGGGCGCGCTCGGGCGGCGGCAGGTGTGGAACCTGGCCGAGCTGGTGCGCGGCGACGCGCTGGTGCCGGACGGCCGGCCGCGGTTCTTCAAGAGCGTCGGGATGGCCTGGGAGGACCTGGCGGTGGCGGCGGAGGTGTACCGGGCCTCGCGGGTCTGATCGCCGTGGAGGGCGAGCCGACCAGGGGGCTCCTCTCGGGGTGGTCGGCAGATCGTGTGCCCCCGGCCGTTGTCACGGCCGATCGCCGCTGCCACCATGGGCGTTGGTGGTGTGCCCGGTGGTGACGGATCGTTCGGATCGCGGACTGTTGCACGCTCAACGTAACGTGACATTGTACGCTGGTGTTCTGCACCCACCCGGAGGAACACCATGGCCGAGCTCACGTCCCGCACCCTGATCTCCGTGCAGGAGCGGCTCCGCGACCAGGTCGCCCACGCGCTCCGGGCGGCCCTGATCTCCGGCGAACTGCGCCCCGGAGTCGTCTACTCCGCGCCCGCCCTCGCCGCCGACTTCGGCGTCTCCGCGACCCCCGTGCGCGAGGCCATGCTCGACCTCGCCCGGGAGGGACTGGTCGAGGCCGTCCGCAACAAGGGCTTCCGGGTCACCGAACTCACCGAGCGCGACCTCGACGACTACACCGAGATCCGCGCCCTGATCGAGGTCCCCACCGTCGGCCGGGTCACCCGCACGGCGACCAAGGACCAGCTGGAGCGGCTGCGCCCGCAGGCCGAGGCCATCGTCGCGGCGGCCCGCAAGCACGACCTCATCGGCTACCTGGAGGCGGACCGGCAGTTCCACCTCGACCTGCTGGGACTCGCCGGCAACGCGCGGCTGGTCGACGTGGTCGGGGACCTGCGCAAGCGCTCCCGGCTGTACGGGCTGACCCGGCTGGACGAGCAGGGGCAGCTGGTCTCCTCGGCGGAGGAGCACGTGGAACTGCTGGACCTGATGATCTCCGGCGACGCCGAGGCGGCCGAGGCCTGCATGACCCGGCACCTCAGCCACGTCCGCTCGCTCTGGGCGGGCCAGGACGACGCGGCGGAGGCGGAGCGCCCCGGGCTGCGGCTGCGGGCCCGGTAGAGGGCTAAACCACTCGTTCGGGTGAAGGATGGGAATCGGGCGTCGGGGGGCGCTCGCGCTCTACGATGATGCTCTCGACATCGGCAGCCAGGAGGAAATCCATGTCCGCCGCCGCAGTGGAAGAGCCCTTCGAGCAGCGCCCGCTGCTCGGAGCCGCCGAGCAGCCGACGCTGCTCGATGTCGCCGAGCTGATTTCCAACCAGTTCGTCGGGCACCGGGTCGAGATCGTCGGAAGCCAGATCACCGCGACGCCGCCGCCGAATGCTTCTCACGGTAAGTCGCTGAGCCGCCTTATGCGGGCGCTGTTCATGGCCGGCCTCGACGAGGACGACGTCCTCCAGAACGTTGGCATCTGGTTGCCGGATGGGCCTTCGGACTATGCCGTACCGGACCTGTCGGTTGTCGATGCTGACATCGATGACCACCTGATCGAGTACAACTGCTACGACCCGGCGGCTTTCCGCCTCGTGCTCGAAGTCACGTCATCGAATCCCAGTGACGATCTCAAACGGAAGCCGACCGCCTACGCCTCGGCCGGCGTGCCCGTCTACGTGATCGTGGATCGGAAGAATCGGCGGGTCATGGTGTTGACCGATCCGAAGGACGGCGAGTACCAGGTGCACGCCGTCCACCACCCGGGGCAGTCGTTCACGCTGCCCGAGTCGATCGGGGCGTCGGTGATGCTCTCGGTGGACGACGTGCTCGCGGCGAAGAAGTAGCTCAGGCGACCGCTGACGGCACCGTCAACCGGCCGTCGTGGACTTCGGCGATCTGGTCGACCGCCGTCAGGTGGGTGCGGTCGTGGGTGACCAGGACCGTCGCAGTCGCCCGCCGGTGGGTGAGGTCGGTGATCAAGTCGAGCACTGCCGCGCCGCGTTCGTGGTCGAGGGCGCTGGTGGGCTCGTCGACGAGGAGCACCGTGGGGTCGTTCATCAGGGCGCGGGCGATGTTGACGCGTTGGCGCTGGCCACCGGAGAGCTGGTGGGGGCGGCGGGCGGCCAGGTCGCGCAGGCCGACGGCGTCGAGGAGTTCCAGGGCGCGGGTGTGGGCCTCGCGGGGGGAGCGGCCGTCGAGGTGGGCCATCACCTGGAGCTGTTCGGCGGCGCTGAGCGAGGGCAGCAGGTTGGGCTGCTGGAAGACGATGCCGATCCTGGTGCGGCGCAGCGCGGTGAGCTCGGCGCGGTTGAGGCCGGCGGTGTCGGTGCCGTCCACCACGACCCGGCCGGAGTCCGGGCCGATCAGGGTGGCCGCCACCGCCAGCAGGCTGGACTTGCCGGAGCCGGAGGGGCCGACCACGGCCGTGATGGAGCCCTTGGGGACGGTCAGCGAGACGTCGTCCAGGGCGGTCAGCCGGTCGTCGCCGTCCGGGTAGGTCAACGTGATGCGGTCGAGGGTCAGGCTCATCGGGCGCTCCCCAGGGCGGTCAGCGGGTCGACGGAGGTGATCCGGCGGATGGACAGGGCCGCGCCGATCGCGCCGAGGGCGATCATGACGACGGCGGGCAGCAGGACGGTCGGGGCGTCCAGGACGAAGGGGACGGCGGAGCCGATCAGCGCGCCGAAGCCGGAGGCGATCGCGGTGCCGACGGCCGTACCGAGCACCAGCAGCAGCACGGCCTGGCCGAGGGCGTCGCGCAGCAGGTAGCGGGTGGAGGCGCCGAGGGCCTTCAACACCGCGATGTCGCCGCTGCGTTGGATCGTCCAGACGGTGAAGAAGGCGCCGATCACCAGGGCGGAGATGGCGAACAGGAAGCCGCGCATCAGCTGGAGCGAGCCGTTCTCGGAGGTGTAGGAGCCGATCGCGGAGAGGGCGTCGTCGCGGGTGCGGGTCACCGTGCCGTGGCGGGTGTCGGCGGCGGCGAGGTCGGCGCCCTCGGCGGTGTGGAGGGCGATGACGGTGGCGTGGCCGGCGCCGCCGGGGGCGAACTGCTGCCAGTCGCCGAGGCTGGTCCAGATCACCGGGGTGTGGCTGTACGCGGCGTCGCCGTCGACGGCGGCGACGGTGAGGTGGTGGCCGGCCACGGTGAAGTCGGCGCCGGGGGTGAGGTTGCCGAGCTTCTCGGCGGCGGTGCCGGACAGCACGGCCTGGCCGGGGGCGATCCGGTTGCCCTGCGGGGCCAGGTCGGAGCCGTCCGGGACGCCGAAGGCGGAGAGCGCGGCGGTGCGGGTGCCGGCGGCGGCCTTGGTGGTGGTGATGCCGAGCGGCTGGGCGGAGGTGACGCCGGGCTCGCGGGCCCAGGCCTGCCACTGGTCGGGGCTGAGCTGGGAGTCGGTGAAGGAGAGTTGCTGCCCTTCGGCGGGCTTGGCGAACACCAGGTGGTCGGCGGGCAGGCCGGTGATCGCGGAGATGTTCTGCCGGCCGAGCCCGGCGGTCAGTCCGGACAGCAGGCCGACCAGTACGGTGATCAGCACGATGACGGTCCCCATCAGGGCGAACCGCCCCTTGGCGAACCTGAGATCCCTCCAGGCGACGAACACGGTGGGCCTTCCTGCGACAGTGGGACTGGTGACGTTGCCACGCTCCCCGAAACGGGGTGGCCGGGGCATCGCGCCGGGGATTGCATCCTGGGCATCAAAGGGCAGAAGCGGAGTTCAACCTTTTGATTGATGCCGGGCTCCCGGTGCGGAACTTAGGCTGGAGGGATGGCGACCGAACGCTCCAGAACCACCCCCGTCGCCCGCGTCCTCCAGGTCTGCCTGCACCTGCTCGTGGCGGGCCTGCTCGCCCTCGCCGTCGCCCGGGCCGCCTTCGCCGACCGGGGCGGGGACCCGGCCGCCGTCGCCGCCGCGGCCACCGCGATGGCCGCCGGGTACGCCATCGGGCCGCGGCTGGCCGCCGTCCACCGCTCCCGCCGGGGCGCGGCGCTCTGGCTGGCGCTGCTCGGCGTCACCTGGGCGGGCCTGCTGGTCGCCACCCAGGACGGGGTGTGGCTGGCCTTCCCGCTGTACTTCCTGGAACTGCACCTGCTCGGCCGGCGCAGCGGGCTGACCGCCGTCGCCCTGACGGCCGGCGCCGCGATCGCCGCGTGGTCCTGGCACCAGCAGAGCTTCAACCTGGCCGCCTCGATCGGGCCCGCCCTCGGCGCGGCCGTCGCGACCGCCACCGTGCTCGGCTACCAGGCGCTGTACCGGGAGAGCGAGGAACGGCGCCGGCTGATCGACGAACTCACCGCCGCCCGCGCCGACGCCGCCGCCGCCCACCACGCGGCCGGCGTCCTCGCCGAGCGCGAGCGGCTCGCCCGGGAGATCCACGACACCCTCGCGCAGAGCCTCAGCTCCATCCAGCTGCTGCTGCGCGCGGCCCAGCGGGCGCTGCCCGATCGCACCGAGGCCGCGGCCGGGTACGTGGAGCAGGCGCGGCAGGCCGCCCAGGACAACCTGGACGAGGCCCGGCGGTTCGTCCGGGCGCTCACCCCGCCCGCGCTGGACGGCGATCCGCTGCCCGTCGCGCTGGAACGGCTCTGCGCGACCACCACCGCGCACAGCGGACTGCCCGTCCACCTGCACGTCTCCGGGGACCCGCTGCGGTTGCCCGCCGCGCAGGAGGTGGCGCTGCTGCGGATCGCGCAGTCGGCGCTCGGCAACACCGTGCGGCACGCGAAGGCCTCGCGCGCCGAGGTGACACTCAGCTACATGGAGGGCGAGGTGGCGTTGGACGTGTTCGACGACGGGGCCGGGTTCGACCCGGCGGCGGTCGCCGGCCGCACCGGTGCGGACGGCGGCTTCGGACTGCCCTCGATGCGGGCCCGGGCCCGCGCGCTCGGCGGCGGCTTCACGGTCGAGTCCGCGCCCGGCGAGGGGACGGCCCTGGCGGTGCAGCTGCCCGTCACCCCGCAGCCGCCCGTCACCCCGGAGGCCGGCCCGTGATCCGGCTGCTGATCGCCGACGACCACCCGGTGGTGCGGGCCGGGCTGCGCGCGGTGCTGGAGAGCGAACCCGACTTCACCATCGTGGCCGAGGCGGCGACCGCCGAACGGGCCGTCGAACTGGCGGCGGAACCGGGTGTGGATGTGGTGCTGATGGACCTCCAGTTCGGGCCCGGCTCGGCCATGAACGGTGCCCAGGCCACCGCCGCGATCACCGCCCGGGCGGGCGCGCCGCGGGTGCTGGTGGTCACCACGTACGACAGCGACGCGGACACCCTCCCGGCGCTGGAGGCCGGCGCCACCGGGTACCTGCTGAAGGACGCGCCGCCGGAGCAACTCGCCCAGGCCGTCCGGGCCGCCGCGGCTGGGCGCAGCGCGCTGGCGCCGAGCGTCGCCGACCGGCTGCTGGAACGGATGCGGACGCCCGCGGCGGCGCTCAGCGCCCGGGAGACCGAGGTGCTCGGGCTGGTCGCGGACGGGCTGACCAACCAGCAGGTCAGCCAGCGGCTGCACCTGAGCCAGGCCACCGTGAAGTCCCATCTGGTGCACATCTACACCAAGTTGGGGGTCGACTCGCGCACGGCGGCGGTGCGGGAGGCGCGCGGGCGCGGGCTGATCCGCTGAGCGTAGGGTGAGGGCGGTGCCCGTAGCGGAGTGAGGAGCCCCGATGGCCGTGCGTCTCGACGAACTCGCCGTACCGGTGATCGGCGCCCCGATGGCGGGCGGGGCCTCGACGCCGGAGCTGGTGGCCGCGGTGAACCGGGCCGGCGGGCTGGGGTTCCTGGCCGCGGGCTACAAGAGCGCCGCCGCGATGGGCGAACAGATCGCCGCGGTACGGAAGTCGACCGACCGGCCGTACGGGGTGAACCTCTTCGTGCCCGCCCCGCCCGCCGACCCGGCCGCCGTCGCCGCCTACCGGGAACGGCTGCGGCCGGAGGCCGAGCGGTGGGCGGTGGAACTGCCGGAGGAGATCGGGCCGGACCGGGACGACTGGGAGGCCAAACTCGCCGCGCTGCTCGCCGACCCGGTGCCGGTCGTCTCCTACACCTTCGGGCTGCCGACGGCCGAGGAGGCGGCGGCGCTGCGGGCGGTGGGGACGCTGCAGGTCGGCACCGTCACCACCCCGGGCGAGGCGCGGGCGGCGGAGGCGGTCGGGATGGACGCGCTGTGCGTGCAGGGCCCGGAGGCCGGCGGGCACCGCGGCACCCATCGGGTGACGGACACTCCGGGGGAGCTGCCGCTGCTGGAACTGCTGCCCGCCGTACGGGCGGTGACCGCGCTGCCGCTGATCGGCGCGGGCGGGCTGGGTGACGGCCCGGCGATCGCGGCGGCCCTGCGGGCCGGGGCCGCCGCGGTGCAGCTGGGGACGGCGCTGCTGCGCACCGACGAGTCCGGCGCCGCCGCCGCCCACCGGGCCGCGCTCACCGAACTGCCGCGGACCGTCGTCACCCGCGCCTTCACAGGCCGCCCCGCGCGCGGCCTGCGCAACGCCTTCATCGACCGCTACGGCCCGTACGCCCCGCCCGCCTACCCCGAGGTCCACCACCTCACCGCCCCCCTCCGGGCCGCCGCCACCCGCCGCGCCGACACCGACGCCATGCACCTCTGGGCCGGCACCGCCCACCGCCTGGCCCGCCCGGGGGCGGCGGAGGCCGTCGTCGGGCAGCTGTGGCGGGGCGCGCGGGGGGTCTGACTCAGCTCAGGAGGGTGGCCATCCAGGATTCGATGGCGGGGACGGTCCTGGGGAGGGCGCTGGACATCAGGTGGGCGCCGTCGTCGGTGATGACGAGGTCGTCCTCGATGCGGATGCCGAGGCCGCGGAGTTCGAGGGGGAGGGTTTCGTCGTCGGGCTGGAGGTAGAGGCCGGGTTCGACGGTGAGGACCATGCCGGCTTCCAGGGTGCCGTCGACGTAGCGGTCGGCGCGGGCCTTGGAGCAGTCGTGGTAGTCGAGGCCGAGCATGTGGCCGCTGCCGCAGAGGGTGTAGCGGCGGTAGACGCCGTTGTCCTCGGCGAGGGCCTGGTCGGCGGGGACGCGCAGGACGCCCCAGTCGGCGAGGCCTTCGGCGATGACCCGCATGGCGGCGTGGTGGAAGTCGCGGAAGCGGGCGCCGGGGCGCAGGGCGGCGATGCCGGCGCTCTGGGCGGCGAGGACGAGCTCGTAGGCCTGGCGCTGGACCGGGGTGAAGGTGCCGCTGAGGGGGAGGGTGCGGGTGATGTCGGCGGCGTAGAGGGTGTCGGTCTCGACGCCGGCGTCGAGTAGCAGCAGGGCGTTCGGGTCGAGGGCGCCGTCGTTGCGGATCCAGTGGAGTACGCAGGCGTGGGCGCCGGAGGCGGCGATGGTGGTGTAGCTGGGGCCGTTGCCCTCGGCGCGGGCGCGCAGGTCGAAGACGCCTTCGATCCAGCGTTCGCCGCGGTGGTGGCGCAGGGCGGTGGGCAGGGCGCGGACGACGTCCTCGAAGCCGGTGACGGTGTGGTCGACGGCCAGTTGCAGCTGCTGGACCTCCCAGGTGTCCTTGACCAGCCGCAACTCGGAGAGCACGGCGGCGAGTTCGGCGTCGTGGGCGAAGGAGCCGCGCCCGGTGGCCTCGTCGACGAGGGCGTCGGTGCCGGCCAGGACCCGGGTGGGCGGTTGCGGGCCGGTGAGCAGCTTGCCGAGGTCGTCGAGGTGTTCGGCGCGCAGCCCGGTGAGCCGGGTGGTCTCGTCGAGGTCGGGGCGGCGGCCGACCCAGAACTCGCCGTAGCGGCGGTCGCGGTAGAACTCGCCGCCGCTGCGCGGGGATCGGGGGCGTACGTGGAGTACGGGTTCGTGGCCTTCGGGGCCGGTCGGTTCGAGGACGAGGACGTGGTCGGCCTGGTCCTCGCCGGTGAGTCCGGTGAGCCAGGCGTAGGCGCTGTGCGGGCGGAAGCGGTGGTCGAGGTCGTTGCAGCGGACCTTGAGCCGGCCGGCGGGGACGATCAGCCGTTCGCCGGGGAAGGCGGCGGAGAGCCGGGCGCGGCGGCCGGCGAACTGGGGGTGGCCGGGGACGCGTTGGTCGGCGGGGAGCGGGGTGGCGGTCCAGGCGGTGCCCATGAAGGCGTCCAGGGCGGGGGAGACCGCGAGATCGTGGCTTCCGGTGGCGAGGCCGGGCTGGGGGTGGGTCACCGGTGAACTCCTAGACGGGGGTCGGGTGCTGGGGGTGGTGGGACACAGCTGGGTAACGGAGGGCGTCACCTCTTGTGCAGTGCAATTTCACATTACTATGTTACGGGTCACACGGCGGTGCGGCCAGAGCCGGCCCCGCAGACCAAAGCAGGCCCCCCACAGCGGAGTTGCCACATGACCAGGCGCAGCCATGCCCTTCTCGCCGCCGCCCTCGCGGCGACCCTCACCCTCGGCCTCGGGGCCTGCAAGAACGACAAGAGCGACAGCGGTGCCGACGCGGCCCCCAGCAACACCAAGGGCCCGGGCGCCGAGAGCGGCTCGATCATCGGCGGCACCCCGGCCAAGGGCGGCACCCTCACCGTCCTGACCAACCAGGACTTCGCCCACCTCGACCCGGCCCGCAACTGGACCGTCCCGCACATGGACTTCGGCACCCGGCTGCTCTACCGCACCCTGACCACCTTCAAGTCCGAGCCGGGAGCCGCCGGCAGCGAGATCGTCCCGGACCTCGCCACCGACCTGGGCAAGTCCTCGGACGGCGGGAAGACCTGGACCTTCACCCTCAAGGACGGCCTCAAGTACGAGGACGGCAGCCCGATCCTGGCCGCCGACATCAAGTACAACGTCGAGCGCTCCTTCTCCCCGGACCTCACCGGCGGACCGGACTACGCGATCCAGTACCTGGCCGGCGGTGAGAAGTACAAGGGCCCGCTCACCGGCGAGCACCTGGCGAGCATCGAGACCCCGGACGCGAAGACGATCGTCTTCCACCTCAAGCGCCCGGTGGCCGAGTTCTCGGACACCGTCACCCTGCCGACCTTCTCCCCGGTGCCGCAGTCCCAGGAGAAGGGCACCCAGTACGACTCCCGGCCGTTCTCCTCCGGCCCGTACAAGATCGAGACCTACGACCGGGGCAAGCAGCTGGTGCTGGTCCGCAACACCAGCTGGGACCAGTCGACCGACACCGTCCGCAAGGCCTACCCGGACCGGATCGTGGTCACCGAGGGCATCAAGGGCGGCCAGGCGGACGACCGGATCATCGCCAGCGAGGGCGCCGACGCCAACGCCATCAACATGCCCTGGATGCAGCACGAGTCGGTCGCCAAGGTGCTGCCCAAGGCGGACGTCAAGGCCCGGATGGCGGCCGAGCGGACCGGCTGTACGGACATGCTGTACCTGAACACCGCCAAGGCGCCCTTCGACGACCCGAAGGTGCGCGAGGCGATGATGTGGGCGGTCGACCGCGAGGCCCAGGTGACGGCGTTCGGCGGTCCGGCGATGGCCGACGTGGCGACCTCCTTCCTCCCGCCGTCGCTGACCGGCGGGGTCACGTCCGACCCGCTGAAGATCCCGCCGGCCGGGGACCCGGAGAAGGCCAAGGCCATGCTCAAGGACGCCGGGAAGACCGACCTCAAGGTCGGGCTCACCGTCTCGCTCAACGACAAGACCCGGGCCGAGGCGATCCAGCAGTCGCTGGCCAGGGCCGGCGTCCAGGTCACCGTCAACACCGTGGACCCGTCCGCCTTCACCGACACCCTCGGCGACACCGCGAACGCCCCCGAGCTGACCATCAACGGCTGGTGCCCGGACTACCCGTCCGCCGCGACCTTCCTGCCGTTCCAGTTCGACGGACGCACCATCAAGGAGAAGGGCAACCAGGGCAACTTCAGCCAGTTCCGGGACCAGGCCACGATGGACGAGATGGACCGGATCGCGGCCATGCCGGACGTCAACGAGGCCAACAAGGCCTGGCAGCAGCTGGACGGGGACCTGATGAAGAAGGCCCCGGCCGTCCCGCTGATGTGGCAGCGCCGCCCGCTGATGGTCGGCACCAACGTGGCGGGCGCGTTCGGCAGTTCGGGCTACGCGGGAATGATCGACCTGGCCGTGGTCGGCGTCAAGGACCCGGCCAAGGGCAAGGGCTGAGGATGACCACCACCACGCAACCCGTCGCCGTGGCGACGGGCCCCGCGGGGAGCGCGAGCCGCGGGCCCTGGCGCCGGGTGGGGCAGCAGCTGTGGGCCCGCGGTTCGGCCCGGTTCGGCCTGATCGCGGTCGGCGTGCTGGTCCTGGCCGCGGCCCTGGCCGGCCCGCTGAGCGCGCTCGGCGGCTGGTCCCCCGAGGAGTTCGACAAGCGCGCCGTGGACGCCTACCTGGGCGGCATGCCCAGGGGCGACTTTGGCGGCATCAGCACCCGGCACTGGCTGGGCGTCGAGCCGATCACCGGGCGCGACCTGTTCGCCCGGGTGCTGCACGGCGGCCAGGTGTCGCTGCTGATCGCGTTCAGCGCGACCGCGGTCGTCGTGGTCGCCGGCACCCTGGCCGGCATCGCGGCGGGCTACTTCGGCGGCCGGACGGACGCCGTGCTGTCCCGGCTGATGGACCTCACGATGTCCTTCCCCTCGCTGATCTTCATGATCGCGATGATGTCGGTGGCCAAGGACGTCAACCGGATCCTGCTGATCACCCTGGTCATCGGCCTGTTCACCTGGCCCGGCATCGCCCGGGTGGTGCGCGGCCAGACCCTCTCGCTCAAGCACCGCGAGTACGTCGAGGCCGCCCGGGTCGGCGGCGCCCGCTCCTGGCGCATCCTCACCCGGGAGATCCTGCCGAACGTCTCCGGCCCGGTCATCGCGTACACCACGCTGCTGATCCCCGGCATGATCGCCACCGAGGCCGCGCTCAGCTACCTCGGCGTGGGCGTCCGCCCGCCGACCCCGTCCTGGGGGCAGATGATCGCCGAGAGCATCGCCCACTACGAGACCGACCCGACGTACTTCCTCATCCCGACGGCCTTCCTCTTCCTCGCCGTGCTCGCGTTCACCCTGCTCGGCGACGCCCTGCGCGACATCCTCGACCCCCGGGGAGCCCGGTCGTGATCCTCTACCTCGGCCGCCGGCTGCTCGGCGTGGCGGGCATCCTGCTCGCCATCTGCGCCATCACCTTCACCATCTTCTACCTGCTGCCGAACGACCCGGCCGCGGCGGCCTGCGGCAAGACCTGCAGCCCCGAGCGGCTCGCCGACGTCAAGGCGGCGATGGGCCTGGACAAGCCGGTCTGGGAGCAGTTCACCGCCTACCTGACCGGGATCTTCGCGGGTCGCGACTACGGCACCGGCCCGAGCGCCGTGCACTGCGGCTTCCCCTGCCTCGGCTACTCCTACGAGTACGGGCTGCCGGTCTGGGACCTCCTCACCGACCGGCTGCCGGTCTCGATCTCGCTGGCCCTCGGCGCGGCCGTGCTCTGGCTGCTCCTCGGCCTCGGCGCGGGCGTCACCTCGGCGCTGCGCAAGGGCGGCTTCACCGACCGGATCCTCATGGTGCTCTCGGTCGGGGCCGCCTCGCTGCCGGTCTACTTCACCTCGATCATGCTGATCTGGGGCGTGGTCAGAACGGCCGGGCTGCTGCCGTACCCCTCGTACCACGCGTTCACCGACGGCCCGCTGGCCTGGGCGTCCAACCTGCTGCTGCCGTGGATCGCGCTCGCCCTGCTGTACGCGGCCATGTACGCCCGGCAGAGCCGCAACTCGATGATCGAGGCGATGGCCGAGCCGTACATCCGCACCGCCCGGGCGAAGGGGCTGCCGGCCCGCACGGTGACCTTCAAGCACGGGCTGCGCTCCGCGACCACGCCGATCCTCACCATCTTCGGGATGGACCTGGGCGGGCTGCTGGCCGGCGCCGTCATCACCGAGTCGATCTTCGGCCTGCCCGGCGTCGGCCGGCTGTTCTACGACGGACTGGCCCGCTCCGACCAGCCCGTGATCCTCGGCGTCACCCTGCTCGCGGCGTTCTTCATCGTCGCGGCCAACCTGCTGGTCGACCTGCTCTACGCGTACGTCGACCCGAGAGTGAGGTACTGATGGCCGGACTGTTGGAGGTCGAGGACCTCAAGGTCGCCTTCGCCACCCCGCGCGGCACCGTCCGGGCCGTGGACGGCATCTCCTTCACCGTCGCGGCCGGGCGCACCCTCGGGCTGGTCGGCGAGTCCGGCAGCGGCAAGTCCGTCACCTCGCTGGCCGTCATGGGCCTGCACCGGGGTGCCACCGTCACCGGCTCGATCCGGCTCGACGGGCAGGAGCTGACCGGCCTGGGGGAACGGGAGTTGGGCACCGTCCGGGGCCGGCGGATCGCGATGGTCTTCCAGGACCCGCTGTCCAGCCTGCACCCCTTCTACACGGTCGGCGAACAGATCGCCGAGCACTACCGGGTGCACTTCCGGGCGGGCCGCAAGGCCGGCCGGGCCCGGGCCGTCGAGATGCTCGCCGAGGTGGGCATCCCGGAACCGGCCCGCCGGGTCGACGAGTACCCGCACCAGTTCTCCGGCGGCATGCGCCAGCGCGTCATGATCGCCATGGCGCTCGCCTGCGAACCCGACCTGCTGATCGCCGACGAACCCACCACCGCGCTGGACGTCACCGTCCAGGCCCAGATCCTCGACCTGATCGCCCGGATCCAGCAGGACCGCGGCCTCGGCGTCGTGCTGATCACCCACGACCTGGGCGTGGTCGCCCGGGTCGCCCACGAGGTACTGGTCATGTACGGCGGCCGGGCGGCCGAACAGGCCCCGGTGGACGAGCTGTTCGCCGCACCCGCGCACCCGTACACCCGCGGCCTGCTGGACTCGCTGCCGCGCCTGGACGACACCGACGACGCCCCGCTGCGAGCCATCCCCGGCAGCCCGCCGTCCCTGCTCGTCCCCGCCCCCGGCTGCTCCTTCGCCCCGCGCTGCGCCCGCACCGGCAGCGCGCCGGCCGAGGAGCACGCCCGCTGCCTGGCCGAGCGCCCGTCGCTCGGCCCGCTCGGTCCGGCCACGGCCGAGCACCGGGCCGCCTGCCACCTGCCACTGGTGCCGGAAGGAGCCGTCTGATGGCGGAACCACTGCTGTCCGTACGGGACTTGGTGAAGACCTTCGCCGGCCGCCGCAGTCGCACCGGCCGGCCCGGTGCGCCGGTGCGGGCGGTGGACGGGGTGAGCTTCGACCTCGGCGCGGGCGAGACCCTGGGCCTGGTCGGCGAGTCCGGCTGCGGCAAGTCCACCACCGGACGGATGATCGTCCGGCTGCTCGACCCCACCTCGGGCACCGTCACCTTCGACGGCACCGAGATCGGCGGCCTCTCCCAGGCCCGGCTGCGGCCGCACCGGCGGCACCTGCAGATGGTCTTCCAGGACCCGTACTCCTCGCTCAACCCCCGCCAGACGGTGGCCCGGATCATCTCCGAGCCGCTGCTGGTCCAGGGCGCGTCCGCCGAGGAGGCGCGCGGCCGGGCCGCCGACCTGATGGAACTGGTCGGGCTGATCCCCGAGCACCTCGACCGCTACCCGCACGAGTTCTCCGGCGGCCAGGCGCAGCGCATCGGTATCGCCCGGTCGCTGGCCACCTCGCCGAAACTGGTGATCGCGGACGAGCCGGTCTCCGCGCTCGACGTCTCCGTCCAGGCCCAAGTGGTCAACCTGATGGAGCAGTTGCAGCGGGAACTGGGCCTGGCGTACGTGTTCATCGCGCACGACCTCTCGGTGGTCAAGCGGGTCTGCGACCGGGTCGCGGTGATGTACCTGGGCCGGATCGTGGAGATCGGCGACAAGGCCGAGGTGTACGGCAGCCCGGCGCACCCGTACACCCGGGCGCTGCTGTCCGCCGTCCCGCTGCCGGACCCGGCGGCCGAGCGGGCCCGGGAGCGGATCGTGCTGCTCGGCGACCCGCCGAGCCCGGCCGACCCGCCCCCCGGGTGCGGCTTCCACCCGCGCTGCCCGAAGGCGCAGGCGCGCTGCCGGACGGAGCGGCCGCTGCTGGAGGTGGTCGGGACGGGCGGCCGGCAGGCGGCCTGCCACTTCCCGGACTGACCGGCGGCCTCACAAGCCCCCGGTCGGGCGCGGCGGGGAACCTCACGAGGGCCGCGTCCGACCGGGTTCCACCTCATGGCTCCACCGAGGGGCTCCACCGAGGGGCGCCTGGTTCCTCGGTGGGGCTCATGGCTCCTCGGAGGACAGCAGCAGTCGGGGGCCCGGCCCCTCGGTGGCGAGTTCGTCGCCCGGGTTGAGCACCCGGCAGCGGCGCAGCGACACGCAGCCGCAGCCGATGCAGCCGGTGAGTTCGTCCTCCAGGCGCTCCAACTCCGTCCGGCGGGCGCGCAGTTGGTCGGCCCAGCGGCGGGAGATCCGTTCCCAGTCGTGCTTGCCCGGCATCCGGTCCTCGGGCAGGCAGGTGAACACCTCGGCGACCTCGGAGAGCGGGATGCCGAGCCGCTTGGCGACCAGGATGAGCGAGATCCGCCGCAGCACGTGCCGCCGGTAGCGGCGCTGGTTGCCCGCCGACCGCTCGGAGGAGATCAGCCCCTGCTCCTCGTAGAAGCGGACCGCGGAGGTGGCGATCCCGGCGCGCCGGGCCACCTCGCCGACGCTGAGCAGGTCGACCGGTGCGGTTCCGGCCATGGTCACCACTCCTTGACTTCAAGTTCTCTTGAAGTCCTAGCGTATCGGACGTGACCGAATCCTCTGCCGTCGAGACCGCCACGACCGTTGCCGAGCAGCCCAGTTGCCCACCGCAGTCGCCGACGGCGGAGGCCTCGGGCGGGTGGCGTGAACTCTTCTCCCGCCGCTACGCGGCCGCCGCGTCGATCCTGGCCGGCGGGGTCGCGCTGTACGCGATGAACCTCTACCTCACCGCCCGCCGGCTGCGGTAGCGGGCCTTCGCGGAGCGGGTCAGTCTCGCGGGCGGGCCCTTCGCGGACCGGCGCGCTTCATGGTCCCGGCCTTTCGCGGACCGGCCTTTCAGGGACCGGCCTTTCACGGGCCGGCGCTTCATGGGCCCGGCCCTTCACGGACCGGCCCCGGATCCCTTTTCGTCGGGGGGACCCGGGGCCTTCCGCGCGTCGGCGACGTCAGTTGGCGGTGTACTCCACGGCCACGCTGACCAGCACCAGCACCGCGTAGACCACCGCCAGGGTGGTCCGCCCGGTGGCGTGCAGCGCGAGCGCCCCGGTGAGCAGGGCGAGCAGCTTGAGCACGATCTCCACGCCGAGCGGCTGGCGGAACCGCGGGCCGCCGGCGGCCAGGAACAGCGCCCAGAAGGTGCCCGCCAGGGCGGGGGCGCCGAGCCCCAGCAGCAGCCGGGTGGCCAGGGTGGAGCCGGTCTTGAACCCCCAGTAGCAGAGCGCGGCCAGCATGGCGAGCTCCAGCCCGAAGGCGAGCCCCGCGTTGGTCATGGTCAGTGGGGTCCACTGCCGCTGTCCGACCGGTCCCGGTCTTGCGATCCTCATCCCGTGCGCTCCCCGTTCGCGGTGCCGCCCGGGCCGGGCGGCGGTCAGGCGGAGTTTCCCAGTCCGGCCCGCGGGAACTCAATGGATCGCCCCGAAGAGGTGTGCGGGAGGCGCGTTGGGTGGGGTGGATGGACGGACCGGGCCCTCGTGCCATATGAAATGTCATACACCACTCGACTCGTCTGCCGTTCCAGGGGAGGAACCTTCGTGACCGAGGACCTGACCACCACCGAGGACCTGACCACCGCGGAGCCCCCGGCCCCGCTGCCCGCCGCCGAGGGGCTGTTCAGCGTCTCGCCGCAGGCCGCGCACCTCAACCACGGCTCGTACGGCGCCGTGCCGCTGCCGGTGCAGCGGGTGCAGGAGGCGCTGCGGGCCGAGCAGGAGCTGGACCCGGACGGTTTCTTCGCCGACCTGCCCGCCCGGATCGCCGGGGTCCGGGAGCGGATCGCCGCCGAGCTGGCCACCGACCCGGACCGGCTGGCGCTGGTCGCCAACGTCACCGAGGCGGCGGCGATCGCCCTGGACAGCATCCCGTTCGCCCCTGGCGACCGGATCCTGGTCACCGACCACGGCTACGGCGCGGTCACCGAGGCCGTCGCCCGCCGGGCCGCCGAGGCGGGCGCCGAACTGGTGGTGGCCGAGGTGCCGCTGGACGCCCCGGACGAGCGGACCGTCCGGGAGGCGGTGCTCGCCACCGTGGACGGGCGCACCACCGTCGCCGTCCTGGACCGGATCACCTCGCTCACCGCCCGTACGGTGGCCTCCCCGGAGCTGGTCGCCGAGCTGCGCGAGCGCGGGGTGACCACCCTGGTCGACGGTGCCCACGCGCCCGGCATGCTGGCCGAACCGGTCGATCCGAACGCCGACTTCTGGTTCGGCAACCTGCACAAGTGGGCCTTCGCCCCGCGCGCCACCGGCGTGCTGTCCGTCCGTCCCGAGTGGACGGCCCGGGTGCGCCCGCTCGCGCTGTCCTGGGAGCACCACCGGGGCTTCCCGGCCAACGTCGAATGGCGCGGCACCTGCGACTACACCCCTTGGCTGGCCGCCCCGGCCGGCTTCGCGCTGCTGCGCGAGCTGGGCCACCAGGCGGTCGCCGCGCACAACGCCGCGCTCGCCGCGTACGGCCAGCGGGTGCTGGTGGAGCGGGTGGGCCTGCGGGCGCTGCCCGCGACGCCCGGGGTGTGGATGCGCACCGTACGGATGCCGGAGGGCCGGGCGGGCTCCGACGCGTCGTGCCGCGCGCTGGTGGCCGAGCTGTGGCGGCGCCACCGCGTCCGGGTCGCCGTCCGGCCGGGGCCCGACGGCGGGGTGCTGCGGGTCAGCGGCCAGGTGTACAACCGGGCGGCGGATTACGAGCGGCTGGCGGAGGGGCTGGTGGAGTTGTTGAAGGAGTAGCGGCTTGGCCGCCCGCCGCCCGCAGTTCCGCGAGCAGCGTGTTCCGGTCGGCGAGCAGCCCGGTGAGGATCCGCCGGGCTGCTCGGAGCAGGTCGGCGACGTCGCCGCCGGCCAGCGCGTAGACCACCGTGCTGCCGTCCCGGGTGGCGGTGACGATGCCGGACCGGCGCAGCACCGCGAGCTGCTGGGACAGGCTGGAGGGCTCGACCTCCAGCTCGGCGAGCAGGCAGTGCACGGGTGTCGGTCCGGCCTGCAGCAGCTCCAGCACCCGGATCCGGACGGGATGGCCGAGCATCCGGAAGAACTCGGCCTTGGCCTGGTAGACGGCTACCGTCACGCGGCCCCCCCTTCCCTGGTGTCGGCGGGCTCAGATCTCCAGCGAGAGCTCGATCTGCTTGAGCCGGTGGCGGGCCATCGCCAGGTTGGAGCGGTTGCGGTGGAGCACCAGGAAGAGGAACAGCCCGCGCCCGCTGGGCGTCGTGATCGGCCGCACCATGTGGTACTGGTGGGTCAGCGTGATCAGGATGTCCTCGATCTCGTTGTCGAGCAGGTTGAGCGCCTCCATCGCCCGCATCTTGGCGCGGACCACGTCGGTGTTCCCGGCCGCGGCGACGTTGAGGTCCAGCTCGCCGCCGTCGCCGAGGGTGCCGAGGGCCATGCCGCTGCCGTAGTCGACCAGGGCGACGCCGATCGCGCCGTCGATCGACATGGCGTCCTTGAGGGACGTCTCCAGGTTCGCCATCGTGGCGGTCCTCCCGTGAGTTGGTGGCTGTGGCTCACGAAGGTAGGCAGCAACTCCCGGACTCCACCGCTGATGACCGCAGACGTTCGGATCTGGTCCACTCCTGGTCGCTTGAAGACATTTGCAACTATGGATCTGAGAGAGGAGTGATCTCCTCGCACGGAAAACGGTGCTATCGATGTCACTCCACCCGGGTAACCTCTCGCTGAGATGCGAGATCACACCAACCACACCCGGACGGCGATGAACACCCCCGATCCAGAGCCCCAGGAAGACCAGGAGCTCAGCCCCGCCGAGGCGTACGCGGCCAGTCGTCGCCGGGCCCAGGAGCAGGCCACCGCCCTGTACGGCTTCCAGCAGCTCTACGACTTCCCGCTGGACGACTTCCAGCTGGAGGCCTGCGAGACCCTGGAGGCCGGCTCGGGCGTCCTGGTCGCCGCCCCCACCGGCTCCGGGAAGACCATCGTCGGCGAGTTCGCCGTGCACCTGGCCCTCCAGGCCGGCCGCAAGTGCTTCTACACCACGCCGATCAAGGCGCTCTCCAACCAGAAGTACGGGGACCTGGTCAAGCGCTACGGCGCGGCCAAGGTCGGCCTGCTCACCGGCGACAACAGCGTCAACGGCGACGCCCCCGTGGTGGTCATGACCACCGAGGTGCTGCGCAACATGCTCTACGCGGGCTCCAGCACCCTCGACGGCCTCGGCTACGTCGTCATGGACGAGGTGCACTACCTCGCCGACCGCCTCCGCGGCGCCGTCTGGGAGGAGGTCATCATCCACCTCCCCGAGTCGGTCACCCTCGTCTCGCTCTCCGCGACCGTCTCCAACGCCGAGGAGTTCGGCGACTGGCTGGACACCGTTCGCGGCGGCACCAAGGTCATCGTCTCCGAGACCCGCCCGGTGCCGCTCTGGCAGCACGTGATGGCCGGCAACCGGATGTACGACCTGTTCGCCGACCCCGACCGGGACGGCCGCCCCAAGCACAGCCTCAAGAACCCCGGCAAGGCCGTCAACCCCGAACTGGTCCGGCTCGCCCGCTCCGAACTCGACCGCAACCCGCGCGACCGCTTCGGCCGCGGCCGGGGCCGCTCCATGCCCAACGGCCGTCCCGGCCGGGTCTGGACCCCGGGCCGGGTCGACGTCATCGACCGGCTCGACGCCGAGGGCCTGCTGCCCGCGATCACCTTCATCTTCAGCCGGGCCGGCTGCGAGGCCGCCGTCCAGCAGTGCCTCAGCTCCGGCCTGCGGCTCAACAAGGACTCCGACCGCGCCCTGGTCCGCGCCATCGTCGAGGAGCGCTGCGCCGACATCCCCGACGAGGACCTGCACGTCCTGGGCTACTTCGAGTGGCTGGACGGGCTGGAGCGCGGCATCGCCGCCCACCACGCCGGAATGCTGCCCCGGTTCAAGGAAGTCGTCGAGGAGCTCTTCGTGAAGGGCCTGGTCAAGGCCGTCTTCGCCACCGAGACCCTGGCACTCGGCATCAACATGCCCGCCCGCTCGGTGGTCATGGAGAAGCTGGTCAAGTGGAACGGCGAGACCCACGCCGACATCACCCCCGGCGAGTACACCCAGCTCACCGGCCGGGCCGGGCGGCGCGGCATCGACGTCGAGGGCCACGCCGTGGTGCTCTGGCAGCGCGGCCTCGACCCGGAGGCCCTGGCCGGCCTGGCCGGCACCCGCACCTACCCGCTGAAGTCCTCGTTCCGGCCCTCGTACAACATGGCCGTCAACCTGGTCTCCCAGTTCGGCCGGCACCGCTCCCGCGAACTGCTGGAAACTTCCTTCGCCCAGTTCCAGGCGGACCGCTCGGTCGTCGGCATCGCCCGCCAGGTCCAGCGCAACGAGGAGGGGCTGGACGGCTACCGCGAGTCGATGACCTGCCACCTCGGCGACTTCGACGAGTACATGGAGCTGCGCCGCCGGCTCAAGGACCGCGAGAACGAGATGGCCCGCGAGGGCACCAGCCAGCGCCGCGCCGCCGCCATCGAGTCGATCGAGCAGCTCAAGCCGGGCGACGTCATCCACGTCCCCACCGGCAAGTTCGCCGGCCTCGCCCTGGTCCTCGACCCGGGCCTGCCGCCGGTCGACCGCTCCGGCCGCGGCGGCCCGCGCCACCCCGACTTCCAGGACGGCCCGCGCCCGGTGGTGCTCACCGCCGAACGGCAGGTCAAGCGGCTCGCGATGATCGACTTCCCGTACCCCGTCGCCGCCATCGAGCGCCTGCGCATCCCCAAGTCCTTCAACCCGCGCAGCCCCCAGTCCCGCCGCGACCTCGCCTCCGCGCTGCGCACCAAGGCCGGCCACCTCGAACCCGAGCGGTTCCGGCGCGGCCGCGCGGCCGCCGCCGACGACCCGGAGATCACCCGGCTGCGCACCGAACTGCGCCAGCACCCCTGCCACGGCTGTTCCGACCGCGAGGACCACGCCCGCTGGGCCGAGCGCTACCACCGGCTGCACCGCGACACCGAACTGCTCGAACGCCGGATGCGCTCCCGCACCCACACCATCGCCCGTACCTTCGACCGGGTCTGCGCACTGCTCACCGACCTCGGCTACCTCCAGGGCGACACCGTCACCGACGACGGCAAGCGGCTCGGCCGGCTCTACGGCGAACTCGACCTGCTCGCCTCCGAATGCATCCGCGAAGGCGTCTGGAGCGGCCTCGCCGCCGCCGAACTCGCCGCCTGCGCCTCGGCGTTGGTGTACGAATCGCGCCAGTCCGACGATGCCGTCGCCCCCCGGGTGCCGGAGGGCGCGGCCAAGGAGGCGCTCGGCAAGATGGTCCGGATCTGGGGCCACCTGGACGCCCTGGAGGAGCAGCACCGGATCAACACCGCCGAGGGCGTCGGCCAGCGCGAGCCCGACCTCGGCTTCGCCTGGGCCGCCTACCGCTGGGCCCTCGGCCACAACCTCGACCAGGTCCTGCGCGACGCCGACATGCCGGCCGGCGACTTCGTCCGCTGGACCAAGCAGCTGATCGACGTCCTCGGCCAGATCCAGGACGCGGCCGGCGAGGACGCCGAACTCCGCAAGACTGCCCGCAAGGCCGTCGACGGCCTGCGCCGCGGCATCATCGCCTACTCCTCCGTGGGCTAGTCACCACTCCGAAGGGCCCGCCCGTTCGACTCGAACGGGCGGGCCCTTCGGGGTGTGCGTCAGCGGGTGGCGAGGGCCTCCAGGAGGCGGTCCAGGGAGGTGCCGAGGCCCCAGCGGGTGGAGAGGTGTTCGAGGGTCATCGGGTCGAGGGGCTCGTGGGGGAGGGCCGGGTCGAAGTCGGGGAGGGGGACGTCGTCGGCGACCCGGACGACCTTGGGGGCGACGTCGAGGTAGGCGGCGCCCTCGACGATGTTGCGGCGGCGGGCCGGGGTGAGCCTGGAGCCGAGGTCGAGGGCGGCGGCGCGGATGGCGGGGAGGTCGCCGTACTCGTTGATCAGCTGGGCGGCGGTCTTCTCGCCGATGCCCTTGACGCCGGGCAGGCCGTCCGACGGGTCGCCGCGCAGGGCCGCCATGTCGGCGTACCGGGCGCCGTCCACGCCGTACTTCTCCAGCAGCAGCGCGTTGTCGGTGACCTGCAGGTTGCCCATGCCCTTGACCGGGTAGAGCACGGTGATCTGCCGTGCGTCGTCGACCAGTTGGAAGAGGTCGCGGTCGCCGGTGACGATCTGCACCGGGCCCTTGGCGCGGGCGGTGAGGGTGCCGATGACGTCGTCGGCCTCGTAGCCGGGGGAGCCGATCCGGGCGATGCCGAGGGCGTCCAGCACCTGCTCGATCACCGGGACCTGCGGGGCGAGGGTGTCCGGCACCTCCTCCTCGCCGGCCTCGGCGGCCTCCGGGGCCTCGGCGACCCGGTGGGTCTTGTAGGAGGGGATGAGGTCCACCCGCCACTGGGGGCGCCAGTCAGCGTCCATGCAGGCGACGAGTTCGTCGGGCCGGTGGTCGTGGACCAGCCGGGCGATGAAGTCCAGCAGGCCGCGGACGGCGTTGACCGGCTCACCCTGCGGTGAGCGCAGGGTGTCCGGTACGCCGTAGTAGGCCCGGAAGTACAGGCTGGCGGAGTCGAGGAGCATCAGTCGCGGTGCGGTCACGCGTCAGATCATGCCGCACCGCGACGACGGAAGGCGGCCTCAGTGCTCGTGCGGGCCGGCGCGGTGCACGGGGCCGTGGGCGTCGGCGCAGTGTTCGGCGGCCGGCTCGCCGGGGCCGGCGATCTGCAGCAGCGCGCCCGCCTCGTCCTCGCCGACGTGGTCGACCTGGAGGGTGCTGTGGGTGATGCCGTACTCCTTCGCCAGCCGGCGCTGCAGTTCGCGCCGGACGGCGTGGCAGTCGCCGCCGGGGGTGACCAGGATGTGCGCCGACAGGGCGGGCTGGTTGGAGGTGATCTCCCAGATGTGCAGGTCGTGGATCTCCTCGACCAGCGGCTCGGTGACCAGCCGGTCGGCCACCGCGTTCGGGTCGATCCCGGCGGGGGCGGCTTCCAGGAAGATCCGTCCGGAGGCCCGGACCAGGCCGATGCCCGCCTTGAGCATCAGCGCGACCACGATCAGCGAGGCGATCGCGTCGGCCCGGGCGAAGCCGGTGGTCAGCATGACCGCGCCGGCCACGGCGGTGGCGATGAAGGCGTACAGGTCGGTGAGTACGTGCTGGAAGGCGCCCTCGACGTTCAGCGAGCTGCGGTTGGCCTTCGACATGCACCAGGCGGCGGCCAGGTTGACCACGATCCCGATCAGCGCGGTGACCAGCACGAGCGAACCGGTGACCTCGGGCGGCGTGATCAGCCGGGTGACCGCCTCGTAGCCCAGCCAGGCGGACAGGACGAGCAGGGTGACGCCGTTGGCCTGCGCGGAGAGGATCTCGGCGCGCTTGAGCCCGTAGGTGTAGCCGCCGCGGGCCGGGCGGGCGGAGAGCCGCATGGCGATCAGGGCCAGCACGATCGAGGCAGCGTCGGTGAGCATGTGCGCCGCGTCGGAGATCAGGGCCAGTGACTGGGCGGCGAAGCCGACCACGACCTCACCGGCCATGAAGACGACGATCAGGGTGAGGGCGCTGACCAGCCAGCGGCGGTCGGCGTCGGCGGCGACGCCGTGGGAGTGCCCGCCGTGGCCCCCGTGGCCGTGCGCGTGGCCACCGTGACCGCCATGGCCGAGGCCCTGCGAGCTCTGGTGGTCATGCGCATGATCATCGTGGGAGTGCTCGTGCCCGGCCATCGAAGTCCTCTCTGGACGCACGGGTGAGTGGTGACGGGGTGCGATCGCCCCGCACTCGAAGTGAACCGCAGAATCGACAAAGATCCAAAGGCTGTACTGGTGACCGTTGTCGTTGCCGATGAAGGGCTCCTCCGGACGGCGTAGCCCCGATGCCTCCGGCATGGACCCTGGTGAATCCGGGTGTCTCCGTCACCCGGCGGGTGGAGCCGGCTTGCGCAGCCTCGCGCCGGTCCGCGACGATCATGGCCCGTGCAGATCGCTACCGCGGACTCCGTCCGCTGGCTCTCCGAACTCGGCGTCAAAACAGCGGAGTTGACGTATCGTCACCTCATGGTGGCGCGTGAGTGGTTCCCGCACCGGTGCGTCCCCCGGGGCCTCGGCCGGGACTTCGACGGCCCGCTGGGCGGCGAGCCCTGGCGGCCCGAGTAGTCCGCGCTCGCACCCGCCGTGCGCTCCGCCCTGGTCGTCAACCTGCCGGCCGAGGACAGCCTGCCGGGCTGCCACTGGACCATCGGCAGCCGGGCCTCCCGGGGCGGCGCCCGGGGTGCCTGGCCGCACCGGTGGACCGCCGAGGAGGACCGGCACGCCGCCGCCTCCGGGGCTATCTGCACGCCTCCCCGCGGAGGGGCAGCGCCACGGCTCAGTGCAGGGCGACCGCGTCCAGGGAGGCGGCGGTGGCGGCGCGGACGAGGGCCTGCATGACGCGGAGGTCGGTGCCCTGTTCGGGGTGCCACTGGACGCCGATGGTGAAGCCGGGGCCCTCGACGGCCTCCACCGTGCCGTCCGGGGCGAGGGCGCTGACGCGCAGGCCGGCGCCGAGGCGGTCGACGGCCTGGTGGTGGAAGGTGGGCACCTCCAGCTCGGTCTCCGGGAGGAGGCCGCCGAGCAGGGTGCCGGGCACCGGCCGGACCAGGTGGGCGCCGTAGCACCCCGGCGAACCGGCGTGCACGTCCACGTCCAGCACGTCCGGCAGGTGCTGCACCAGCGTCCCGCCGCAGACCACGTTCAGCACCTGCATGCCCCGGCAGATCCCCAGCACCGGCATGCCCGCCGCCAGGGCGCCGCGCAGCAGGGCGACCTCCCAGACGTCGCGTTCCGGGGAGTCGACGTCCGTCAACGGGTGGGCCGGCTGCCCGTAGTAGGCCGGGTCGATGTCCGGTCCGCCGGCGATGACGAGGGCGTCGAGCCGGGCGAGCACCTCGGCTGCGCGTTCGGGGGCGTCGGGCGGCAGGAGGACGGCGATGCCGCCGGAGTCCTGGACGTACGCGGTGTACCGCTCCGGCACCAGGGCGACGCGACGACCCCGCCAGTCGCTCCAACTCGCGTCCACCAGGTAGGTGCTGACGCCGATGAAAGGCCTGCGATCCATGGCGGGCATTCTCCTCCCGCACCGCCTGATACCCCGTCAACCAAGCGTCTCGGCGCGCCACACCCGTCCGCCCTCTTCCGTGCCGTGAGCCGCAGGCCGTACGGTTCGCTGTGACCGCTTGATCTCGAAGAGTGATCGAGGAGGAGGGTTTCGGCATGCCCGAGAACGCCATGCCCGAGAACGCCCCCGCGGGTTCGCGGCCCCGGCCGCCACTGACCCTGGACGAGCTGCGCACCCTGGTGGACGCGGGTGAGGTGCACACCGTCGCGCTCTCCTTCACCGACATGCAGGGCAGACTGCAGGGCAAACGGTTCGCCGCCCGCTTCTTCCTCGACGAGGTGGCGGAGAACGGCGCCGAGGCCTGCGACTACCTGCTGGCCGTGGACGTCGACCTGAACACCGTGGACGGCTACGCCTTCTCCTCCTGGGCCACCGGCTACGGCGACTTCGCGATGCGCCCCGACCTCGGCACCCTGCGGCTGACCCCCTGGCAGCCCGGCACCGCCCAGGTCACCGCCGACCTGGCCCGGCACGGCGGCCACCCGGTGGACGCGGCCCCGCGCCAGCTGCTGCGCCGCCAGATCGCCCGGCTCGCCGAGTACGGGCTGGCCGCGGACATCGGCACCGAGCTGGAGTTCCTGGTCTTCCGCGACACCTACGAGCAGGCCTGGCTGGGCGGTTACCGCGGGCTGACCCCGGCGAACCTCTACAACGTGGACTACTCGATGCTGGGCACCGCCCGGGTCGAGCCGCTGCTCTCCCGGATCCGCAACGAGATGGCCGGTGCGGGGCTGACCGTGGAGTCCGCCAAGGGCGAGTGCAACCTGGGCCAGCACGAGATCGCGTTCCGCTACTCCGACGCCCTCACCACCTGCGACCAGCACAGCGTCTACAAGACCGGCGCCAAGGAGATCGCCGCCCAACAGGGCTGCGCGCTCACCTTCATGGCCAAGTACGACGAGCGCGAGGGCAACAGCTGCCACATCCACCTGTCGCTGCGCGACGCCGTCGGCGCGCCCGCCTTCGCCGACCGGGACGGCCGGATGACCGACACCATGCGGCACTTCCTGGCCGGGCAGCTCGTCGCCCTGCGCGAGTTCAGCGTGCTGTACGCGCCGAACATCAACTCCTACAAGCGCTACCGCCCGGGCTCCTTCGCCCCGACAGCCGTCGCCTGGGGCCGGGACAACCGCACCTGCGCCTACCGGGTGGTCGGCCACGGCGCGGGGCTGCGGATGGAGAACCGGGTGCCCGGCGGCGACGTCAACCCGTACCTCGCGGTGGCCGGGATGATCGCGGCCGGCCTGTACGGGCTGCAGCGCAAACTCGACCTGCCGACGCCCTGCCTGGGCAACGCCTACGCGGCGGAGGAGTACGCCCGGGTGCCCGGATCGCTGCGCGAGGCGGCCGACTTGTGGGCGGAGAGCGAGCTGGCCCGGACGGCCTTCGGGGACGACGTGGTCGACCACTACCTGAACATGGCCCGGGTCGAGCAGGCCGCCTACGACGGCGCCGTCACCGACTGGGAGCGCTACCGATCCTTCGAACGGATGTGAGCCATGACCCAGCCGACTCGCGTGACCGACCCGACTCCCGTGACCCAGCCGATTCCCGTGACCGACCCGACGACCACCAGCGAGGTGCGCAACCCCGCCACCGGCGAGCTGCTCGCCACCGTCCCGGACACCACCGCCGCGCAGTTGGACGCTGCCGTCCAGCGGGCGATGAAGGCCCAGGCGGGCTGGGCGGCGCTGGCGCCCGGCGACCGGGCCCGGCTGCTGCGCCGGTTCGCCGACCAGGTCGAGGTGCACGTCCCGGAGCTGGCCGCGCTGGAGGTGCGCGAGGCCGGGCACACCCTCGGCAACGCCCGCTGGGAGGCCGGCAACGTCCGGGACCTGCTGGAGTACGCGGCCGGGGGAGTGGAACGGCTGACCGGGTACCAGATCCCGGTGTCCACGGGCCTGGACGTGACCTTCCAGGAGCCGATCGGCGTGGTCGGGGTGATCGCGCCGTGGAACTTCCCGATGCCGATCGCCGCCTGGGGCTTCGCCCCGGCCCTGGCGGCCGGCAACGCGGTGCTCCTCAAGCCCGCTGAGGCGACTCCGCTGACCGCGCTGCGGCTGGCCGAACTGGCACTCGCCGCAGGGCTTCCCGAGGGGCTGTTCCAGGTGGTCCCGGGGGCCGGCGGCACCACCGGGCGGGCGCTGGTCGACCACCCGGCGGTACGCAAGATCGTCTTCACCGGGTCGACCGTGGTCGGCAAGGAGGTCGCCGCCCGCTGCGCGGCCCGGGTCAAGCGGGTCACCCTGGAGCTCGGCGGCAAGAGCCCCAGCATCGTCTTCGCGGACGCCGACCTGGCCCGCGCCGCCGATCCGATGTCCTTCGCCGACAACAGCGGCCAGGACTGCTGCGCCCGCAGCCGCATCCTGGTCCAGCGCGAGGTCTACGACGACTTCCTGGCGCTGCTGGTGCCCGCCGTCGAGGCGCTGCGCACCGGCGACCCGAGCGACCCGGCCACCCAGCTGGGCCCGCTGATCTCGGCCGCCCAGGTCCGCCGGGTCGCCTCCTACGTCACCCCCGACCTCCCGGTGCTGGCCCGGGGCGAGGTGCCGGACGGGCCCGGCTACTGGTACCCGCCGACGGTGCTGGCGCCCGCCGACCGGGCGGTCCCGGCGGTCACCGAGGAGATCTTCGGCCCGGTCGCCGCCGTCCTGCCGTTCACCGACGAGGCCGACGCGCTGCGGCTGGCCAACGCCACCCGCTACGGCCTGTCCGGCTCGATCTGGACCAGGGACGTCGGCCGGGCGCTGCGCCTGGCCCGGGGCGTACGGGCGGGCAACCTGTCCGTCAACTCGCACTCCTCGGTGCGCTACTGGACGCCCTTCGGCGGCTTCGGCGAGTCGGGGGTGGGCCGCGAGCTGGGGCCGGACGCGCTGCGTCACTTCACCGAGACCAAGAACGTCTTCATCCACAGCGAGGAGTGACAGTCCATGACCGAGCAGGACGACATCGTCTGCCGCCGCCTGGTCGGCCGTACCGCCGTGGTCACCGGCGCGGGCAGCGGGATCGGTCTGGCCGCCGCCCGCCGGCTCTCCTCCGAGGGCGCGAAGGTGGTCTGCGCGGACCTGGACGAGCAGACCGGACGGGCGGCCGCCAAGGAGGTCGGCGGGCTGTTCGTGCACACCGACGTCACCGACCCGTACATGGTCGAGGCGCTGTTCGACGAGGCGTACGAGACCTACGGCAGCGTGGACGTCGCCTTCAACAACGCCGGCATCTCGCCGCCGGAGGACGACTCGATCCTGACCACCGAACTGGACGCCTGGCGCAAGGTCCAGGAGGTCAACCTGACCTCGGTCTACCTGTGCTGCAAGGCCGCGCTGCCGTACATGCGCCGGCACGGGCGCGGCTCGATCATCAACACCGCCAGCTTCGTGGCCCGGATGGGCGCCGCCACCTCGCAGATCTCGTACACCGCCTCCAAGGGCGGGGTGCTGGCGATGTCCCGGGAACTGGGCGTGCAGTTCGCCCGGGAGGGGATCCGGGTGAACGCGCTGTCGCCCGGACCGGTGGACACCCCGCTGCTGCGCGAGCTGTTCGCCAAGGACCCGGAGCGGGCGGCCCGTCGGCTGGTGCACATCCCGCTCGGCCGGTTCGCCCGGGCCGAGGAGATCGCGGCCGCGGTGGCCTTCCTGGCCAGCGACGACTCCTCGTTCATCACCGCGAGCGAGTTCCTGGTGGACGGCGGCATCTCCGGGGCGTACGTCACCCCGTTGTAGGGCCGGGCCCCCGGCCCGCCGGGGCTTCTCACCGTAATCTCATCGAAAACCTCCGGAATTCCCGGCTGCGCTGATTTCGCGTTTATCCGGCTACCTTTAGATTCTTTGCTGTGAGCGAGCAGATTCCCGCCGGGTGGTACCCGGACCCGAAGGACACCACCAGTGACCCGAGACCGCAACGCTGGTGGGACGGCAAGGGCTGGACGGCCGACACCCGGCCCGCACCCTCGGACGCCCCGCCGCCGGAGCCCCCGGCCGCCGCGGCTCCGGGGCACGGAGCGGCCGAGCAGCCCACCGTGCTGGAGGGCGAGGTCCTGGACAGCGGCCCGACGGTCCGCTACCCGGAGCCGCCGCCCTTCGGCACCGCCTACGGCGCGCCCGGCCGGCCGCCGGGCAAGGCCCGGCGCAAGCCGTCCAAGCTGGTCGTGGCCACCGTGGTCGCCGCCGTGCTCGGCCTGGGCGCGGGCTCCGGGATCACCTACCTGGCGATGGACGGCCGCCACGACAACCAGCCGCAGCGCAGCGCCGCCCGTACCCATCCGGCGCCGAACGACGACGGCGGGGTGTTCGGCTTCCCCGGCCTCGGCGGCGGTGGCAACGGTGGCAACGGTGGCGGCCAAGGTAGTGGTGGCGGCAACGGCAGTGGCGGCGGCAATGGCAACGGCAATGGCAGCGGGAAGGCCAAGCCGGGCGCCAACAAGGCGATCGACCTCGTGAACGGGCTCACCCTGCCCACCCCCTCCGGCTGGCAGGCCGGCACCACCGACAACGGCTACGCCGCGCTGACCATCGGCGCCTACAAGTGCCCGGACGGCACCGACAACTGCACCCTCGGCGGGGTGAACACCGGCCGGATCACCGGCGGTGGCACGGACGCCCAGGCGGCGGCGAAGGCGGACATCGCGCAGGCCGTCAAGGACTCCTACGGCGACGTCACCGGCCACCAGGAGCTCAAGTCCGAGGCCGTGAAGGTCAACGGCCAGGACGGCTACCTGGTCCGCTGGAAGGTGGACGCGGCCAAGGGCAACAGCGGCTACGTGGAGACCGTGGTCTTCCCGTCCGCCGACGGCAAGGCGCTGGTCTCGGTGCACTTCGGCTTCGACATCGCCGACAAGGCGCCGGACGTCTCCGTGATGGACACCATCGTGAAGGGCATCGCCGACTTCAAGGGCAAGGTCCCGGGCGTGCCCGGGATGCCCGGCCTGCCGGGCTCCGGCGGCGGTTCCGGGCCCGGTGGTGGTTCCGGTTCCACCGGCGGTTCCGGTGGCGGCTCCACCGGTGGAACCGACGGCTCCGGGACCGCCACCACCTGAGCCCCCCGCTCCTCACAGCGCGACGGCCCACCCGGGAGGACCCCTCCCGGGTGGGCCGTCGCTGTCGGGTCCTGCGGGTCCGTCGTGGGCCCGGGAGCCGCGGAACCGGACCGGACGGGGGTGGGCCGGCCCGGCCCCGCGTCGTCCGGCGTCAGGAGTCGCGTCGAACAGCCTCGACGCGACGGCGCCGGAGCACCATGCCCGCCCAGCCGACGCCGAGCGCGGCGGCGCCGGCGAGCAGCAGCGGGCCGGTGGCCGAGGTGCCGGCCACGGCGGCGGAGGTGGTCGGGATCGGCCGGCCGGCCGGGGCGTTCGGGTCCCCGCCGTGCCCGTGGTGGGCGACCGTGGACTTGGGGGCGTCGGCCGCGATCTGGGCGTCGCTGGGCGCGGCCGGGGCGGCGAGCGAGGAGACCGCCGGGGCGCCGGCCGTGGTGGCGCCGCCGAAGTCGACGTCGGAGCAGCTGTAGAACGCCTCCGGGCTGTCGCTGCGCTGCCAGATCATGTAGAGCAGCTGGCGGCCGGTGCGCTGCGGCAGGGTGCCCGGGTAGGTGTAGTACCCGTTGGTGGCGGTGCGGTCGACTGGCACCTGGGCGACCGGGGTCGGGTCGAGGTCCGACCACTTGAGCGGCTTGGTGGGGTCGTAGCCGGGCTTGGTGATGTAGACGGTCTGGGTGCCGACGTGCGGCGCGGTGGTGCGGAACTGGAAGGTGAAGCTGCCCGCGCTGACCGGGGTGGCCGGCCAGTCGGTGCGCGGCCAGTCCAGGGCCGCGTACTTGTCGCGGTTGGCCGAGCAGAGCCTGCCGTCCGGGATCAGCGCCTGGTGGTTGCCGTTGGCGTTGGCGATGTTGACCTCGTTCCAGTCGTACAGCGGCTGGGTGCCGCTCGCGGCGACGAGGTCCTTGCAGACCTGGGACACCGGGTGCTCGGGGCCCTCGGCGTAGCAGGCGGCGATCCGGCTGACCGGGCCGGTCATGGTGCCGTGGGCGGCGGCGGTGCCCGCGGTGGTCGCGGCCACCGCGAGGACGGCAGCGCCGACCACGCCGACGGACAGGGCAGTTCGCTTGATGGACATGGGGTGGGGACTCCTTGGCCGTCGTTCCGGGCGGGTGTGGGGGAGCGGACACGCCTGCCCGTTCGGGGGCCGCCGGCCCGGATCGCGGGCCCCCGGCCAGAGCGTAGGATTGGTCTGGACCATAAGGCAATAGCCTGGAGCAGTACCGTCGTTGACGGACCGTAGGATCCCGAGCAGCGCAAAGGCCCGACGGGACACCCCGGTCAGGTGTTCCATCGGGCCCGCTCAAGGCGCCGGAAAGGTCAGAACCGCTGGTTCGTGGTGCCGGCCTGGATGACGATGTCGCTGTTCACCGTCGAGTCGCGGATCACGTTGTGCACGGAGCCGATCCGCGTGGCCTCCTGGGGGGCGAACTCCGCGAGGATGTGCCGCAGTTCGGCGACCGCGTCCGGGTTCTCCCGGAACAGCCGGCGCAGCCGGGCGCGCAGCACGGCCGTCTGGTCCGCCAGTGCTTCCCGGTCGTCGCCGGCCTCCAGCACCTCGGCCCGGATCTCCTCCAGCTCGGCGCCGGTCGCCTCGTCCTCCTCGCCGCGCCCGAACATCCGGGAGACCCGCGAGCTGACCTGCTGCCAGGCCGCGGTGGCCATCAGCCCGGCCAGTGACGAGGCGCCCGACGTCACCATCTGCTGCACGATCTCCGCTTCCATGGCGCCCCCTCGTGGTTCGTCGTGTCGGTACCACGGTAGGGCACCGGGTGGCGGTCCGTCAGAGGTACGTCTTGCCCTCACCCCGGTAGGTGGGCGCGGTCCGCACGATCCGGTCCCCCTCGATCAGGTGCAGTTCGGCGAAGCGCTCGCACAGCTCGCCCGCCTTGGCGTGCCGGAACCAGACCCGGTCGCCGATCAGCAGGTCGTCGGCGGCCGGGCCGAGCAGCGGGGTCTGCACCTCGCCCGCGCCCTCCATCGGGTCGTACCGCAGCCCCGGCGGCAGGTAGGGCACCGGGGAGCGGTCCGGCCCGGCCGCGCCGGAGGCCGGGTAGCCGCCGCCGAGCACCGTGACCACCCCGACGCCGGGGCGGCGCACCACCGGCTGGCCGAACAGCGCGGCCGGACGGCCCCGGAACACCCGGTAGTTGTCGAACAGCTGCGGCTGGTACAGCCCGGACCCGGCGGCGACCTCGGTGACGGCCCGCTCGGCCACGGTGGACTCCACACTGCCGGTGCCGCCACCGTTGACGAACTCCAGCTCGGCCACCTGCCGCAGCCGCCGCACCACCGCCGCGCGCCGCTCGGCCAGTTCGGTCCGCGCCCTGGCCTGCATCAGCCGGATCAGCTGCGAGCGCAGCGGCCGCCCGGGCACCCGGTCGCCGACCCCGGCGACGTGCCCCTCGTACGCCATCAGGCCGACCACCCGGAAGCCCGGGCGGCGCTGGACGAGTTCGGCGAAGCCGACCAACTCCTCCGGGGTGCGCAGCGGCGAGCGCCGGGCGCCCACCCGGACCCGCCCGCCGAGCAGGTGCAGTGCGGTGTCCAGCTCCAGGCAGACCCGCACCTCGGCGTCACCGGTGCGGGCCTTGTCGATCAGGTCCAGCTGGGCGGGGTCGTCCAGCACGACGGTGACCCGGCCGGCCAGCTCCTGGTCCCCGGTCAGCTCGGCGTAGCCGGCGCGGTCGGTGGACGGGTAGGCGAGCAGGACGTCGCGCACGCCCGTACGGGCCAGCCAGAGCGACTCGTCCAGGGTGAAGCTCATCACCCCGAGGAAGCCGTCCATGGCCAGCGCCCGTTCCAGCAGCGCCCGGCAGCGCAGCGACTTGCTGGCCACCCGGATCGGCTTGCCGCCCGCCCGGCGCACCAGGTCGGCGGCGTTGTCGTCGAAGGCGGTGAGGTCCACGACGGCCACCGGCCCGTCCAGGTGGGCGGTGGCCCGGTCGTACCGGTGCCGGTCCGTGACAGGGGTGCGCGCGACGAGGATGGCCATGCGCGCAGGCTGCCACAGCGCGCTACCGGTGGGTAGAGGTCGGGTGCGGGAAAATACGGGCCGGTGCGGCCCGGTGGCATAGGGTCGGCCGGGTGGACCGCAAAGACTTCTCCAACCCGGCGTTCGTCGGCAAGAGCATCCCGAATCCCGGCTTCTCCGACGACGACGGCACGGCGGACCAGGCGCTCACCGAGGCCCTGGCCCGCTGGTCGCAGGACCGCGCGGTGGAGCCCGAGGTGCTGGCGGCGCTGACCCCGACCCGGCTGATGGTCCCGATCGTGGCCCTCCTCGGCGAGGTCGAGGTGGACGAGCACGGGCACAAGCACGACAAGAGCAGCGACATGGCCGTCCCGGTCCTGGAGGCCCCGGACGGGCGCCGCGCCCTGCCGGCCTTCACCTCGCTGGAGACGCTCACCCGCTGGCGCGCCGACGCCCGCCCGGCGCCGACGGCGGCCCCGCAGGCCGCGATGGTCGCCTTCTCCGAGCGCGCCGACACGCTGCTGATCGACCCGGCCGGGCCGGTGCCGTTCCTGCTCAGCGGTGCCCGGCTGCGGGCCCTGGCGGAGAACCGCCCCTACCTGCCGCCGGTCCGGGACCCGGAGGTGCGGGAGGCGGTCCGGGCACTGCTGGCGGCCGAGCCGCAGGTGGTCAGCGGGCTGCTGGCGCCGTCGGAGGACTCGGACGGGGTGCTCGCGGTGGTGTTCGACCCGGCGTTGGACCAGCCGGGGCTGCAGGAGGCCGCGCAGCGGGTCGGCCAGGCGGTGGCCGGGGACCCGGTGCTGCGGGTGCGGCTGGACCGGGGGCTGGACCTCGCGGTGCTGCCGGCCGGCGCCCAGCTGCCGGGGGAGCCGCTGTACCGGCGGTAGACACGACGAAGGGCCTCCAGGTACGAAATTTCGTATGTGGAGGCCCCGGCCGGACCGTCTCAGCTGTAGACCGGCCCGGTGAACTTCTCGCCCGGCCCGGTGCCCGGCGCGTCCGGCACGAGCGAGGCCTCGCGGAAGGCCAGCTGCAGCGAGCGCAGCCCGTCCCGCAGCGGGGCCGCGTGGAAGTTGCTGATCTCCGGTGCGCCGGCGGTGACCAGTCCGGCGAGCGCGGTGATCAGCTTGCGGGCCTCGTCCAGGTCCTTGTCCTTCTCGCCGCCCTCGGCCAGGCCGCACTTGACCGCAGCGGCGCTCATCAGGTGCACCGCCACGGTGGTGATCACCTCGACGGCCGGGACCTCGGCGATGTCCCGGGTGAGGTCGTCGAAGCCGATCGCGTCGTCGTCCGCGCCGGGGGTCTGGGTGGGCTCGCTGCTCAAGGGAGGCTCGTTCCGTCGTGCGGTGTGGGTACAGGTGGAGCGTACAAGGGGCCCGGAAGCCGCCGGGAGGGCAGTACGCCGGGGCGGAATGGCGTTCGACAGCGCGACGCTGTAAGCTTCGAGACTGACCGGCCGGGATCCCTCATGGGCACCTGGCCAGCAAGTGGAGGCTCCACTGCGAGGAGGCCCGAGAGGGCAACCGCGAAAGTCTCCCACCTGGTCGGCCTCGCGGTCGACGGGTCCGGTCCGCGACGGGCGCCACGGCGCCGAGTCGCCCGCAGCGTCCCTCACCGGACGCAGCCCCCGGTTGTGTGGAGCCCCGCTTGTACCGAGCGGGGCTTTTTTCGTGTGGCGGTGCCGAGAGGTATCGGGCAGCGCAGCACGAATGAAGCCCCGCCCAGTGGTCGAGTCCACTACGTGCGACCGCCGTCCGACGGCCGCATCGCAGAAGGTGCAACCGAGGAGGCCCCATCAGCACCGAGCCCCGCATCAACGACCGGATTCGCGTCCCGGAGGTGCGACTTGTCGGTCCCAGCGGCGAGCAGGTCGGCATCGTGCCGCTTGCCAAGGCGCTGGAGCTCGCACAGGAGTACGACCTCGACCTGGTCGAGGTCGCGGCGACCGCCCGGCCGCCGGTGTGCAAGCTCATGGACTACGGCAAGTTCAAGTACGAGTCGGCCATGAAGGCTCGTGAGGCGCGCAAGAACCAGGCGCACACGGTCATCAAGGAGATGAAGCTCCGGCCGAAGATCGACCCGCACGACTATGACACCAAGAAGGGTCACGTCGTCCGGTTCCTCAAGCAGGGCGACAAGGTCAAGATCACGATCATGTTCCGCGGTCGTGAGCAGTCCCGCCCCGAGCTGGGCTTCCGTCTGCTGCAGCGGCTCGCCGACGACGTCCAGGACCTGGGCTTCATCGAGTCCTCGCCGAAGCAGGACGGCCGGAACATGATCATGGTTCTCGGCCCGCACAAGAAGAAGACCGAGGCGATGGCCGAGGCCCGCGCCATCGCGGACGCCCGCAAGGCCGAGCGACAGGGCCGGACCCCCGGTTCCGACGCCGCCTCCGAGGACGACGACGCGCTGGCCGACGACCTGGTGGACGACGAGGCCGAGACCGAGGCGCACGACGCCCCGGCCCAGGCCGACGCCGCCGAGGCCGACGCCGCCGAGGTCGAGGCCGCCGAGGCCGACGCCCCGGTCGAGCAGCCGGCCGCTTCCCAGGGCGCCTGAGCCGCAAGGCTCACGGCGGTCCGGGGTCGGCCCCCAGGGTGACAGGGCGTCCCGCCCGGTCACCACAGATCCATCCAGTTCACGCCCGCGCGGCGCAGGTCGCGCGGGCGTGGACGGGACTGACGAGGAGATACGGCGAAATGCCGAAGCAGAAGACGCACAGTGGCGCCAGCAAGCGCTTCAAGATCAGTGGCTCTGGCAAGGTGCTGCGCGAGCGCGCCGGCCGCCGCCACCTCCTGGAGCACAAGCCCTCGACGCTGACCCGCAAGCTGGCCGGGACGGTCGAGCTGGCCCCCGCTGACGCCAAGAAGATCAAGAAGCTTCTCGGCAAGTGATCGCCCTCCCGCCCGGCGCGAGCCGTGTGCGGGGCAGCTGATCCTTCCCGACCCATTCGAATGACGGACCACGTGAAGTAGTCCGTGGTCCAACCCAAGGAGTAATCAAGTGGCACGCGTCAAGCGGGCAGTGAACGCCCACAAGAAGCGCCGGGTCATCCTGGAGCGCGCCAGCGGCTACCGTGGCCAGCGCTCGCGCCTGTACCGCAAGGCCAAGGAGCAGGTCACCCACTCGCTGGTCTACAACTTCAACGACCGCAAGAAGCGCAAGGGCGACTTCCGTCAGCTGTGGATCCAGCGCATCAACGCTGCGGCCCGTGCCAACGGCATCACCTACAACCGCTTCGTGCAGGGCCTGAAGGCCGCCAGCGTCGAGATCGACCGCAAGATGCTGGCCGACCTGGCCGTCAACGACCCGGGTGCGTTCGCCTCCCTGGTCGAGGTCGCCCAGAAGGCGCTGCCGGCCGACGTGAACGCCCCGAAGGCCGCCGCCGACGCCGCCTGATCTTCCGAGATCGGTTGAGCTCTGACCGGACCCGCAGGCTCGCCTGCGGGTCCGGTTCTGCATTGCCCAGCGCCGCCCGCCACAGAGAACGAGACCATGCCGAGCACCGAGACCCCCCTGCTCACCTCCCTGCGCTCGCCGCGCGTCGTCGCCGCCCGTCGGCTCGCCAAGCGGAACCAGCGCACCAAGGAGCGCCGCTTCCTGGCCGAGGGCCCGCAGGCCGTCCGGGAGGCCATCGCGTTCGGCCAGCTGCCGGGGACGGCCGAGCACGCCGTGGTCGAGGTGTACGTGGGTCTGGAGGCCGCCGAGCGGCACGCGGACATCGTCGAGGCCGCCCTGGCCGAGGGGCTGCCGGTGCTGACCGCCACCGACGAGGTGATCGCCGACATCTGCGACACGGTGACCCCGCAGGGGATCGTGGCGCTCTGCCGCTTCATCGACACCCCGTTCGCCGAGGTGCTCGCGGCCGGGCCCAAGCTGGTGGCGATCCTCGCCCACGTGCGCGACCCCGGCAACGCCGGCACCGTGCTGCGCACCGCCGACGCGGCCGGCGCGGACGCCGTGGTGCTCACCGACGCCTCGGTGGACCTGTACAACCCGAAGGCCGTCCGGGCCTCCGTCGGCAGCCTGTTCCACCTGCCGGTGGCGGTCGGCGTGCCGGTCGAGGAGGCGGTCGGGCAGCTGCGCGCGGCCGGCATCCGGGTGCTCGCCGCGGATGGCGCGGGGGAGCGCGACCTGGACCGCGAGCTCGACGAGGGCACCCTCGGCGCGCCCGGCGCGTGGCTGTTCGGCAACGAGGCCTGGGGGCTCCCGGAGGAGACCCGCGCGCTCACCGACGAGGTCGTGCGCGTACCGATCCACGGCCACGCGGAGAGCCTCAACCTGGCCACCGCCGCGGCCGTCTGCCTGTACGCCTCCGCCCGGGCACAGCGTTCGCCCGGCGGCTGCCGCTCCAACGGCTGACACGCGCCCGGGCGCGCCGGGATCACCACGTTGCAAGCCCTACTGCCGGGGCCTGCGAGGCGCTAGGGTCTGCCTCGGTGGGGGGAACGGCACGGTGGGTAATCGGGGAGGCAACCCATGGTCGGCAGCGGGCCAGAGCTCGACCCGGACGACCTGCCGGACGGCCTGGTGGTCGCCGACGCGCTGGGCCGGGTGGTCTGCTTCAACCGGGCCGCGGCCCGGCTCACCGGCGTGCTCCCGGCGGCCGCGATCGGCCTCGCGCTGGAGGACGTCCTGCCGCTGGAGGACCTGGACGGCCGCCGCTGGTGGCAGCTGACCGACCCGTACGGCGGCCTGGCGATCCGCACCCGGCAGCCCGAGCGCAACCTGCTGCTGCCCGGCGGCCGCGAGGTGCTGGTCTCCGCCCGGTACGTCCGGGCGGCGCCGCTGGGGCCGCTGGAGCGCCTGGTGATCGCCCTGCGCGGCACCGAGGCCCGGCGCCGCACCGAGCGCAGCCACGCCGAGCTGATCGCCACCGTCGCGCACGAGCTGCGCTCCCCGCTGACCAGCGTCAAGGGCTTCACGGCGACGCTGCTGGCCAAGTGGGAGCGGTTCACCGACGGGCAGAAGCGGCTGATGCTGGAGACGGTGGACGCCGACGCCGACCGGGTCACCCGGCTGATCGCCGAGCTGCTGGACATCTCCCGGATCGACGCCGGGCGGCTGGAGCTGCGCAAGCAGGTGGTCGACCTGGCGGCCGCGGTGCGCCGGCACGTCGAGCGCAAGGTCGCCACCGGCATCCCCGAAGAGCGCTTCGACATCCGGATCACCGAGCCGCTCACCGTGCTCTGGGCGGACCCGGACAAGGTCGACCAGGTGCTGGCCAACCTGCTGGAAAACGCGGTGCGGCACGGCGAGGGAACTGTCACCATCGAGGTGGCACCGGCCAAGGAGGTCGTCGAGGCGCCCGTCTGGGAGCGCTCCGGCACCCCTCCCCGCATCGTGGAAGGCACAGCGGTCACCGTGAGCGACGAAGGCAGCGGCATCCCCGAGGAGTCGATGCCGCGCGTCTTCACCCGCTTCTGGCGGGGCTCCAAGCGCGGTGGCACCGGCCTCGGGCTCTACATCGTCAAGGGCATCGTGGAGGCCCACGGCGGTTCCATCCGGGTCGACCGCGCGCCCGGCGGCGGGGCCCGGTTCCGATTTATCCTGCCCGCCGGGGTGCCCGACTTCATGCTCTGAAAGAGGATGAACGACAAGCGCGGCATGCTCTGAAAGAGGATGAACGACAAGCGCGGCATGCTCTGAAAGAGGATGAACGACAAGCACGGCATGCTCCGAAAGAGCATGAACGACTGATACAGGCATGCTGTGGTCGGGATCCGGACGGGCTTGACGGCAGCCGCGCTACGCGCTGCGACTACACTCGACCTTTGGCGTTGCGCAACGCCCTGTGCGGCTGTGCCGCGGACACCCCTCCCCGTAAGCACGGAGACCGGCTGCCCGCGCCCCGGCCCCGCCGGGCGTGACGCGAAGGCGAGCCCACACCTGAGTACGGACGAGCAGGAGCACGGGAAAGATAGAGATGTCGGCACCCAACAAGTCGTACGACCCGGTCGAGGTCGAGGCCCTGAAGCCCGAGGTGGTGGAGCAGGCGCGGGACGAGGCGATCGCCGCCTTCGCCGCCGCCGGTTCCCTGGACGAGCTGAAGCAGGCCAAGGTCGCCCACATCGGCGACCGCTCCGCGCTCTCCCTCGCCAACCGCGAGATCGGCGCCCTTCCGCCGCACGCCAAGGCCGCCGCAGGCAAGCTGATCGGCCAGGCCCGCGGCGCCGTCAACCAGGCGCTCGCCAAGCGGCAGGCCGAGCTGGAGGCGGAGCGGGACGCCCGCGTGCTGGTCGAGGAGGCGGTGGACGTCACCCTGCCGTACGACCGCGCCCCGCGCGGCGCCCGGCACCCGCTGACCACGCTGGCCGAGCGCATCGAGGACACCTTCGTCGCGATGGGCTACCAGGTGGCGGAGGGCCCCGAGGTCGAGGCCGAGTGGCTGAACTTCGACGCCCTCAACCTGGGCCCGGACCACCCGGCCCGCTCGATGCAGGACACGTTCTTCGTCCAGGCCCCGGACGGCTCCGCCGACTCCGGCGTGGTGCTGCGCACCCAGACCTCCCCGGTCCAGGCCCGCACCCTGCTCGACCGCGAGCCCCCGGTGTACGTGGTCTGCCCCGGCCGGGTCTACCGGACGGACGAGCTGGACGCCACCCACACCCCGGTGTTCCGCCAGGTCGAGGGACTCGCCGTCGACGAGGGCATCACCTTCGCCGACCTCAAGGGCACCATCGAGGTGCTGGTCGAGAAGCTGATCGGCGGTGGCCTGGAGCTGCGCTGGCGCCCCTCGTACTTCCCGTTCACCGAGCCGAGCGCCGAGATCGACCTGCAGTGCTTCGTGTGCCACGGCGAGAGCGTCGGCAACCCGGACCGCCCGTGCCGCACCTGCTCCTCCGAGGGCTGGATCGAGCTCGGCGGCTGCGGCGTGGTCAACCCCCGGGTGCTGGTCGCCTGCGGCGTGGACCCGAACCGCTACAGCGGGTTCGCCTTCGGCCTGGGCCTGGAGCGGATCCTGATGAATCGTCACAACGTCGCCGACATGCGCGACATGGTCGAGGGTGACGTGCGCTTCACCCTCCCGTTCGGGATGGAGATCTGATGCGCGTCCCGCTTTCCTGGCTGCGCGAGTACGTCGACCTTCCGGCCGGTGAGACCGGCCGCGACGTAGCCGAGCGCCTGGTCCGGGCCGGCCTGGAGGTCGAGACCGTCGAGCAGCTCGGCGCCGACTTCAAGGGCCCCCTGGTGGTCGGCGAGGTGCTCTCCATCGAGGAGCTGTCCGGCTTCAAGAAGCCGATCCGGCACTGCTTCGTCAACGTCGGCGACGCCAACGGCACCGGCGCGCCGCAGGAGATCGTCTGCGGCGCGACCAACTTCGCCGTCGGCGACAAGGTCGTGGTCGTGCTCCCGGGCGCCGTGCTGCCCGGCCCGTTCCCGATCGCGGCCCGCAAGACCTACGGCCACACCTCGGCCGGCATGATCTGCTCCGCCCGCGAGCTGGGCATGGGCGACGACCACAACGGCATCATCGTGCTCCCGCCCGAGTACGAGCCCGGCACGGACGCCATCGAGCTGCTCCAGCTGGTCGACGACGTGCTGGACATCGCCGTCACCCCGGACCGCGGCTACTGCCTGTCGATGCGCGGCGTGGCCCGGGAGGCCGCCGCCGCGTACGGGCTGCCGCTGGCCGACCCGGCGCTGCTCGACGTGCCGCCGGCCAACTCCTTCGGCTACCTGGTCAAGGTCAGCGACCCGGCCGGCTGCGACCGCTTCGTGGCCCGTACGGTCGTCGGCGTCGACCCGACCGCCAAGTCGCCGATCTGGCTGCAGCGCCGCCTGCAGAAGGCGGGTATCCGCCCGATCTCGCTGACCGTCGACATCACCAACTACGTGATGCTGGAGGTCGGCCAGCCGCTGCACGCCTACGACAGGCAGCGCGTGGCCGGCCCGATCACGGTCCGCCGGGCGGCCGAGGGCGAGACCCTCACCACCCTGGACGGCGTCGAGCGCAAGCTCGCCGCCGACGACCTGCTGATCTGCGACACCAGCGGCCCGATCGGCCTGGCCGGGGTCATGGGCGGCGCCTCCACCGAGATCCTCGACCCGGCCGCCGGTCCGGGCACCACCGAGGTGATCATCGAGGCCGCGCACTTCGACCCGGTCTCCATCGCCCGCACCGCCAAGCGGCACAAGCTGCCCTCCGAGGCGTCCAAGCGCTTCGAGCGCGGCGTCGACCCGGAGGCCGCCCGCGCCGCCGCGCAGCGCGCCGTCGACCTGCTGGTGCTGATCGCCGGCGGCACCGCCGAGGCCGGGGTCACCGACATCGCGGCCCCGCACCCGGTGCGCACCATCACCATCGCCGCCGACCTGCCGGACCGGGTGGCCGGCACGGCGTACGGCCGCGAGACCGTCACCCGGCGCCTGCAGGAGATCGGCTGCTCGGTCGCGGGCGCCGACGTCCTGGAGGTCACCCCGCCGACCTGGCGGCCCGACCTCACCGACCCGTACGACCTCGCCGAGGAGGTCATCCGGCTGGAGGGCTACGACAACGTCCCCGCCCGGATGCCGAACGTCCCGCCGGGCAAGGGCCTGACCGAGGCCCAGCGGGTCCACCGCCGGATCGGCGTGGCGCTGGCCGGGGCCGGCTACGTCGAGGTCAACAACTACCCGTTCCTCGGCGAGGCCGCCTTCGAGGCGCTCGGCCTGGAGCCGGAGGACCGCCGGCGCCGTACCGTCACGCTGGTGAACCCGCTCAACGACGAGGAACCGTCGCTGCGCACCACCATGCTGCCGGGCCTGCTCGGCGCACTGCGCCGCAACATCGGCCGGGGCAACACCGACCTGGCGATCTTCGAGACCGGCACGGTGTTCCTGCCGAAGGACGAGCTGACCGTGGCCCCGCGCCCGGCCGTCGACCGCCGGCCGAGCGACGCGGAGCTGGCCGCGCTGGACGCCGCGCTGCCGGACCAGCCGCGCCGGGTCGCCGTCGCCCTCGCGGGCGAGCGGCTGCCCTCCGGCTGGTGGGGCAAGGGCGCCCAGGCCTCCTGGGCGGACGCGGTCGAGGCGGCCCGTACGGTGGCCCGCGCGGCCGGCGTCGAGCTGACCGTCCGCCAGGGCCAGCTGGCGCCCTGGCACCCGGGCCGCTGCGCCGAGCTGGTGGTCGCCGGCACCGACCGGGTGGTCGGCCACGCCGGTGAGCTGCACCCGCGCGTGGTCAAGGCGCTCGGCCTGCCGGCCCGTTCGGCGGCGATGGAGCTCGACATCGACCTGCTGACGGCCGACGGCCCGGTGAAGGTCGAAGGCCCGGCGGTCTCCGGCTTCCCGGTGGCCACCCAGGACGTCGCGCTGATCGTCGACACCGCCGTGCCGGCTGCCGAGGTCGAGGCGGCGCTGCGTTCGGGCGCGGGCGAACTGCTGGAGGCCATCCGGCTGTTCGACGTGTTCACCGGCGAGCAGGTCGGCGAGGGCAAGAAGTCGCTGGCGTACGCGCTGCGCTTCCGCGCCGCCGACCGTACCCTGACCGCCGACGAGGCCACCGCCGCCCGCGAGGCGGCCGTCGCCGAGGCGGTCGGCCGCACCGGCGCGGTGCTGCGCGGGGCCTGATCCGCGGAACGCCCGAGAGGGCCCCACACCTTGCCGCGAGGCGGGTGTGGGGCCCTTTTGGCGTTCTCTCCGCCTGTTCCATCCGTTCCGGCTGTTCCGGCTTGACGAGCTGTCATCCCATCCTTTATCTCTTTACCTATGGAAGTAGATAAAGCTGAGGACCAGCCCTCGCCCATCGAGTTCCGCCTGGACCCGGCCTCCGGCGTCCCGACCTATCTGCAGCTCGTGCAGCAGGTCGAACAGGCCTTGCGGATGGGCTGGTTGACGGAGGGGGACCGGTTGCCCCGGGTGCGCGAGGTGGTCGCCGGGCTGGCGATCAACCCCAACACCGTGCTCAAGGCCTACCGGGAGCTGGAACACCGTGGCCTGGCGGCCGGCCGGCGCGGCCAGGGCACCTTCGTGCGCGGGCTGCCCGCCGGAGTGGTGCCGCTGCGCGAACGGGCCGCGCTGCGGCGGGGGTTGCTGGACTGGATGCGCTCGGCGCGGACCGCCGGGCTGGACGAAGGGGGGATGGTCGCGGTGTTCGAGGACGCGCTGCGCGACCTGCGTGAGGGCCGGGACGGGGTGGTGGCGTGATGACGACGGACACCGTGATCGACTGCGGCGGCATCGGCAAGCGCTACCGCCGCTCCTGGGCGCTGCGGGACTGCCACCTCGCCGTCCCGGCGGGCCATGTGGTGGCCCTGGTCGGCCCGAACGGCGCCGGCAAGACCACCCTGCTCAGCCTGGCCGCCGGGCTCACCCTGCCCAGCGAGGGTGCGATGACCGTCCTCGGAGACCAACTCCCCGGCTCCCCGAGGGCCTTGGACCGGATCGGCTTCGTCGCTCAGAACGCCGCGCTCTACCCCGGCCTGCCCGTACGCGACCTGCTCGCGATGGGCCGCCACCTCAACCGGCGCTGGGACGACACCCGGGCGCGCACCCACCTGGACGGCCTCGGCATCCCGCTGGACCGCAAGTACGGCCGGCTCTCCGGCGGCCAGCAGGCGCAGGTCTCGCTCGCCCTGGCTCTCGCCAAGCGCCCCGAACTGCTGCTCCTGGACGAGCCGTTGGCCGCCCTCGACCCGCTCGCCCGGCACGACTTCATGTCCGTGCTGCTCACCGCGGTGGCCGAGGACGGCCTCTCGGTGCTGTTCTCCTCGCACGCCGTCAACGAACTGGAGCAGAGCTGCGACTACCTGGTGGTGCTGGCCGGCGGCCGGGTCCAGGTGGCGGGCGAGGTGGACGACCTGACCGCCGGTCACCGGATGCTCACCGGCCCCACCGCCGAGGCGGACGCGGTCGCCGAGCGCCTGCCGGTGGTCCGCGACCGCCGGGCCGGGGCCCAGTCCCACCTGCTGGTGCGCACCGGCGGCGTGGACGCGCCGGTCTCCGAGGGCTGGCGCCAACAGCGCATCGGCCTCGAGGAGTTGGTGCTCGCGTACCTGCGCGAGCCGACCGCCTCGGCCCTGCCCGGCCCGCGCGGCGCCGTCCGTACGAACCAGAAGGTACTGTCGTGAGCTCGATCACCCTCGCCCCGCCCCGCTCCGCCGTGCTGCGGGCGGCCGGGCTGCGCCACCGGCCGGCGGTGCTGACCCTGCTGACCGTGATGGGGGCGATCTCGCTCGCCCTGCTGCTGCACGGCTGGTACCTGCACACCGGACTGGACCGGACGGGGGCCGCCGGCTGCGACCCGGCCACCGACGTCTGCACGGCCAAGTACAAGCAGTTCACGCGCCAGTACGGCCAGAGCATGCTGCCGCTCGAAACCGTGTTCTTCGTCGTCGGTGGCGCCTTCGGCGCGTTCCTCGGCGGCCCGCTGCTGGCGCGGGAGTTCGAGCACGGCACGGTGCGCTTCGCCTGGACCCAGGGCGCCGGGCGGACCCGCTGGACGATGGGCGGGCTGCTGGTGAGCGGCGGGGCGCTGGCCGTCGTCGCGGCACTGTTCGGCGTGCTGCTGCGCTGGTGGAGCGAGCCGCTGGCGCTCAAGGGCGGGGACTTCAACCCGCAGCTCTTCATCCTGGCATCGCCGGTGCTGGTCGGCCGGGTGCTGGTGGGCTTCGGGGTCGCGGTGCTGGCCGGCGCGGTGCTGCGTCGCACGCTGATCGCGGTGGGCCTCGGCCTGGCGGCCTCGGTCGCGCTGCCGTTCCTCGCCCAGGCCGTGCGCCCGCACTACATGGCGCCGCTGCAGGACTCGCTGCACTCCATGACGTCCCTGCCGCTGGACGACCGCTGGGTGCTGAGCACCTGGTTCTCCGACCCGGCCGGCACCCGGATCTCCGCGGACGACTTCTACAACCGCGGTGACACCTTCGCCCAGTGGCAGGCGATGGTGCGCGACGGCGGCTACACCGCACACGAGATGTACCAACCGGCGGACCGGTACTGGCCGTTCCAGTTCATCGAGGCCGGCTGGACGATCCTGCTCGCCGTGGTCCTCTGCGCGGCGGCGCTCTGGTGGGTGCGGCGTCGGGCGGTCTGACCTGCACCGTCGGCAGCTCTTTGAAGTGGCGTTGTCAAAACCCTTGCGGGATCGGGGTTCCCGGGCGTTTCCTTCTCGTTAGGAAGGTTTCCTAACCCACGAGGAATCGGAGCGTCCCATGCGTCCTCAGCCCCGTCGCGCCCTCCGCATAGCCCTCGCCGCCGCCCTGGTGGCCGCGCCCCTCACCGTCGCGGCCACCTCGGCCGCCCAGGCCGCGCCCGCGCCCGCACCGTCCGTCCAGCTCAAGGGTGTCGGCCTCGACGACCCGCACAAGAAGGACATCGCGATGCAGCTGGTGTCCAGCGCCGAGAACTCCTCGCTGGACTGGAAGGCCCAGTACAAGTACATCGAGGACATCGGTGACGGCCGCGGCTACACCGCCGGCATCATCGGGTTCTGCTCCGGCACCGGCGACATGCTGGACCTGGTCCAGCACTACACCGACCTCAAGCCCGGCAACGTCCTCGCCAAGTACCTGCCCGCGCTGAAGAAGGTCAACGGCAGCGCCTCGCACTCCGGCCTCGGCACCCCCTTCGTCAACGACTGGGCGACCGCCGCCAGGGACACCGTCTTCCAGCAGGCCCAGAACGACGAGCGCGACCGGGTGTACTTCAACCCCGCCGTCAGCCAGGCCAAGTCCGACGGCCTGCGCGCGCTCGGCCAGTTCGCCTACTACGACGCCATCGTCATGCACGGCCCCGGCAACAGCTCCGACAGCTTCGGCGGCATCCGCGCCGCCGCCATGAAGAAGGCCAGGACGCCCGCCCAGGGCGGCGACGAAGCCGCCTACCTCAAGGCCTTCCTGGACGCCCGCAAGGTGGTCATGAAGAAGGAGGAGGCGCACTCCGACACCAGCCGGGTCGACACCGAGCAGTCGGTGTTCCTCAACGCCAAGAACTTCGACCTCAACCCGCCGCTCAAGTGGAAGGTCTACGGCGACAGCTACGCCATCAATAGCTGACGCCCAGGTCGGCGCGGTGGCGGGAGACCGTTCCCCCGGGTCTCCCGCCATCTCGGCGTTCGATCGTCCCCCCCCCCGCGAAAACCCCAAGGGCCTGTGAAATTCCTGTTCATCCCGTAACGAATCGAGCAGGGGCATAACGAACGATCCCTCCCGCATTGACGCATTCGCCCGGTGGCGCTTGACTCCGTCCCCTGTCGCAGGGTTGCGGCGCAGTACAGGAGGCACCACCGATCATGATCAGACCCATGCGTCTCGCGGCCACGGGCACGGCCGCCGTGTCGCTCGCACTCGCCCTCACGGCCTGCGGCCAGACGGTGGCGAGCCAGACGCCGGCGGCCGGCGGAGGCGGAGGTGGCGAGGGCATCGGTCTGCTGCTGCCGGAGAGCACGTCCTCCACCCGGTACGACGCGTTCGACAAGCCCCTGATCGAGCAGACGGTGACCGGCCTCTGCGCCAAGTGCACGGTGAGCTACGCCAACGCGGGCGGCGACGCCACTGTCCAGAAGAAACAGTTCGACGACATGCTCGCCAAGGGCGCCAAGGTCATCCTGCTCGACCCGGTCGACGCCAAGCTCACCGCCCCGTGGGTGGACGCCGCCAACGCCAAGGGCGTGAAGGTCGTCGCCTACGACCGGCTGGCCCAGGGCAAGGTCGCCGCGTACGTCTCCTTCGACAACCAGCAGACCGGTCAGCTCCAGGGCCAGGCCCTGCTCGACGCGCTCGGCTCGAAGGCCTCCTCGGCCAACGTCGTGATGATCGACGGCGCCGAATCCGACCCCAACGCCGCGCAGTTCAAGGCGGGCGCGCACCTGGCACTGGACGGCCGGGTCAAGATCGCCTACGAGCAGTCCGGCGAGTGGAAGCCGGACGTGGCCACGGAGAAGACGAACGAGGCCATCCGGAGCCTCGGGAAGAACGGCATCCAGGCCGTGTACGCCGCGAACGACGGCATGGCCGCCGCCGTCATCGAGGCCCTGAAGGCCGCAGGCATCAAGAACGTGCCGGTCGGCGGCCAGGACGCCTCCATCGACGCGGTCCGCCGGGTGCTCACCGGCGAGCAGGCCTACACCATCTACAAGCCGTACAAGCCCGAGACGGACGCGGCGGGCAGCATCGCCGTCCAGCTGGCCGAGGGCATGGACATCAGCACGACCGCCGCCACGCTCACCGACAGCGGCGGGCTGAAGATCCCCTCGCTGCTGCTCACCCCGATCGTGGTGACCAAGCCGAAGGTGGAGGCCACGGTCGTCGGCGGCGGGCTCTACAAGGCGTCCGACATCTGCACCCAGCAGTACGCCGAGGCCTGCGCGGAGGCCGGGGTCAAGTAGCGCGGCACGTCAGGCAGTCGGAAAGGGGCGCGCCCGTACCGGAGACCGGTACGGGCGCGCCCCTTTCCGTCGAGGCTCAGGCGCTCGCGGTGTAGTCGTAGAAGCCGCGGCCGGACTTGCGGCCCAGCAGGCCGGCGTCGACCATCCGGGACAGCAGCGGGGGAGCGGCGTACAGCGGCTCCTTGTACTCGTCGTACATCGACTCGGCGATCGACACGATGGTGTCCAGGCCGATCAGGTCGCACAGCCGCAGCGGGCCCATCGGGTGGGCGCAGCCGGCCTCCATGCCCTTGTCGATGTCCGCGGCGGTGGCCACGCCCGACTCGAACATCCGCACCGCGGACAGCAGGTACGGCACCAGCAGCGCGTTGACCACGAAGCCGGCCCGGTCGCGGGCCCGGATCGGCTCCTTGGCGAGCACCTGGGTGGCGAAGGCCTCGACCCGCTCGGTGGTGGTCGCCGAGGTGGTCAGCGTCGGGATGACCTCGACCAGCTTCTGCACCGGCGCCGGGTTGAAGAAGTGCAGGCCGATGACCTGCTCCGGGCGGGAGGTGGCGGCGGCCAGCTTCACGATCGGGATCGAGGAGGTGTTGGACGCCAGGATCGCGTCGCGGCGCTCGATCACCTGGTCCAGGGTCTGGAAGATCTTGACCTTGATGTCCTCGCGCTCGGCGACCGCCTCGACCACCAGGTCGCGGTCGGCGAAGTCGGACAGCTCGACGGTGAAGGACAGCCGGGACATCGCCTCGTCCCGCTGCTCGGGGGTCAGCTTGCCGCGCTTGACCGCCGTCTCCAGGGAGTTGGTCAGCCGGGTGCGCCCGAACTCCAGCGCCTCACCGCTGGCCTCCGACACCATGACGTCCAGCCCGGCCCGGGCGAAGACCTCGGCGATGCCCGACCCCATCAGGCCGCAGCCCACTACTCCGACGCGCGCGATGTCACTCACTCAGTTGCCCTTCGGTGGTGCTGGGGGTCGCCCAGCGAACTGGTGGCCCAGCGAGCTGCTGGTCAACGGGTCGGTGAACCGGAATGGGTGCACCGGTCACCGCCCCGACGACGTTACTACTCCGTACCGGCCAGTAGGTCACCCCCTCCCCGGCACAGTGCCAGCCGGAACGGACCCCCGATCGGGTGAGGCCCGGCCGCCCGCGCGTGTGCCCGGAGCCGCCGCCGCCCGGCGCCCGACAGAATGCCGCAGACGGGGGCCGGGGACGGGAAGGGAGCACACGGTGCCGACGGGATCGCTCACAGGACAGGTCGCACTGGTCACCGGCGGCGGCCGGGGCATCGGCCGGGAGATCGCCATCGGCCTGGCCGCCGAGGGCATGGCCGTCGGACTGGTCGGCCGCACCCACGAGACGCTGACCGACACCCTCAAGGAGTGCGTCAAGCACGGCTCCCGGGGCGTCGCCGTCACCGCCGACGTCTGCCGCCCCGGCTCGGTGCGCGAGGCCGTCCGGCTGATCGAGCGCGACCTCGGCCCGATCGACCTGCTGGTCAACAACGCCGGCCTGGTCGACCGCGCCGAGGTGCCGCTCTGGGAGACCGACCCCAACCAGTGGTGGCAGGTGATCGAGACCAACCTGCGCGGCCCCTACAACCTGCTGCGCTGCGTCCTGCCCGGCATGGTCGCCCGCCGCCGCGGCCGGGTGGTCAACCTCAACTCCGGCTTCGCGCTGCGCCCGGACGGCGAGTACACCGCGTACGCGACCTCCAAGGGCGCGCTGCTCCAGCTCTCCGACAACATGGCGGACTCGCTGGCCCGGCACGACGTCGTGGTGCTCGACATCAGCCCCGGCGCGGTGGCCACCGACATGACCGCGGGGATGCCGATGTTCCGGGACATGAAGGCCTGGGGCTCGATCCCGTACGTGGTCGCGGTCACCGTGGACGCCGCCCGCGGCCGCTTCGACGCGCTGCACGGGCGGTTCATCCACGCGGGGCGGGACGACCTGGAGGAGCTGGTCGCCCGGGCGGACGCCATCCGCGCGGCCGACGCCCGGACGCTGCGGCTGCGCCCGTACAAGGACGACGACCCGATGGTCTGACCGGCGGACGGGGCCGTTCAGGCGCACAGCTGGCTGGCCGTGACCGGCTTGAGCCCCGCCTTCGCCAGCCCGTCCAGGATCGCCGGCAGCGCGTCGATGGTGCACTGGTGGCTCATGTGCAGGGCCACCACCGAGCCGCCGCGCACCCCGTTCAGCACCCGGCGCTGCAGTTCGGCGGCGGTCGGGTCGTTGTAGTCGCGCGGGTCGACGTCGAAGGACAGCACGTGCTCGTAGCCGACGGCCTTGGCCTGCTCGGTCACCACCGAGGTGGCATACTGCGCGGCGGAGGGGCGGAACCAGCGCCCGATCGAGCCGGTCAGCTTCTGCAGCCGGTCGGCGCACTGGGCGATCTCGGCGCGGGCCTGCTCCGGCGACATCGCGGAGATGTTCAGGTGGTTCTGGGTGTGGTTGCCCAGCTCGTGGCCGCCGTCCAGGATCCGCCGGGCCATCTGCGGCTGCTGGTCCAGCCAACTGCCGACCGCCATCACGGTCAGCTTGACGCCGCGCTGCTCGGCCGCCTCCAGCAGGGCGGTGGCGAGCTTCGGGTCGCCGCTGCCGTGGCAGGTGAGCGCCACGTTCTTGCCGGTACGCGGCCCGTGCACCACCTCGTACGGAGTGCCGGCCGCCAGCGGTGTCAGCGCGGGCGGCGTCGGCGGGGCGGAGGCCCGGGCGGCGGCCGGGGTCGGCTCGGCGTCGGGGCGCGGCTCGCCCGGGGCGGAGGAGGCGGGCCCCTCCCCGCCGTTCCAGGCCGGGTCGGTGGTGTGCTGGGGGTCGACGCTGCCGGGGTGCGCGGCGAGCCCCCCGGTGTCGGCTCGGCGGGGCGTGCCGCTGTCGCAGGACGTGAGGAGCCCCCCCGCGGCGGACAGGGCGGCCAGCTTGGCGGCGGTGCGCAGTACGGTGCGGCGGTCGGCAGTCATCGGCAGTCAGCATAGAGAGGACGGCCCCGCCGGGCGATCCGGCGCCGCCGTCCGTGCGCGTCCTCCGGATCGCCTTTGACGTGCACACACTCCGCTGCGCGGGTGTTGCGTAAACCTGAACTCCCGCTGTTTCCACGGCGTGTCGTTGGATACGATCACCGCGCACCGCGAGTTACGGGGCAGTAGGCACATTCCGGCATTGCGCATTGGGGGCGGAACATGACGCACGAGGACACCGCGGCCGTCGACCAGGACACCCGCACCGACTGGGAGTGGGCCAGAACCGACGACTGGCAGCCGCCGAGCGAACTCGACACCGGCGTTCCGCACACCGCCCGGATGTACGACTACTACCTGGGCGGCAAGGACAACTTCGAGGCGGACCGCAAGGCCGCCCAGGCCGCGATAGCCGCCTACCCGGCGCTGCCGCTGCTGGCCCGCACCAACCGGCAGTTCCTCGGCCGGGCCGTCGAGTTCGCGGCGGGCCGGGGGATCCGCCAGTTCATCGACATCGGCACCGGCATCCCGGCGGTGGGCTCCACCAACGAGGTCGCCCAGCGGGTCGCCCCGGACGCCCGGGTGGTCTACGTCGACAACGACCCGATCGTCGCCACCCACGCCCGCGCCCTGCTGGCCGGCCGCCCCGCCGGGCGCACCTCGGTCATCGAGGCCGACCTGCGCGACCCGGAGGCGATCCTGCGCCACCCCGCACTGTGCGGCGCCGTCGACCTCTCCCAGCCCGTCGCGCTGATGCTCGTCGCCGTCCTGCACTTCATCCGCGACGAGGAGGGCGCCCAGCGGATCGTCCGGACCCTGCGCGACGCGCTCGCCCCCGGCAGCGCCCTGATCCTCTCCCACGGCAGCCCGGACTTCGCCTCCCGGGAGAGCGCCGCCGAGGGCACCCGGATCTACAAGAGCGCCAGTGCCCCGCTGGTGCTGCGGCCCCGGGCCGACGTCGAACCCTTCTTCGGCGACTTCGAGTTCGTCGGCCCCGGCCTCGTCCAACTCCCGCTCTGGCGCCCCACCGCGGGCCACCTCCGCACCACCGAGCTGCCCGAGGGCTGGCAGGACGTCTCCGCCTACGCGGGCGTCGCGCTCAAGCCGTGACGCGGCCCGACGCCACCGTCACGCCGTGACAGGGGCCGGTCCCGGCGCCTCCCTCCTGCGCCGGGACCGGTCATCGCAGCCTAGGTGCGGACACTGACAACCCCTCACCGGCCCGGCTACTCTGCGGCGTGACCACCGAACACCCCTCCCTGCCACCCCTGCCCGCCGACGCCCCGGGGCGGCTCGCGCTCCAGGCCGCGCATCCGGTGCGTACCGGGAGGAATTGACGCGACAGGGCGCGGCGGGCGGTGTTAGCTTCCGCCGCATGGAACCCCTCGACGACCCCGAGATCCGCGCGTCCTTCGTCAACTGCTCCAAGGGCGAGGCCCGGCGGCTCCACCTGCCCCGGGGTCTGGCCGAACTGCCCTGGGGGGACTTGGACTTCCTCGGCTGGCGGGACCAGGGCGCGCCCGACCGGGCGTACCTGGTGGCGCCGTACGGCGGCGAGCTGGTCGGCGTGACGCTGCGCTCGCCGATGGTGCGGCGCAGCCTGACCAAGACCAACGTCTGCTCGCTGTGCATCACCGCACACGCCGGGTCGGGCGTCGCGCTGCTGGCCGCCCGCCGGGCCGGGGCGTCCGGGCGGGAGGGCAACACCGTCGGCACGTACATCTGCGCCGACCTCGCCTGCTCGCTCTACGTCCGGGGGCTGAAGAAGTCCGCCCTGGTGACCAGGCCGGACGAGTCGCTGCCGCTGGAGCAGCAGGTCGCCCGTACGGTGGGCAACCTCGACGCCTTCCTCGCCAGGGTGCTCACCGACACCTCGGCGTAGCCCCGGCGGCCACCGGCCGCGACCAGCCGCTACCGTCCGCGCAGCTGGTCCAGGTCCCGGCGCTCCCGCTTGGTCGGGCGCCCGGCGCCGCGGTCCCGTTCGAAGGAGGTCGCGGTGAACTCGCGCGGCGGTCGCGGCGGGCTGTTGTCGATCAGGCACTCCGCCGCGACCGGAGCGCCGACCCGCTTGCGGATCGGCTTGCGCACCACCACGACCCGCTCGTAGCCCTCCTCGCGGACCCGGACCTCGTCCCCGGCCCTGAGCGGCTGGGCGGGCTTGGCCCGCTCGCCGTTCACCCGGACGTGCCCGGCCTTGCAGGCGGCCGCCGCCAGCGACCGGGTCTTGGCCAGCCGGACCGACCAGACCCAGACGTCCACCCGCACGCTTCCCTCGTCCTCAGCCATCCCGCGAGCCTACCCAAGCCCTACGCGGCGGAGGGCACCTCCTGGACGGCCCAGCCGTTGCCGTCCGGGTCGTTGAAGAACACGAAGTTGTTCCAGGCCTCGCCGTGCCCGTTCACCCGGGCTCCCGCCACGAAGTGCTGGACGGGGCTGACGGCCACGCCGCGCGCCGCGAGTTCGGCGTGCGCCTTCTCGATGTCCGGCACCACCAGTTGGAGGCCCTTCACCGAGCCGGGCGCCGATTCGATCACCCCGGTGCCCACCACGATCGAGCAGCGGGAGCCGGGGGGAGTCAGCTGGACCACCCGGACTCCGTCCCGCAACCGGGTGTCGTGGTCCACGGTGAAGCCGGCCTGCTCCTCGTAGAAGAGCTTCGCGCGGTCGACGTCCGCCACCGGGACCACCACGACTTCGAGCTTCCATTCCATCGCCCTCACCCCTCTCGGTCGGGCCCTTCCAGTATCTGCCCGAAACCGTTCCCCGGGGGACCTTCGGATAGCCTGAGAACACGATGAATCCGCAGACCACGCCCGCCTCGTCACCGTCAGCCACCGCCTTCGCGACCCCCTGGGGAACCCTCGACCTCGCCCGCTTCCCGGTGGACCCGCGCGAGCGGCTGCGGGCCTGGGACGCCGCCGACGAATACCTGCTGCGCCACCTCGCCGGTGAGGCCGGCAGTGCCGGCGGCGCCGCCACCGAGCTGGCCGGCCGCCGGATCGTCGTCCTCGGCGACCGCTGGGGCGCGCTGACCACCGCGCTGACCACTGCACTGACGACTGCCCCGGCCACCACGCTGAACACCGCCCCGGCCACCGTGCCGGCGCCGTACGAGCCGGTCCAGATCAGCGACTCCCACCTCGGCCGGCAGGCCACCAGGGAGAACCTCGCCCGGGCCGGCGCCGCCGTCGACGAGGGCCGGCTGCTCACCACCCGGGACACCCCGCCGGAGCGGATCGACGTCCTGCTGGTGCGGGTGCCCAAGAGCCTGGCCCTGCTGGAGGACCAGTTGCACCGGCTCGCCCCGGCGATCCACCCCGGCACCGTGGTGATCGGCACCGGGATGGTGACCGAGATCCACACCTCCACCCTGCAACTGTTCGAGAAGGTCCTCGGCCCGACCCGCACCTCGCTCGCCGTCCGCAAGGCCCGGCTGATCTTCTGCACCCCCGACCCGGCGCTCGACCCGGGCCCCAGCCCGTGGCCGCACCGCTACGCGCTGCCGCCGGACATCGGCGCCGCCGCCGGCCGGACGGTGGTCAACCACGCGGGCACCTTCTGCGCGGAGCGGCTCGACATCGGCACCCGCTTCTTCCTGGCGCACCTGCCGACCCCGGCCCCCGGCGACCGGGTGGTCGACCTCGGCTGCGGCAACGGCGTGGTCGGTACGGCGGCGGCGCTGGCCGGGCCGGGCGCGGAGCTGGTGTTCGTGGACGAGTCCCACCAGGCGGTGGCCTCCGCCGAGGAGACCTTCCGTAGCAATCTGGGCCCGGAGGCCCCGGCCGAGTTCCGCGCCGCGGACGCGCTCGACCCGGCGGTGTTCGCCCCCGGCTCGGTGGACCTGGTGCTCAACAACCCGCCGTTCCACTCCCACCAGGCCACCACCGACGCCACCGCCTGGCGGATGTTCACCGGTGCCCGGCGGGCGCTGCGGCCCGGCGGCGAGCTGTGGGTGGTCGGCAACCGCCACCTCGGCTACCACGTCAAGCTGCGCAAGCTGTTCGGCAACTGCCAACTCGTCGCCGGGAACCCCAAGTTCGTGGTGCTGCGGGCGGTCAGGCGGTAGCGCTCGCCGGCACGGCCCGTCGACGCCCGGGCCGGCCCGCCGCCACCCGGGGCTGGTCCGCGGTCGGCACGTCGACGCCCAAGCCCCATCGGGCCGGCCCAGGGTCCGCCCGGGCCGGCCCCGCTTCGGCCAGTCTTGCATGGATTTTCCCCCACGCGTATATTCATGCCACGACAAAGGAGGAACGCCATGGCATTGCGAGTCGCCGTCGCCGGCGCGAGCGGGTACGCGGGCGGCGAGGTACTGCGCCTGCTGCTCGGCCACCCTGAGATGGAGATCGGGGCGCTGACCGGCGGCTCGAACGCGGGCACCAAGCTGGGCGCGCTGCAGCCGCACCTGATCCCGCTGGCCGACCGCGTGCTCGAGCCCACCACCCCCGAGGTGCTGGCCGACCACGACGTGGTGTTCCTGGCGCTGCCGCACGGCCAGTCCGCCGCCGTCGCCGAGGCCCTCGGCCAGAACGTCCTGGTGGTCGACTGCGGCGCCGACTTCCGGCTCAAGGCCGCCGCCGACTGGAAGCAGTTCTACGGCTCCGCCCACGCCGGCACCTGGCCCTACGGCCTGCCCGAACTCCCCGGCCACCGCCACGCGTTGAAGGGCAGCAACCGGATCGCGGTGCCCGGCTGCTACCCGACGGCCGTCTCCCTGGCGCTGTTCCCCGCCTACGCGGCCGGGCTCGCCGAGCCGGAGGCCGTGGTGGTCGCCGCCTCCGGCACCTCCGGCGCGGGCAAGGCCGCCAAGACCCACCTGCTCGGCAGCGAGGTCATGGGCAGCGTCAGCCCGTACGGCGTCGGCGGCGTGCACCGGCACACCCCGGAGATGGTGCAGAACCTCTCCCCGGTCGCGGGCGAGCCGGTGACCGTCTCCTTCACCCCCACCCTCGTCCCGATGTCGCGCGGCATCCTCGCCACCTGCTCCGCCAAGGCGAAGCCGGGCGTGAGCGCCGAGAGCCTGCGCGCCGCCTACGCCGAGGCGTACGCGGACGAGCCCTTCGTCCACCTGCTGCCCGAGGGGCAGTGGCCGCAGACCAGCAGCGTCTACGGCGCCAACACCGCCCTGGTCCAGGTCGCCCTGGACGCCACCGCCGGGCGGGTCATCGCGATCAGCGCGATCGACAACCTCGTCAAGGGCACCGCGGGTGGCGCGGTGCAGAGCATGAACATCGCCCTCGGTCTGCCCGAGGAGCTGGGCCTTCCCGTGAACGGAGTCGCACCGTGACCACCCCGAACACCGGCGTGACCGCGGCCAAGGGCTTCCGGGCCGCCGGCGTCACCGCGGGCATCAAGGCCTCCGGCACCCCGGACCTCGCCCTGGTCGTCAACGACGGCCCCTCGCTCGCCGCGGCCGGCGTCTTCACCGCCAACCGGGTCAAGGCCGCGCCCGTGCTCTGGTCCCAGCAGGTCCTCAAGGGCGGCCGGGTCTCCGCCGTCGTCCTCAACTCCGGTGGCGCCAACGCCTGTACCGGCCCGGCCGGGTTCCAGGACACCCACGCCACCGCGGAGCGGGTCGCCGTGGAGCTGGGGCTCAGCGCCGGCGAGGTCGCCGTCGCCTCCACCGGCCTGATCGGCGTCCGGCTGCCGATGGACGTGCTGCTGCCCGGCGTCACCCTGGCCGCCCAGGAACTCAGCCCGACGGGCGGCGAGGCCGCCGCGATCGCCATCAAGACCACCGACACCGTGCACAAGACCGCCCAGTTCACCAGCCCGGCGGGCTGGACGGTCGGCGGCATGGCCAAGGGCGCGGGCATGCTCGCCCCGAGCCTGGCCACCATGCTGGTGGTGCTCACCACCGACGCCGACCTGGACGACGCCGCCCTGGACACCGCGCTGCGCGGCGCCACCCGCACCACCTTCGACCGGATCGACTCCGACGGCTGCATGTCGACCAACGACACCGTGCTGCTGCTCGCCTCCGGCGCCACCGGCATCGCCCCGGACCAGGCCGAGTTCGCCGAGGCCGTCCGCACCGTCAGCGCCGACCTGGCCCGCCAGCTGATCGGCGACGCCGAGGGCGCCAGCAAGGACATCCGGATCGACGTCACCGGTGCCGCCACCGAGGACGAGGCCGTCGAGGTCGCCCGCACGATCAGCCGCAACAACCTGCTCAAGTGCGCCATCCACGGCGAGGACCCCAACTGGGGCCGGGTGCTGTCCGCGATCGGCACCACCAGCGCCGCCTTCGACCCCGACCGGCTCGACGTGGCCATCAACGGCGTCTGGGTCTGCAAGGACGGCGGCGTGGGCGAGGACCGCGAGCTGGTGGACATGAAGGCCCGTGACGTCGTCATCACCGCGAACCTCAACGCCGGTACGGCGAGCGCCTCGCTGTGGACCAATGACCTGACGGCCGACTACGTCCACGAGAACAGCGCCTACTCCAGCTGAGCCACGGCTCCGCCGCTCCGCTGATCCGCTGATCCGCTGATCCGCGACATCCGTTCCGACGAGGGAATCCCGTGCAGATCGCACCCAAGGGCGAACAGGCCCGCAACAACACCGCGTTGCCCAAGGCCATGACGCTGATCGAGGCGCTGCCGTGGCTGGAGCGCTTCCACGGCAAGACCATCGTGATCAAGTTCGGCGGCAACGCCATGGTCGACGAGAGCCTCAAGTCGGCCTTCGCCCAGGACGTCGTCTTCCTCCGCTACGCCGGCCTGCACCCGGTGGTGGTGCACGGCGGCGGCCCGCAGATCAGCGCCCAACTGGACCGGCTCGGCCTGGAGTCCAGCTTCACCAACGGCCTGCGCGTCACCACCCCCGAGACCATGGACGTGGTCCGGATGGTGCTGGCCGGCCAGGTGCAGCGCGAGCTGGTCGGCCTGCTGAACGAGCACGGCCCGTTCGCCGTCGGCATGACCGGCGAGGACGCCCACACCATGACGGCGGTCAAGCGCTATGCGGTGGTGGACGGCGAGCAGGTCGACATCGGCCTGGTCGGCGACATCGTCAACATCGAGGCCGGCGCGGTGAAGGCGCTGATCGGGGACGGCCGGATCCCGGTCATCTCCTCGATCGCCCGCGGCGCCGACGGCCACGTCTACAACATCAACGCGGACACCGCCGCCGCCGCCCTGGCGGTCGCGCTCGGCGCCGAGATGCTGGTCGTGCTGACCGACGTCGAGGGCCTGTACAAGGACTGGCCGAACTCCGACGACGTGATCAGCCAGCTCAACGCGAGCGAACTGCAGGAACTGCTGCCGGGCCTGGCCAGCGGCATGCTCCCCAAGATGGAGGGCTGCCTGAACGCCGTCCGCTCCGGGGTGGGCACCGCCCGTGTGCTGGACGGCCGGGTGCAGCACAGCCTGCTGCTGGAGATCTTCACCGACGAGGGCATCGGCACGATGGTCGTGCCGGACGACGAACCGACCGTGACCGGGGGACTGGCATGACCGCGAACGACCAGCTGACGGACCGGTGGCAGCACACCTTCACCGACAACTACGGCACTCCCCGGATCCCGCTGGTGCGCGGCGAGGGCGTCAAGCTCTGGGACGCCGACGGCAAGGAGTACACCGACCTGCTCGGCGGCATCGCCGTCAACGCCCTCGGCACCGCCCACCCAGCCGTGGTCGAGGCGGTCAGTCGGCAGATCGCCACCCTCGGCCACGTCTCCAACCTCTTCATGGCCGAGCCGACCATCGCCCTCGCCGAGCGGCTGCTGGAGCTGGACGGCCGCGCGGGCGGCCGGGTGTTCTTCTGCAACTCCGGCGCGGAGGCCAACGAGGCCGCCTTCAAGATCAGCCGGCGCACCGGCCGCACCCACCTGGTCGCCCTCCAGGGCGGCTTCCACGGGCGGACCATGGGCGCCCTCGCACTCACCGGCCAGCCCGCCAAGCAGGCGCCGTTCCGCCCGCTGCCCGGCGACGTCACCCACGTCCCGTTCGGCGACGTCGAGGCGCTGCGCGCGGCCGTCACCACTGAGACCGCCGCCGTCTTCCTGGAGCCGATCCAGGGCGAGAACGGCGCGATCCCGCTGCCCGACGGCTACCTGCGGGCCGCCCGCGAGATCACCCGGGCCACCGGCACCCTGCTGGTCCTGGACGAGATCCAGACCGGCATCGGCCGCACCGGGTACTGGTACGCCCACCAGGCCGCCGAGGGCGTCGAGCCGGACGTGGTCACCCTGGCCAAGGCGCTCGGCGGCGGCCTGCCGATGGGCGCGGTGCTGGCCTTCGGCCCGGCCGCCGAGCTGCTCACCCCGGGCCAGCACGGCACCACCTTCGGCGGCAACCCGGTGGCCGCCGCGGCCGGGCTCGCGGTGCTGGACACCATCGAGTCCGAGGGCCTGCTGGAGCACGTCCGCAAGATCGGCGACCGGCTCCGGCACGGCGTCGAGGCGATCGGCGACCCGCTGGTCTCGCACGTGCGCGGAGCCGGCCTGCTGCTCGGCATCGTGCTCACCCGGCCGGTCGCGGCCCAGGTGCAGGCCGTCGCGCAGCAGGCGGGCTTCCTGGTGAACGCGGCCGTCCCGGACGCCGTACGGCTGGCGCCGCCGCTGGTGCTCACCGAGCAGGAGGCGGACGCCTTCCTCGCCGCGCTGCCGGACATCCTCCGGACGGTGCGCGAGAGCGCCCCGGCCGATGCGCGTTGACCGTTGTCCGGGAGAATAATCACATGACCGAATCCCGTTCCGGCCCCTCAGCCGCCGGCCCGACGCCGCAGGTCCCGCAGACCCGCACGGCGCGCCACCGGCGGATCGTGGACCTGCTCACCCGCCAGCCCGTGCGTTCGCAGAGCCAGCTCGCCAAGCTGCTCGCTGATGACGGACTCGTGGTCACCCAGGCCACCCTCTCCCGGGACCTGGACGAGCTGGGCGCGGTCAAGATCCGCAACCGGGACGGCGCGCTGATCTACGCCGTCCCCGCCGAGGGCGGCGACCGTACCCCGCGCGCGCCGATGGGGGAGTCGGCCAGCGAGGGCCGGATGGCCCGGCTGGCCGGCGAGCTGATGGTCTCCGCGACCGCCTCCGGCAACCTGGTCGTGCTGCGCACCCCGCCCGGGGCCGCGCAGTTCCTCGCCTCGGCGATCGACCAGGCCGAGGTGTTCGAGATCATCGGCACCATCGCGGGTGACGACACCGTGCTGCTGATCAGCCGCGACCCGGCCGGCGGCCAGGCGCTGGCCGACCACCTGATGCAACTCGCCCAGGCCAAGGCCCAGTAGGCCCCGGGCGCCCCGAACCCCGGTCGAAGGATCCCCTTCGACCGGGGTTTTGTGTTCCATACGGTGTGATGCATACTTATGCCACCCATCGTACATGCGTGAAGGAGCCACCGCGATGACCGCCCAGCAGTCCTCCGACGTCCGCCTCTGGGGCGCGCGCTTCGCCGACGGCCCGTCCGAGGCGCTGGCCAGGCTCTCCGCCTCGGTCCACTTCGACTGGCGCCTCGCCCCCTACGACATCGCCGGCTCCAAGGCCCACGCCCGGGTGCTGCACAAGGCCGGACTGCTCTCCGACGAGGAACTGGCCGGCATGCTGGCCGGACTCGACCAGCTGCTCGCCGACGTCCAGGCCGGCACCTTCGTCGGCACCGTCGCCGACGAGGACGTCCACACCGCGCTGGAGCGCGGCCTGCTGGAACGCCTCGGCGCCGACCTCGGCGGCAAGCTGCGGGCCGGGCGCTCGCGCAACGATCAGATCGCCACCCTGTTCCGGATGTACCTGCGGGACCACGCCAAGACCATCGGCGGCCTGCTGCTCGACCTCCAGCACGCCCTGGTCGGCCTGGCCGAGGCGCACCCCGACACCGCGATGCCGGGCCGCACCCACCTCCAGCACGCCCAGCCGGTGCTCTTCGCCCACCACGTCCTCGCGCACGTGCAGGCCCTCGGCCGGGACGCCGAGCGGCTGCGCCAGTGGGACGCCCGCACCGCCGTCTCCCCGTACGGCTCCGGCGCCCTGGCCGGCTCCTCGCTCGGCCTCGACCCGCAGGCCGTCGCCGCCGACCTCGGCTTCGAGGGCGGCTCGGTCGGCAACTCCATCGACGGCACCGCCTCGCGCGACTTCGTCGCCGAGTTCGCCTTCGTCACCGCGATGATCGGCGTCAACCTCTCCCGGATCGCGGAGGAGGTGATCATCTGGAACACCAAGGAGTTCGGCTTCATCACCCTGCACGACGCCTTCTCCACCGGCTCCTCGATCATGCCGCAGAAGAAGAACCCGGACATCGCCGAGCTGGCCCGGGGCAAGTCCGGCCGGCTGATCGGCAACCTGACCGGCCTGCTGGCCACCCTCAAGGCGCTGCCGCTCGCCTACAACCGGGACCTCCAGGAGGACAAGGAGCCGGTCTTCGACTCCTGCGACACCCTGGAGGTGCTGCTGCCCGCGTTCACCGGGATGATGGCCACCCTCACCGTGCACCGGGAGCGGCTGGAGGAGCTGGCCCCGGCCGGCTTCTCGCTCGCCACCGACATCGCCGAGTGGCTGGTCAAGCAGGGCGTGCCGTTCCGGGTCGCGCACGAGGTGGCCGGGGCCTGCGTCAAGGTCTGCGAGGCCCAGGGCATCGAGCTGTCCGACCTGACGGACGAGCAGTTCGCCGCCATCTCCGAGCACCTGACCCCCGAGGTCCGGACGGTGCTCAGCGTGCACGGCGCCATCGCTGCCCGTGACGGGCGCGGCGGCACCGCCCCCTCGGCCGTCGCGGTCCAGCTCGCCGAGGTGAAGGCGGACCTGGCGCGGCAGCAGGAGTGGGTCCAGGGCTGAGCCCTGGAGCAGCGTGCGAGGGGCGCGTCGGTCCGGCCGGCGCGCCCCTCCGGCGTGCGCACCCCGGTCCGGGCGTAACCGGCTCCGCCCGAGCCCGTCATGCACGGTGTGTGCACCCCCTTTCCGCCCGTCCCCTCCGCCGAGGACGTCTTCCTCGCCGAACGCCGCCGCCGCGTGGTCCGCGAGACCGTCGCCGCCCTGCCCGGCCGCTGCCCGCAGCTGATCGCCGCCCTCGTGGAGGATCCGCCGCCCACCTACCGCGAGCTCTCCGAGCGCCTCGGCATGCCGCGCGGCTCCATCGGGCCCACCCGCTCCCGCTGCCTGGCCTGCCTGCGGCTCCTGCTGCACGCGGAGCGCTACCCCTGACCGGGACGGGCCCGCCCCGCCTCACCCGGGCGCCCCACAGCCGGCCGCGCCCCGCGCGCGGCGCGTCGCTGCCACCCCACCCCGGCGTGACCCTTGCCACGTCTGGCCCGTCGAAGGTTGAGGGAACCTGACACCCGGGTAGCACGCTGGCGAACGTCACTCTTGACGGTGGCGCATACGCTCGGATACTGAGCGTGAGCGCGTCACCCTCTGCGCGCCGGGCACGACGACTGGGGAGGCCCCTCCACATGGGCATGAGCGTGATCATCTCGGCCGCTGAGGCCGAGGACGCGGAGCAGATCCTCAAGCTCCAGTACCTGGGCTACCAGCCCGAGGCCGAGCTGTACGGCGACTGGGCGATCGAGCCCCTGACACAGACCCTGGAGAGCCTGCGCACCGAACTGACCGAGCAGCACGCCCTGGTGGCCCGGCTGGGGGACGAGGTGGTCGGCGCCGTGCGCGGCCACGTCGACGCCGAGGGCATCGGCCGGATAGGGCGTCTGGTGGTGCACCCCCGGATGCAGCGGCACGGCCTGGGCGGCCGGCTCCTGGACGCACTGGAGCGCCGGATGGCCGAGGACGGCCGCCCGGTGACGGCCTACCGGCTGTTCACCGGTCACCGGAGCCTGGGCAACCTGCGGTTGTACGCCCGCCAGGGCTACCGGCAGACCGCCGTCGAGCAGGTCACCAGCCGGCTGAGCTTCGTGCACCTGGAGAAGCCGGTCGCCGTCGCGCTCGCCGCGACCGCCTGAGCGCCCGCCCGCGGTCGGGCACCTCGACGCCGCCACCATCCGGACGCCCCGGTGGCGGCGTCGAGGCGTTCCATCCCAGCTCCGGGGCGGCTCGTGTCCGCAATGCGGACAGTCGGGCCCGAACAGTTGGGCGTCAATCGACCCATCTGTTTTACTGGCTCACATGACTGCGACGACGAACTGGACCCCCACCGGCACGCTGCCGGCAGGTGAGCGTGCCATGTGCCGTCGAATGTGTCACCGCTGAGGGCCACCGCCCCCGGTACCCCGTCGAGGGTGCCTCCTCCTCGCGCCCCGAAGCGAGACTCCGGCGTCGCTCCCGCCCGTGTGAGCGCGTCCCATCCCCCCCCCGGAAGACCGGAAATCCCTCCCTCCGGCGTGCCCGCCCACCCGCGGCCGTCGATGACTCGTTAGGGCCACGCCGTCGCGCGGCCCGGCCGTTCTGCGGCCACGATCAAGAGATGGCGGGTCCGGATCCCCCTGGTGAGGCGTCGCAGGAAGCCGCTTGACCGCAACCCCGGTCGGGCGGCCGACAGCGCCGCCTGCCCCTGACCCACGGAAGCAGCTGTGATCACCACCACGGACCTGACGAAGGTCTACCGTTCCCGAGGCCGCGAGGTGACCGCCCTCGCCGGCGTCGACCTGCACGTTCGCCCGGGCGAGGTCTACGGAGTCGTCGGCACGAGCGGTGCCGGCAAGTCCACCCTCATCCGCTGCGTGAACATGCTGGAGCGCCCGACCTCCGGCACGGTCACCGTGGACGGGGTCGAGCTGACCGCGCTGTCCGGCGGCGAGAACCGGGCCGGCAAGGACCTGCGCGAGGCACGCCGCCGGATCGGCATGGTCTTCCAGCACTTCAACCTGCTGTCCTCCCGCACGGTGCAGCAGAACGTCGAACTCCCGCTGGAGATCATCGGCCTGGACCGCACCCAGCGCCGCCGCAAGGCCGCCGAACTGCTCGACCTGGTCGGCCTCGGCGACAAGGCCCGCAGCTACCCCAACCAGCTCTCCGGCGGCCAGAAGCAGCGGGTGGGCATCGCCCGCGCCCTGGCCGGCGACCCCAAGGTGCTGCTCTCCGACGAGGCCACCTCGGCCCTCGACCCGGAGACCACCCGCTCCATCCTCAAGCTGCTGCGCGACCTCAACCAGCAGCTGGGCCTGACCGTCCTGCTGATCACCCACGAGATGGACGTCATCAAGTCCGTCTGCGACTCCGCCGCCCTGATGCGCGGCGGGCGGGTGGTGGAGTCCGGCGAGCTGACCGACCTGCTGGCCGAGCCCGGCTCCGAGCTGGCCCGCGAGCTGTTCCCGCTCAGCGAGTTCGGCACCGGCCACCCCGGGGCGACCGTCCTGGAGATCACCTTCCAGGGCGACACCCCGGCGCAGCCGTTCGTCTCCCAGCTGGCCCGCACCTACCAGATCGACATCAACATCCTCGGCGCCGCGGTGGAGACCATCGCCGGCCGGATGGTCGGCCGGATGCGGGTCGAACTGCCCGGCGGCCACCAGGACAACGTGGTGCCGATCGGCTACCTGCGCGAGCAGGGCCTGCAGGTGGACGTGGTCGGTGCGGCGGACGGAGCGGTGGCATGAGTGGCCTGAGCTGGGACCAGATGCAGGAACTGATGTGGCCCGCCACCCAGGAGACCTTCCAGATGGTCGGGGTCTCGACCCTGTGCACCGTGCTGCTCGGCCTGCCGCTCGGCGTCCTGCTGGTGCTCACCTCCAAGGGCGGGGCGCTGCAGAACCAGCCGGTGAACAAGGTGCTCGGCGCGGTCGTGAACCTCACCCGCTCGCTGCCGTTCATCATCCTGATGATCGCGCTGATCTCCTTCACCCGGTGGCTGACCGGCAACTCGCTGGGCTGGCAGGCCGCGACCGTGCCGCTGACCGTCGGCGCGATCCCGTTCTTCGCCCGGCTGGTCGAGACCTCCGTCCGTGAGGTCGACCGCGGCCTGATCGAGGCCGTCCAGGCGATGGGCGGCAGCACCTGGACGCTGGTGCGCAAGACGCTGGTCCCCGAGGCGCTGCCCGGCATCGTCGCCTCCGTCACCACCACCGTCATCGCGCTGATCGGCTACTCCGCGATGGCCGGCACGGTCGGCGGCGGCGGCCTCGGCGACCTCGCCTACCGGTACGGCTACCTGCGGTTCGAGACCACCTTCATGTGGATCATCGTGGCCGAGATCGCGATCATCGTCACGATCATCCAGCTGGCCGGCGACTACGCCGTGCGCCGGCTGGCCAACCGGGGCCGCGGCGGCGGACGCACCCGCCTGCTCCGCCCGCGCGCCACCGCCCCCGACGAGGACCTCGTCGCCTCCTAGACCTCCCTCGTCCGACCTCCGGACGCGGCTCCCCGCATCACGCAGAAAGGCACTTTTCGTGCGCAACGTTCTGAAGTTCACCAGTGTCCTCGCCACCGCCGGCCTCGCCCTGTCGCTGGCCGCCTGCGGCAGCTCGGGTTCGTCCTCCTCGGACCCGAACGCGCCGCTGAAGGTCGTCGCCAGCCCGACCCCGCACGCGCAGATCCTCAAGTTCGTCAACGACAACCTCGCGGCCAAGGCGGGCCTCAAGCTCGACATCAAGGAGGTCACCGACTACGTGACCCCCAACACGGCGGTGCAGGACGGTTCGGCCGACGCCAACTACTTCCAGCACGTCCCGTACCTGGATGACTTCAACAAGAAGAACGGCACCGACATCGTCCCGGTCGAGCCCGTTCACCTGGAGCCGCTGGGCGTCTACTCCAAGAAGGTCAAGTCGATCAACGACCTGCCGGACGGCGCCACCATCGGTGTGCCGAACGACGCCACCAACGAGGGCCGGGCGCTCAAGCTGCTCGCCGACAACAAGCTCATCACCCTCAAGGACGGCGCCGGCACCGCCGCCACCCCGGCGGACGTGACGGGCAACCCGAAGAACTTCAAGTGGAAGGAGCTGGAGGCCGCCCAGCTGCCCCGCTCCATCGCCGACCTCGACGCCGCCGTGATCAACGGCAACTACGCGATCGACTCCGGCCTGAAGCCGGCCACCGACGCCCTGGTGCTGGAGAAGGCCGAGGGCAACCCGTACGCGAACATCCTCGCCGTCAAGAAGGGCAAGGAGAACGACCCGCGGGTGAAGAAGCTGGCCGAGCTGCTGCACTCCGACGAGGTCCGGAAGTACATCAACGACACCTTCCAGGGCTCGGTCATCCCGGCCTTCTGATCGTCGTACGGTCATACCTCGTAGCGCCCGACCGGGCCCCCGCCGCACCTCGGCGGGGGCCCGGTCGGGCAGTATGCACCAGGGACACCGCGGCCGACCGGGTTCTGACGCACCGTCGCGCGGGGCGCGCACCGCGTGATACCCGGGGCGCGCCGGAGGCGTACGGTGTTGTGTTCACGACCCGGCGAGGAGAGACGGCATGGCAGCGAGCTTCCCCGAGACGGCCATCAGCACCGAACGGCTGCTGCTGCGGCCCCTTGCGGAGGACGACGCCCCGGGCCTGGCCACCATGATGGCCGACGACCTCGTGCTGGCCTGGACCGACCTCCCGCACCCCTTCACCGAGGAGTACGCGGCCGAGCTCGCCCGCACCCTCGCCCCCGCCCACCGCGCCGCCGGGCGCGGCATCGTCTTCGCCGTCACCGAGCACCTCACCCAGCGCCTGGTCGGCCTGGTCGAACTGCGCAACACCGACTGGCGGCTGCGCAGCACCGAGATCTCCTACGTCACCGCCGTCTGGGCGCGCGGCGAGGGCTACGCCCCGGAGGCCGTCCTCGGCGTCGCCCAGTGGCTGTTCGAGGACCGCGGCTTCCTGCGCCTGGAGCTGCGCACCGCCGCCGGCAACACCTCCGCCCAGCAGGTCGCCCAGAAGATCGGCGGCATCAGCGAGGGCGTGCTGCGCAGCGCCTGGATAGTCCGGGGCGAGTCCGGCGAGGTCGTGGTGGAAAGCCGCAGCGACCTGATCCTGTGGAGCCTGCTCCCGGAGGACCTGGAGTCGCCCGAACTGCACCACGACGGCTGGCACGGCGACCACCGCTACGTGCTGCGCGACTGAACCCCCCGCCGCGTTCCCCCGCTGGTCACCCGCGCGGCGCGGACATGTGTGCGAGATGTCGGCCTCCGGGGGACCACACCCGGTAGCCTCTCCACCGGCGCCGCACAGCCGGCGCGACGAGCCGCGCAACGAGTCGAGGGAGAACGGCCGCAGATGGCTGACCGGATCACGGTCATCGGGTGGGACGGTACGCCGCTGACCGAGGCCGCCGGCGCGGCCCTCGCCGCGGCGACCCTGGTGGCCGGAGCGCCCTACCAACTGGACGCCCTCCCGGTGCCGGAGGACGCCGAGCGGCTCGCCCTCGGCAACGTCCAGCAGGCCGCCCGCACGATCGCCGAGCACCGCGGCGCCGCCGTCGTGGTCGCCGAGGGCGACCCCGGCTTCTTCGGCGTGGTGCGCACCCTGCGCCGCCCCGAGTACGGCCTCGAACTCGAAGTCCTGCCCGCCGTCTCCTCCGTCGCCACCGCCTTCGCCCGGGCCGGCATGCCCTGGGAGGACGCCCAGGTGGTCAGCGTCCACGGCGGACGGCTGCGCCGCGCGGCCAACATCTGCCGGGCCCACCCCAAGGTCGCGGTGCTCACCGCCCCGGGCGCCGGGCCGAGCGAACTCGCCCTGATGCTGCGCGGGGTGCACCGCACCTTCGTGGTCTGCGAGGCCCTCGGCACCCCGGAGGAGGACGTCACCGTCCTCACCTCCGACCGGATCGCCGACCACGTCTGGCGCGACCCGAACGTGGTGCTGGTGATCGGCGCCCAGGCCGGCCCGGTCGGCGAGGCGGCCGGCTGGCTCGCCGGGCGCCCGCTCGGCTACCCCGGCGCGGACCGCGGCTGGGCGCTCCCCGGCGACGCCTACGCAGGCGCCGGGCGCGCGGAGGACGAGCCGGGCGCATCGGAGGCGCTGCCCGCGCACGTACGCGCCCTGGTGCTGGCCCGTCTGGGTGCACGTCCCGGGGACCTCGTCTGGTCGGTCGGCGCGGGCAGCGGCGCCCTCGCGGTGGAGGCGGCCCGGTTCGGCGCCGCCGTGGTCGCCGTCGAGGGCTCCCGCTCGGCCTGCGCCCGGCTCACCGTCAACGCCCGCCGCTACGGGGTCGAGGTGGAGACGGTGTACGGGAAGGGCCCCGAGGTGCTGGGCGGACTGCCGGAGCCGGACGCGGCCGTGGTGGAGTCCGGCGGCCTCGACGTGGTGCGGGCGGTGCTGGCCCGCAGGCCCGAGCGCTTCGTCGCCGTCGCCCGGACCTTCGCCGAGGCCGAGGAGATCCGCCGGGCCATCAGCGAGGCCGGGTACCGGGCGGATGGCGCGCTGCTGCAGTCGACCCCGCTGCGGGCCGCCGAGGAGGGCGGCGCGCTGACGCTCGGTGCGGGCGCGGGCGGCGCGCTGCTGCTCTGGGGTGAGCAGATCGTGTGAAGGCCTCGGGTGCGCGCCCGGGCCGCCGGGCGCACCGCGCGGTGATCCAGGTCGCATCCGGACACCGATTCGAGAGGTCACCGCGCCGGGCCGGTAGTGTGGCGTCCCAGGCGGCTGCAGCCGCCGACGACCCACCCGATTCGGTCGGTTTGTCACCTTTTTGACGTGGTGCAAGCCGGTTCCGCTCGGAGTGTGGGCAATTCGACGGGCCGCGTGCCGGACCTGGAGAATGCCGTAGGGTCCGGTGCGGTCGTGCCGGTTGCTCCGGGTTGTCGTTGATTCAGATGGTGCACCGCCCTCATCGGCGGTGCCCGGGCCGGGGTGCCGCAGCGCGCCGGAAGGACTAGGGCCGCAGCGCCACGGCGCGGCGGCCGCGTGTGTTGAGGGGCGGGTCGGTCCAGGCCCGGCCCGTGCGGATGGGCGCTGCGGTCGGTGATCGCGTCGCCGAGGGGCGCGGCAGCGGCCTGGAAGGAGCTTTGACAATGACCGATGGCGGCCACGTCCCGGGCGAGGGACTGCCGGAGCACCTGCACGCCGGGCCAGACCCGCTCGGCGGACCGGAGGGCGTCGCGGGCGTTGCACCCCTGCAGGGCGTCGCGACCGACGGCGGCGTGATCCCCAACCCGGCGGCGCCGGTGGGCGGCCTGCCCGGCGCGGGCATGATCCCGCCGCAGGGCCAGCCGAACTTCGCCGTCCCCGGCGTGCCGGCCCCGGCCGCCCCGGGTGACGGCTGGACCGTCGACCAGGGCGCCGCGCGCCCGGCGTTCCACTTCGTCGACCAGCCGGACGGGCTGGACGACGAGGACGACGTCCTGCTGATGCCCGGTCCGCAGGGCTCCTGGGGTGCCGAGCAGGCGCCGTTCGCGCAGCCGGACGGCGCCCCGGTCGAGCCGTCCTGGCCGCCGGTGGACCCGCCGGTGCTCGGCGGCGAGCACGTCCAGCAGCCGCCGCTGCACGCCGCCCCGGCGCAGCCCCAGCAGCCGATGACCCAGGCTCAGGCGCCGCGCCGCCCGCTGCACGCCGGCCCGCCGATCCCGGACCCCTCGCTGATGACCGGCCAGGTGCCGGTCCGTTCGCTGGCCGACCGCGGCCCCTCGCAGGGCGGTACTCCCGCGCACGGCATCCCGGTCGTCGGCCGGCCGCCGATGGGCGAGGCCGTCGTGCCGGTCCCGGGCGCCGCGCCGCAGGGCGTGCCGCAGGCCGCCCCGATGGCGCCCGCCGCGCCGGCGGCCCCGATGCCCACCACGGCCGAGACCGGCCAGACGGTTCACCAGATGCCGCAGGGCTACCAGCAGGTGCCGCTCGCCTCGCAGCCCGTCGAGGGCCTGATGACCATCGAGACGGTCGGGGCGATCGAGGTCATCGAGGTCGTCGAGACCCCGGAGGCGGCTCCGGCTGCTCCGGTCACTCCGGTCGCCGAAGCCGTCCAGGTCCAGCCGGCCCCCGAGGCCGCGCAGACGGCCCAGGCCGTCGTGGCCGAGCCGGTCCCGGCCCAGGCCGCCGAGCAGCCGGCCGCCGAGGCCGCCGTGGTGGACAGCCCCGCGATCGAGACCGTGGTGGTGGACGCCGCCGTGGAGACCGTGGAGACCGCCGTGGTCGAGGGCGGTGCCGAGCCGGTCGTGGCCGAGGCCGCCGCGCCCGCGGAGCAGTCCGAGCCCGCCGCCCCGGCCGGTCAGCCGCGCCGGATCTCCGCCTTCCTCGCCGCCCCGACCCCGCACGGCCTGCCCAAGGTCGCGGCGGCCCAGCAGGCCCCGGCGGCCGAGGAGGCGGCACCGGAGCAGCCCGCACCCATAGCGGTCGCCGAAGCGCCGCAGGCCGCCGAGCCGGCCCCGGCCGTCGAGCCGGCCCCGGCCGTCGAGCCGGCCCCGGCCGTCGAGGCGGTGCAGGAGGCCGGGCAGGTCGCCGAGGCGGTCCAGGCCGAACAGGCCGTCACGGCCACGGCCGAGCCGGTCGCCGAGACCGCCGCCGGCACCGGTGAGATGCCCTCCGGCCAGGCCGTCGCGGAGAGCGCCGACCAGGAGGCCGTTGCCGCCGAGGCCGTCCTCGCCGAGGCCATGGCCGCCGAAGCCGTCGCGGCGGAGCCGGTCGCGGTCGAGCCCGTCGTCGCCGAGGGCGAGCAGCCGCAGCCGGAGGCCGTCCCGGCCGAGCCGGCCGCCGAGGTCCTGGCCGAGCAGGTCGTCGAGGCCGCCGCCGAGCAGCCCGTCGACCAGCCCGCCGAAGCCGAAGCCGCCCAGCCCGCCGAAGCCGTCGCCCCCGAGGCCGAGCAGCAGCCCGTCGCCGAGGCCGCCGAGCAGCCGGTCGCCGAGCAGCCCGCCGACGCCCCGGCCGCCGAGGAGCCGTCGGCCGAGCCCACCGCGGAGCCGGCCGAGCCCGTCACCCTCGCGCCGGAGGCCGTCCAGGAGGAGGCCCCCGCCGCCGAGCCGGTCGCCGAGGTCCCGGCCGAGCAGGTCGTCGAGCAGCCGGTCGAGCAGGTCGTCGAGGCCGCCGCCGACGAGCCCGTCGAGCAGCCCGCCGAAGCCGTCGCCCCCGCGACCGAGGCCGCCGAGGCGCCCGCCGCCGAGGCACCGCAGTCCGAGGCCCAGGCCGAGCAGCCCGCCGATCCGCAGCTCGAGCAGCCCGTCGATCCGTCCGAGGCCCCGGCCGCGGAGGCCGAGCAGCCCGTCGAGCCCGCCGAGCCGCGCGGCCCGGCCGCCCCCGGCTACGACGAGGCCGGCCGCGACGCCGTCCACCAGGTGATCCGCGAGCGCCGCGACATCCGCAACGGCTTCCGCCCGGACGCGATCCCGCACGAGGTGCTGATCCGCGTCCTGGAGGCCGCCCACACCGCGCCCAGCGTCGGCTACTCGCAGCCCTGGGACTTCGTGGTGATCCGCTCGGCGAAGACCCGCAGGCGGATGCACGCCCTGGCCGAGCGCCAGCGCGAGGCGTACGCGGACTCGCTGCCGAAGGGCCGGGCCAAGCAGTTCCGGGAGATCAAGATCGAGGCCATCCTCGACACCCCGGTGAACATCGTGGTGACCGCCGACCGCACCCGCGGCGGCCGGCACACCCTGGGCCGGCACACCCAGCCGCAGATGGCCCCGTACTCGGCCGCCCTGGCCGTCGAGAACCTCTGGCTGGCCGCCCGCGCCGAGGGCCTGGGCGTCGGCTGGGTGAGCTTCTTCGACGACGAGCAGCTGGTCCGCGAGCTGGGCCTGCCCGAGCACCTGGAGGTCGTCGCCTACCTGTGCGTCGGCTTCGTCGACTCCTTCCCGGACGAGCCCGAACTGGAGCAGCAGGGCTGGGCCAAGAAGCGCCCGCTCGCCTGGGTGGTCCACGAGGAGCAGTACGGCAACCGCGCGCTGCCCGGCGAGGAGCCGCAGAGCCTGCTCGCCGACACCCTGCGCGGGATCCGCCCGCTGGACGCCAAGGCGCTCGGCGAGGCCTGGGACCGCCAGAAGCGGATGACCAAGCCGGCCGGCTCGCTCGGCATGCTGGAGATCATCTCCGCCCAGCTGTGCGGCCTGTCGCGCAAGTGCCCGCCGCCGATCCCGGAGCCCGCCTGCGTGGCGATCTTCGCGGCTGACCACGGCGTGCACGCCCAGGGCGTCAGCCCGTGGCCGCAGGAGGTGACCGCCCAGATGGTCGGCAACTTCCTGGCCGGGGGAGCGGTGATCAACTCCTTCGCCAAGCAGATCGGCACCGAGGTCTGCGTGGTGGACGTCGGCGTCGCCGCCGAGCTGCCGCAGGCCGTCCAGCAGGGCCGCGCCACCGGCCTGCTGCCGCGCAAGGTCAAGCCCGGCACCGCCGACATGACCCAGGGCCCGGCGATGACCCGCGAGGAGGCCCTCCAGGCCGTCGAGGTCGGCATCGAGACCGCCCGCGACCTGGTCGCGGCGGGCAACAAGGCACTGGTCACCGGCGACATGGGCATCGCCAACACGACCGCTTCGGCCGCCCTGATCTCGGTGTTCACCGGCCTCGACCCGGCCGAGGTCACCGGCCGCGGCACCGGCATCGACGACGAGACCCACGCCCGCAAGATCGAGGTCATCCGCGCCGCGCTGGCCCTGCACCAGCCCGACCCGAACGACCCGATCGGCGTCCTCGCCGCCGTCGGCGGCCTGGAGCACGCGGCCCTCGCCGGCTTCCTGCTGGGCGCCGCGTCGCTGCGCACCCCGGTGGTGCTGGACGGTGTGATCGCCGGTTCGGCCGCGCTGGTCGCCAAGGCGATCGCCCCCGAGGTGCTGGCCGCCTGCATCGCCGGCCACCGTTCCGCCGAGCCCGGCCACCAGGCCGCGCTGGCGAAGCTGGGCCTGCGTCCGCTGATCGACCTGGACCTGCGGCTCGGCGAGGGCACCGGTGCGCTGCTGGCACTGCCGCTGGTGCAGAGTGCGGCCCGCGCGATGCACGATGTAGCCACCTTCGACTCCGCCGGGGTCACCGAGAAGGCCTGACGCACCACCTCACCCGCTCCGCGGACCGGCCCGAGGGCGCGCCGGCCCGCGGAGCGGCGTATCACCGCTCGGCCCGCTGAGCGGTGTGCCACCGCTCGGCCGCTGAGCGGCGTACCACCGCACCCGCCCCACATCCTCATCCCGATCAGGAGCACCGCCGATGAGCGCGCCCACCCCGCACCCCGGCACCGAGGGCCGGACCCCGTACCCGGTCGGCCTGCTGCTGGCCGGTCGTCGTGTCGTCGTGGTCGGCGGCGGACAGGTCGCGCAGCGGCGGCTGCCGGCCCTGATCGCGTCCGGCGCCGAGCTGCACCTGATATCCCCGGCCACCACCCCGGCCGTCCAGGCCATGGCCGACGCGGGTGAGCTGACCTGGCACGCCCGCCCGTACGCGGACGGCGACCTGACCGGCGCCTGGTACGTCCTGGTGGCCACCGACGACCCGGCGGTCAACGCGGCGGTCAGCGCCGAGGCCGAGCGCGAGCGGGTGTTCTGCGCCCGCAGCGACGACGCCTCCGCCGCCTCCGCCTGGACCCCGGCCAGCGGCCGGGACGCCGGCGCCACCGTCGCCGTGCTCACCGGCGACCCGAGGCACTCCGCGGCCCTGCGCGACGCCGTGGTCGGCGGCCTGCGGGACGGCTCGCTGGCCGCCCGCGCGTACCGCGCGCACGGCGCCGGCGTCGCCCTGGTCGGCGGCGGCCCGGGCGACCCGGACCTGATCACCGTGCGCGGGCGCCGGCTGCTCGCCGACGCCGACGTGGTGGTCGCCGACCGCCTCGCCCCGCGCGAACTGCTCGCCGAACTGCCCGAGCACGTCGAGGTGATCGACGCCTCCAAGATCCCCTACGGCCGCCAGATGGCCCAGGAGGCGATCAACCAGGCGCTGATCGACCACGCCAAGGCCGGGAAGTTCGTGGTCCGGCTCAAGGGCGGCGACCCGTACGTCTTCGGCCGTGGCGGCGAGGAGCTGCTGGCCTGCGCCGAGGCCGGCGTCCCGGTCACCGTGGTGCCCGGCATCTCCAGCTCGATCAGCGTCCCGGAGTCGGCCGGCATCCCGGTCACCCACCGCGGGCTGACCCAGGAGTTCACCGTGGTCTCCGGCCACGTCGGCCCGGACGACCCGCGCTCGGTCACCAACTGGTCGGCCGTCGCCGGGATGAGCGGCACCCTGGTGCTGCTGATGGCCGTGGACAAGATCGGGGCGATCGCCGCCGAGCTGGTCGAGCACGGACGGGCGGCCGACACCCCGGTCGCGATCGTCCAGGAGGGCACCACCGCCGCCCAGCGCCGGGTGGACGCCACCCTGGGCACCGTCGCCGCCGTGGTCGAGGCCGAGGGCGTCAAGCCCCCGGCGGTGATCGTGGTCGGCGAGGTGGTCAACGTGCTGGCCGCCGCCTTCCGGCCGTAGGCCCCGGCGGAGTGGGAAGTCGGCCGGTCCGACTTCCTAATCCAGCGGCTGCTCCGTCCAGATGACCTTCCCGGTCGCGGTGTAGCGCGTCCCCCAGCGGTCCGCGAACTGGGCGACCAGGAACAGCCCGCGCCCGCCCTCGTCCTCGGTCGCCGCGTACCGCAGGTGCGGCGAGGTGCTGCTGCCGTCCGACACCTCGCAGATCAGCGAACGGTCGCGCAGCAGCCGCACCCGGATCGGCCCGGAGCCGTACCGGATCGCGTTGGTCACCAGCTCGCTCAGGATCAGCTCGGTGACGAACGCGGCCTCCTCCAGCCCCCAGTCCGCCAGCCGCCGCGCCACCTGCGCCCTCACCTCCCCCACCGCCGCCGGCTCCGGGGGCACGTCCCACTGGGCGACCTGGTCCGCTGCCAGCACCCTGGTCTCCGCGACCAGCAGCGCGATGTCGTCCTGCGGATGCGGCGGCAGCATCGCCCCGAGCACGTCCGCGCAGGTCTGCTCGGGCGTGCGCGGCGGCCCGCTCAGCGCCGACCGCAGCAGCTCCAGGCCCTCGTCGATGTCCCGCTCGCGGTCCTCCACCAGCCCGTCCGTGTACAGCACCAGCCGGCTGCCCTCGGCCAGGTCCACCTCGATGGTCTCGAACGGCAGCACCGCCAGCCCCAGCGGCGGCCCGATCGGCACCTCCGGGAAGGTCACCCGGCCCTGCGGGTCCACCACGGCCGGCGGCGGGTGTCCGGCACCGGCCAGCGTGCAGCGCCGCGACACCGGGTCGTAGATCGCGTACAGGCAGGTCGCCCCGGTCAGGCCCGCGCTGTCGCCGCCGCCCGCCTCCTCCTGGTCGATCCGGTTCACCAGCTCGTCCAGGTGCCCCAGCAGTTCGTCCGGCGGCAGGTCGAGCGTCGAGAAGTTGTGGATCGCGGTCCGCAGCCGCCCCATCGTCGCCGCCGCGTGCAGCCCGTGGCCGACCACGTCGCCGACCACCAGCGCCACCCGGGCGCCCGGCAGCGGGATCACGTCGTACCAGTCCCCGCCCACCCCGGCCTGGGCCGGCAGGTAGCGGTGCGCCACCTCCAGCGCGTTCTGCTCCGGCAGGCTGCGCGGCAGCAGGCTGTGCTGCAGGGTCACCGCCATCGCGTGCTCGCGGGTGTACCGGCGGGCGTTGTCGATGCACACCGCCGCGTGCGCCACCAGTTCCTCGGCCAGCTTCAGGTCCTCCGGCTCGAACGGCTCCGGCCGCTCCGCCCGCCAGAACCGGGCCACCCCCAGCAGCACCCCGCGCGCCCGCAGCGGCACCCGCACCAGCGAGTGCACCCCGTACGCCAGCACCTGCGCCGACTGCTCCGGGTCCTGCTCCCGCCAGCCGTGCACCTCGGCCAGCCGCGGCTCCAGCCCGGGCACGCCGCTGTGCAGCGCGCCAGCCAGCGGGGTCGCCGGCACCACGTCCAGCACGGTGCCCACCGGGTGGAACGGCGCGTCGTCCCCGGTCCCGGCGAGGGCGGTACGGCGCATCCGGCCCAGCGAGCCGCCCAGCGGCGGCTCCTCACCGGCCAGCACCTGCTCGGCGAGGTCCACCGTGACGAAGTCCGCGAACCGCGGCACCGCGACCTGTGCCAGCTCCTCCGCCGTCCGGGTCACGTCCAGCGAGCTGCCCACCGTCACCCCGGCGTCGTACAGCAGCCGCAGCCGCCGCTGCGCGCCCTCGGCCCGGCCGGTCAGCGCCCGCAGCTCGGTGGAGTCGCGCAGCGTGGCGACGCAGCCGGGCGGACCGCCGGCCTGGTCGGTCAGCCGTACGTTCACCGCCAGCAGCCGTTCCCCGGACAGCACCACCTCGTCGCTCACCGGACGGTCGGCGGTCAGCAGCTCCAGCGGGGCGGGCTCCAGGCCGAGGTCGGTCACCGGGCGGCCCTCGGCGTCCGGCGGCAGGTCCAGCAGCCGGCGCGCCTCGTCGTTGCACAGCAGCAGCCGCCCGTCCCCGCCGACGATCATCACGCCCTCGCGCACCGCGTGCAGTACGGCCGCGTGGTGCTCGTACATCCGGGTCATCTCGACCGGGCCCAGCCCGTGGGTCTGCCGTCGCAGCCGGCGGCTGATCAGGGCCGTACCCAGGGTGGCCAGCCCTATCGCGCCCACCGCCGCGCCCAGCAGCACCGGCAGCTGGCGCTCGCTCGCGGCCGAGACCTTGCTCAGGGTGACCCCGGCCGAGACCAGCCCGGCCACGGAGCCGTCCGGCGCGTAGACCGGGACCACCGCCTGGACCAGTGGTCCGAGCGTGCCGGTGAGGTGCTGGGTCACCACCTGGCCGTGCAGCGCCGGCTCGTAGGTGCCGACGAACTTCTGGCCGATCCGGGCCGGGTTGGGGTGGGTGTAGCGGATGCCCTGGTTGTTCAGTACGACGATGAAGTCCACGCCGGAGGAGATCCGCGCGGACTGCGCCTTCGGCTGCAGGATCGCGGTCGGGTCGGGGGAGCGCAGCGCGGCGACCATGCCCGGCGAGTTGGCGAAGGTCTGGGCGACCGCCACCGACCGGTTGCGTGCCTCGTGGTCGGCGTCGTTGCGCGACTGCACCACCAGGGCGATCCCGGCCCCCGCCACCAGCAGCAGCACGATCAGGATCTGCAGCACGAACACCTGCCCGGCCACCGACCAGTGCCGGGCCGGTCGCGACCGCTTCGCGCGGGGCAGCTGTTGCCGACCGTGTGGGCGCCCACCGGATGAACCGGCGTCGCCGGTGGCACCAGAGGCCGACGGAGCCCAGGATCGGCCCGGATTTCGGGCCATACGGTCATATTTGCACTCACGCTAGCCCGGGACCACCCCGTCCGTTCCGCCGTTTGGCCTTCCCCGCCCCGGCTTGGCAAGATCGCAGGGTGTCCGAACCCAGCACCATCACCGACCCGGCCGACCCCCGTCTCGCCGACTACACCGGCCTCACCGACGTCGAACTGCGCCGCCGCCGCGAACCCGCCGAGGGCCTGTTCATCGCCGAGGGGGAGAAGGTCATCCGCCGCGCCCTCGCGGCCGGCTACCGGATGCGGTCGATGCTGCTGACCGCCAAGTGGCTCGACGTGATGGCCGACGTCATCGCCGGGGCCAGCGCCCCCGTCCACGTGGTCGAACCCGGGCTCGCCGAAGCCGTCACCGGCTACCACGTCCACCGCGGCGCCCTCGCCTCGATGGAACGCAAGCCCCTCCCGGACGCCGCCGAACTGCTCGCCGGGGCCCGCCGGGTCGCCGTCCTGGAGGGCCTGGTCGACCACACCAACCTCGGCGCCATCTTCCGCAGCGCCGCCGCCCTCGGCATGGACGCCGTCCTGCTCTCACCGGACTGCGCCGACCCGCTCTACCGCCGCGCCGTCAAGGTCTCGATGGGCGCCGTCTTCGCGGTCCCCTACGCCCGCCTCGACCCCTGGCCGGCCGCCCTCGACACCGTTCGCGGCGCCGGGTTCACCCTCCTCGCCCTCACCCCCGCCGACACCGCCGTCGACCTGGCCACCCTCGCCCCCCACACCCTCCCCAAGACCGCCCTCCTGCTGGGCGCCGAGGGCGACGGCCTCACCCCCCGAGCCATCGCCGCCGCCCACCACCCCGTCCGCATCCCCATGGCCCACGGCATCGACTCCCTCAACGTCGGCGCCGCCGCGGCCGTGGCCTTCTACGCCGTCACCACCCCCTGACCCCCGCCCCACCCGCCGGACGAGAAGTCGCCCCACCCGACGTCCCGCGCCCCCTCATGCGGCCCGCCCCTACCGTGGCGCTGCGTTCCCGCCGCCATGGCCCCTCGCGTCCGATCGCCTTCCGCGCGGGAAGTCGACCTGCCCGACTTCCCGCGCTCAGCCCGCCGGGGCCGTCGGCGGTGCCGGGGCGGCAGCCGGGGGAGGGGTGGCAGCCGGGGGAGGGGTGGTGAGGCCGATGCCGCCGGAGGCACCGGCGCCGGGCCAGGACTCGTCGAGGGTGCCGTCGCCGCGCACGGTGTAGCGGGTGGAGATGACCGCGCCGGTGGCGGCCACGCGTTCCTCGCGGACGACCGCGCTGCCGTCGAGGCGCCAGGTGGCCGCGGCCTGCGGGTCGGCGGTCGAGGTGCGGGAGGTGGTGGCGACCGGGCTGTCCCCGGCGAAGGTGTAGAGCTGGACGAGGTCGACCGGCGCCGTTCCCTCGGCTCGCCGCAGCACGACGACCGTGGCCGGCTGGCCCTTGTACCGGGCCGGCAGCACCGCGCTCAGCGCGACGTGCGGCCCGCCGCCGACCGAGTGTCCGTCCTTCAGGTTGACGGCCGCCCCGCCCGCCCCGTCGGGGTAGCCGCGGTTGGGCCAGTCGACCACGGGCCCGGGCCCCTGCGCGGGCGCCAACGCGCTGTCCCCGGTGCCGCGCGCGGTGGCCGGCAACGGCGTCGCCGAGGCCGGCGGTGCGACGTCCACCGAGGTCCCGGGCACGGCCAGTTCGCCGCCGCCCCGGGCGCCGGCCGCGGCGGTCTGTCCGACCACCGGACGGGCGCCCTGGTTGCTCCGGTTCTCGCAGCCCTGAGCGGCCGCGATGGCGAGCGCGACGCCGATCGTCACGGTGACGAAGACCACCAGCCGTTGCCGCAGCAGCCGTTGCCGCGCGGTGCCGGGCCGTCCGCCGGGCACGGGGGTGTGCTGCCGGTCGCGGGGCCGGGGTCTGGCCGGCGGAGGAGTGTGCGGACGGTCCCGCAGGGGGCGGGCGACGGGCGTGGCCTCGGGCCGGGGGAGCGGGGCGCCTTGCGGGCGCCGCGCGGATGCTCCCGGCGCCTGCCCACCTGGCCGGCCGGCCGCCGCCCGGGCCCGCGGCGCCGGAGCGACGGGTTCGGGCGAGCGCCCGGGGGCCGGTACGCCCTGCCGTCCGCTCTCCTGCTGGGGCGCCCGCGGGTCATCGGCGGGTGCGACGGGTGCCGCGGCCGACGCCGCCCCCCGCCGGGCGCCGCGCCCGCCGGCTCCGGTGGCCGCGCCGCGGGCCGCCAGTTCGCTGAGCCGCTCGTGCAGTGCGGCCGCGCCGGGCCGTTCGGCCGGTTCCTTGGCGAGGCAGGCCCGGATGAGCGGGGCGAGCTGCGGCGGGACGGCGGACAGGTCGGGTTCCTCGTGGACGACCCGGTACAGCATCACTTCGGAGGAGGCCCCGGAGCCGAAGGGGGTGTCCCCGGTGAGCGCGTACGCGAGGGTGGCGCCGAAGGCGAAGACGTCGGTGGCCGGGGTGACGGCGACTCCGCGCACCTGTTCGGGTGCGAGGAAGCCGGGGGAGCCGACCGCGGTGCCGACGTGGGTGAGGGTGCTGGCGCCGCGCGACCACGCGATGCCGAAGTCGATGATCCGCGGCCCGCGGGGGGAGAGCAGGATGTTGGAGGGCTTGAGGTCGCGGTGGACGACCCCGGCCTCGTGCACCTTGACCAGCCCGTCGGCCAGCGCGGCGCCGATCCGGGCGGCCTCGGGCCAGCTGAGCGGCCCTTCGTCGCCGACCCGCTTGTAGAGGGAGGGCCCGGGGACGTACGCGGTGGCGAGCCAGGGGCGGTCGGCTTCGATGTCGGACCCGACGACCCGGGCGGTGCAGCCGCCCCGGATCCGGGAGGCGGCGGCGATCTCGCGGGCGAAGCGGGTGCGGAACTCCTGGTCCTCGGCGAGTTCGGCGCGGATCAGCTTGAGGGCGACGCGCTGTCCGCGGCGGTCGGAGCCGAGGTAGACCACGCCCATGCCGCCGGCCCCCAGCCGCCGGTGGAGGCGGTACGGCCCGACGATGCGGGGGTCCTCACGCCTCAGCCGCATCATCGCCATGTCTCGTTCCCCGTCAGCCCGTGGGTGAGGCCCCGTTGGTTGGGGCATCGTCAGTTCCTGTCTGGCACAGCTTACGGACTGCCCGCTGCGGTGTGCTGATACGCAACACCTCGCGCCGCCGTGCGATTGTCGGATCGTGCGCTGAGCTGCAGGTCATAGGGGCGCCGAATCGCTTCTCGGGGTTGCCCCTCAGGGTTCCCCCGGGGGCGGGGTAAGACCTCCCTCCCCCTCCGGTAGTACGCCTTGAGTCTGAGCGTCATCCTCCGGGATGCCCGAGGAACAGTACGACGGCATGACGCCCACGAGACCCCCTGACCAATAGCGTTGTGTCCAGCGGTGGACGGGGAGCTCGTCCCCCGAGGTAAGCCGTCCACCGCGCCAACTCGACCGGATCAGGAGCAGGGCCATGGCATCGCAGCAGACGGGTACTTCCCGCCGGCCTCGGTCGGCCTTCACCCAGTCCCAGTCCGCCGAGCAGCCCACCCGGCACCCCGCCGTCGCGCTGGCCATGGCCCTGCCGTGCGCCGTGCTCCTGGTGCTGCTGTTCGGCGGGTGGGAGCAGATGGCGAACCAGGCCGAGGCCCTGGCCGAGCTGATCGGCCGCTGAGGCCGTCGAGGCCGCCAGGGCCGAAGTAAGAGGAACACCAAGAACGGGCACTGTTCCCCTGGGGACGGGGAGCAGTGCCGCCGGGGAGGCCGCGACCGCGTTGACACGCGGACGGGCGAGAGCGGTTCGCAGAGTGCCCCGGCAGGCGGAGATGCCGCGTACGGACGTCGGTGAGGGCGACCGTACGCGGCTCTTCTCCGCCCCGAGTCCCGGGGCCTCGGTCCTACCGGAACGACAAACGGCCGAGGCCGCGACCCTGACGGATCGCGGCCTCGGCCGTTACTGTGC
>NZ_JBVHIP010000003.1:113450-261637 GCF_055560495.1 Kitasatospora sp. NPDC023176 | reverse complement strand
GCGATACTGGGATTGAACCAGTGACCCCTACCGTGTCAAGGTAGTGCTCTCCCGCTGAGCTAATCGCGCCTGATGTGGCGGTTGTGCAGCAGACCCCGAGGGGCCTGTTACGGTGCGCGATACTGGGATTGAACCAGTGACCCCTACCGTGTCAAGGTAGTGCTCTCCCGCTGAGCTAATCGCGCCTGATGTGGCGGTTGTGCAGCAGACCTCGAAGGGCCTGTTACGGTGCGCGATACTGGGATTGAACCAGTGACCCCTACCGTGTCAAGGTAGTGCTCTCCCGCTGAGCTAATCGCGCCTGGTGAGGCGGTTGTGCAGCAGACCTCGGAAGGTCCGACGTGCGCGATACTGGGATTGAACCAGTGACCCCTACCGTGTCAAGGTAGTGCTCTCCCGCTGAGCTAATCGCGCGGGGAGGCCTCCCGATGGAAACCGGGGGACCTCTTGGAGGTGGAGACGGGATTTGAACCCGTGTACACGGCTTTGCAGGCCGTTGCCTCGCCTCTCGGCCACTCCACCAGGCAACGCATGAAGAACGACCTTACACTGTTCTCCATCGAGCGGACGACGAGATTCGAACTCGCGACCCTCACCTTGGCAAGGTGATGCTCTACCAACTGAGCCACGTCCGCCTGTCTCCCGGGATCTTCACCGCTTTTCTTCGGCTGCGCTCCCCGGCGACGTGTTGAACTCTAGCGGATTCCCGGGCCAGCTAAAAATCCGTTCCCGCAGCGTGCCGAGGGGATGCCGGCGCAGTGCCGTCCCGTCAGCCCTTCCGGCTGGTCACCGGTCACCACCTGCGGCGCTGCCGGACGATCATCCGCGAGTCACCCGGCGCACACCCGCGCGACGCACTCGGCTGCTCGTACGCGGGGGCGCGGGGAGCGCGGAGCTCGGGGGAGTGGGGGCCCGACCCGGGCCACGCCCCCGACCTACACTTCAGGCACCGCCGCCCCCAGCACCACCGCGCAGGAGAACCGTGTCCGGCCACCCCGACCCCCGCACCCCGCTCGCCCGCTTCGGCGGCCGCCTGGCCACCGGACTGCGAGACGTCACCTCGGACCCGGCCGCGCTCGACTCCTCCGGCTACTGGGCCGTCGCCTACGACTTCGAGGGCCGGCTGACCTGCGCCCGCTTCGACGACGTCCGCCCCGCCCCGGCCCCGCCCTCGGGCGCCGGCTGGCAGGGCCCGGCCGCCGGCAGCTGGCACAGCTCCTTGGACCGCGCCGCCTACACCGCGGGCGTGCGCCGCATCCGCGAGCACATAGCCGCCGGCGAGGTCTACCAGGCCAACCTGTGCCGAGTGCTGTCCGCGCCGCTGCCCGACCCCGACCGCAGCGACATCGACGCCCTCACCGGCCTCCTCGCCCGTGGCAACCCCGCCCCGTACGCGGGCACCATCCGACTGCCCGAGCACGGCGTCGAGATCGCCACCGCCTCCCCCGAGCTCTATCTGCACCGTTCCGGGCGCACGGTCTCCTCCGGGCCGATCAAGGGCACCGGCCGCACCGAGGACGACCTCCTCGAGAAGGACCACGCAGAGAACGTGATGATCGTCGACCTGGTCCGCAACGACCTCGGCCGGGTCTGTGGGACCGGCACCGTCACCGTCCCCGACCTCTGCGTCGTGGAGAAGCACCCCGGGCTGGTCCACCTCGTCTCCACCGTCGAGGGCACCCTGCGCGACGGCGCCGACTGGCCCGAACTGTTCGCCGCCACCTTCCCGCCCGGCTCGGTGACCGGCGCCCCCAAGTCCAGCGCCCTGCGGATCATCGAAGCCCTGGAGACCGCCCCCCGCGGCCCCTACTGCGGCGCTGTCGGCTGGGTCGACGCCGACCGCGGCGAAGGCGAACTCGCCGTCGGCATCCGCACCTTCTGGCTCGACCGGCAGGACCGGCGGACGCCTGTCCTGCGCTTCGGCACCGGCGCCGGCATCACCTGGGGCTCCGACCCCGAGCGCGAATGGGCCGAAACCGAGCTCAAGGCCGCCCGGCTGGTCGCGATAGCGTCGGGCAGCGAGACCGACAGCGACACCCACACCGACCATGAGCCGCACCGCGCCTAGGAGTAGCCCTCGATGGACAACCGCACCACGAGCTGGGTCAACGGGACCCTCGTCGACTCCGCCGACGCCGCCGTCTCGGTCCTCGACCACGGCCTCACCACCGGCGACGGAGTCTTCGAGACGCTGAAGGCCGTCGACGGCCGGGCCTTCGCGGTCACCCGCCACCTCGACCGGCTCACCCGTTCCGCCCGCGGCCTCGGTCTGCCCGACCCCGACCACGATCTGGTCCGCGAGGCGTGCGACCAAGTGCTCGCCGCCAATCCGGCCCCGCTGGCCCGCCTGCGCGTCACCTTCACCGGCGGCAACGCCCCGCTCGGTTCCGAGCGCGGCACCACCGGCCCCACCCTGGTGGTCGCCCTCGGCGCGATCAACCGCCGCCCCGACGAAACGGCCGCCCTCGTCGTCCCCTGGCGCCGCAACGAGCACAGTGCGGTCGCCGGCCTCAAGACCACCTCCTACGCGGAGAACGTCGTCGCCCTGGCCGCCGCCCACCGCGCCGGCGCCTCCGAGGCCCTGTTCGCCAACACCGCCGGCCTGCTCTGCGAGGGCACCGGCACCAACGTCTTCGTCGTCCTCGGCGGCCGCCTGCTCACCCCCACCCTCGCCGCCGGCTGCCTCGCCGGCATCACCCGGCAGCTGGTCATCGACTGGTGCGGTGCCGAGGAGGCCGACCTCCCGCTCAGCGCCCTGCGGGACGCCGAGGAGATCTTCCTGACCTCCACCACCCGCGACGTCCAGGCCGTCACCCGCGTCGACGACCGCGAACTGCCCGGCATCGGCCCGGTCACCGCCAAGGCCATGGACGTCTTCGCCCAGCGCAGCGGCGACGACCTCGACCCCTGATCCCCCGCCCGGGCAGACGCCCCGGGGAGACGCCGCGGACCACGTGGATAACCTTCCCGGCGAGGGGAAGGGACCACGACATGACCACCACGCTGCGCCCCGAGGGCCCTGAGACACCCACCGCGGCCGGTGGCCGCACCAGACGCTGGCGGATCCTCGCGAACGGCCACCAGGTCGGCTCGCTGCGCACCACCTCGGCCCGCCATGGCAGCCAACTCTGGGGCGAGATATCGGAGTTGGAGGTCCTGGAGGGCCGGGGCCGGGGCCGCGGCACCTTCGGCGCACTGGCCGCCGAGGAGGTGCTGCGCACCTGGGGCTGTACCCGGGCGGATGTGGTGGTCCCCGAGTCCGCCCCGATCGCCCGCGGGCTCGCCATCACCCTCGGCTACACCGAGCGGATGCGGAACCTGGGCAAGAGCCTGACCACCGCCCCGTCCCTGCCCGTCGGCGTCACCGCCCGCCCGATCGGCGCCGAGGAGTTCCCGGCCTGGATCGACCGGGCGGCCCGGGAGTACGTCCGCTCCCTGATGGACTCCGGCCTCACCGAGGAGCAGGCCCACGCCAAGTCGAGCCTGGACCACCGCAACGTCCTCCAGCAGGGCGCCGACACCCCCGGCGTCGCCCTGCGCCGGCTCCACGGCGCGGGCGGTGTGGGCGGCGTGGAGGGCGGACCGCTCGGCTCGCTCTGGGTGAACCTCCGCCTGCGCGACCTGCCGGACGGCACCCCGCTCGCCTGGGTCATGGTGGTCGAGGTGTCCCCGGCCCACCGGGGCCGGGGACACGGCCGCACTCTGATGCTGCTCGCCGAGCAGGAGTGCCTGGCCGCCGGAGTGCGCGAACTCGGCCTCAACGTCTTCTCCGGCAACGAGGTCGCCCTCCGGCTCTACGCCTCGCTCGGCTACCGGATCGTCAACCGCTGCTTCGGCAAGCAGTTGTGAGGAGTTGACGGAACGTCAGGCGTCGTCAGGAAGCCTTCGCGGCCTCGATGGCGGCAACGATCCGCTCGCGTAGCCCGTCCTGGCTCTTCCCGCCGTCCAGCCGCTCGCGGCCGATCACGTACGTCGGCGTGCCGGTGACCCCGATCGCCTTGCCCTCGGCCTGGTCGGAGTCCACGATCAGCATGTGCCGGCCGTCGACCAGCGCGGTGTCGACCTCCTCGACGTCCGCCCCGACCTCCCTGGCCACCTCCAGCAGCACCTGCTGTCCCCGGGCGTCCAGCTCCTCGACCCGGGCCAGCAGCGCCTCCACGAACGGCCACCCCAGACCCTGGGCGAACGCCTCCTCGGCCGCCTCCGCCGCGGCGTAGGCGTGCTTGTGCTTCTCCAGCGGGAAGTGCCGCAGCTCCACGGGCAGCGCGTCACCGTACTGCGCGCGCAGCGCCCGTACGTCGTCCAGGGCGGTACGGCAGTCCGGGCACTGGAGGTCGCACCAGAACTCGAGTCGGGGGAGGGAACCATCGATCATCCCCCCAGTGTTCCACTAGTGCGTGCCCGTTCCCGCCCGGCGGTGCGCCCGAGGGCGGACCGACAGGGAGGTACCCGATGACCAGGACGACCGGAGACGAAGGGGCCCACTCGTGCTGACCGCGGCGATCAGTTTCCTGCTCACGGCCGGCGGCGTGGCCGTCGCGGGCCTACGGGCCTGGCGTCGGCGCTTCCGCTCGGCGACCCGCTGGTTCGCGGTGGCCCTGCTGCCCGCCGGGCTCTACCTGACCGGCCTGTTCCCGTTGGCGAGCACCATCGGCCGGGCGTTCGCCGACTGGGCGACCGAGCTGGTCTTCGACCCCCGGGTGTGGACCGGCATCGTGCTGCTCGGCGTCTCCGCCGCGCTGCTGGTCGCCACCCGCTGGGTCGATCGCCGCGGAGCGGTGGAAGCCTCCCCGGAGCGCCCGGCCGCCGCCGGGCCGAGCCCCGAACGCCCGGCCGTGGCTCAGGCGCCCAAGGCGCCCGGGAAGAAGCAGACGGGCAAGCGGGACGACGGCCTCGGGGACTTCGCCGACATCGAGGAGATCCTCCGCAAGCGCGGCATCTGAGGCGCGCGGGCCGGAGCGGGAGCGTCAGGCGGAGGCGACGGCCTCCGCGGACCGCTGCCGCGCCCGGTAGGCGGCGACGTGCAGCCGGTTGCCGCAGGTCCGGCTGTCGCAGTAGCGCCGCGAGCGGTTCCGGGAGAGGTCCACGAAGACCCGCGCGCAGTCCGGCGCCTCGCACCGGCGCAGCCGCTCCCGCTCGCCCGCCATCAGGATGAAGGCCAGGGCCATGCCCAGCTCCGCCGCGAGGTGGGGGCCGAGCGCGGCGTGCGGCGCGAAGTAGTGGATGTGCCAGTCGTGGTGGTCGTGATTGACCAGCCGGGGCGTCGTCCCGGCGGCCGCGACGATCGCGTTGACCAGCTCGGCGGCCGCCTCGGTGGACTCCGTCCGGAACACCTCGCGCAGCCGGGTGCGCAGCTCGTGCACCTGGCGCAGGTCGTCCTCGGTCAGCGAGTCGATCTCGCTGATCTCCTGGCGGACCACGAAGGCGTCCAGCGCGGCGACGTCCGGCAGTCGCTCGTCGCCGCACACCTCGGGTGCCGTGTTGAGCAGATCCACGAGGATGCTCAGCGCGCACTCGGTGTCATGGGTGATCAGCACGTTGGGACTCCTCGCGCAGGGGACTCCGGTACCCCGCGTCCACGGTTACCCCAGACCATACCGGCCCTTGCGGCATAAGGGCGGCGCGTTTGTTCGAAGGTCTGTACGGATTCCGTCAGAGCGTCCCAAAGCGGGCGCCGTCCCCCCGGCGCACCTCCCGGGTGTGGAGCCCGAACGCCCCCGGAAACGACGACGGCGCCCGACAGCGAGGCCGGCCACCCGTACGGATGGCCGGCTCCGGTGCCGGGCGCCTGCGGTGCTGTGGCCCCGCTCCGGTGGGAGCGGGCCGTCCACCGGCCCCGAGACCGCGTCGTGCGCGGCTGAGTCTGCTGCCGTGCCCCCGAGTAGGACGGCAGCGATCACGGCAGGGAGTTCGGCCCCGCCGGCAGCGGGGCTGGACCGCCTCCGGTCGGGGTCAGCTTTCGGCGAGGATGTGGGACAGCTCCCGGTCGAGGTCGAAGTGACGGTGTTCGGTGCCGGGGGGCACCGCGGCGTCCGTCCGCTTGAGGAACGACTCAAGCGCCCGGGCCGGGGCCTCCAGCAGGGCTTCTCCTTCCGGAGAGCTCAGTGCGATGCAGACCACCCCTTGCCCGTGGCTGCGGGACGGCCACACCCGGACGTCGCCGGTACCGGTCGGTCGGTGCAGCCCCTCCGCGAGGAGATCTCGGGCGAACACCCACTCCACGGTCTCGTCGGCGCCCGTGTGGAACGTGGCGTGCACGGCGTAGGGGTCGGCGGTGTCGTAGCGCAGGCCCGCGGGGACGGGCAGTGAGGACTCGCTGGACACGATGAGGCGCAGGTGCAGCTCGCAGCTGACCGTGGTGTTCATAAGCGCCATGGCCTTTCGCTCAGTGTGCGCTCGGGGATTCGCACGTCGGCGAACGGACCATCCCACCCCCAAGACCGATGTAAACCCCTCTGTCCCGATTCGGGCGCGAGTCGTACCCCTTACGGCGCATTGCGGAATCGTCGCGGAGTACCCGCCCGGGGCATTACCGGCGGTTCTTCTCGGTCGGTTTCCGGGGTGGCATGTCCGGGGGCATCCGGCGGGCCGGTGGGAAGCGCCGGGTGGGTCGGGAACAGGGGAGCGGGTGGTGCGGTCGGGCCCGACCAGTCGTGCGCGCGGACGGGGCCGGTGGAGTGGTGGGAGCCGGGGCTGGGCCGGGCGGGCCCGCCCCCGGCGCCCGGGACCGAGGGGAGGGGTGGTGGGCGGGAGGGGTGTTCGGAGCACCCCTCGGGATGCGGTAATGTTTTCCCTGCACCCGGGCGATTAGCTCAGCGGGAGAGCACTTCGTTCACACCGAAGGGGTCACTGGTTCGATCCCAGTATCGCCCACCGGAATGCATTGTGATATGTGAGGCCCAGTCGGTTATCGGCTGGGCCTCACATGTATTTCCGGAATCCATTCGGGGCAACGGTGGCAAATCCGGCTGAGGCTCAGTCACCTTCCGCGCTGAGTGCGAGTTCTGTGGATGTGTCGGCCGTTACTCCGGAAGACCGAGTTGTACGACTGCCTCCGAATGGTGCTAGAGTTCATCTCGTTGCCCGGGCGATTAGCTCAGCGGGAGAGCACTTCGTTCACACCGAAGGGGTCACTGGTTCGATCCCAGTATCGCCCACCGGACAGCACGCAGGCCCTGACCAGGAAACCGGTCAGGGCCTGTGGCGCGTTCGGGGCCGGTTACGCGGCCGCCTCGCAACCGTGCCCGGGCTCCAGTCGACGACCGCAGACGCACCGGGCCGGGCGCAGCGGCCAGGAGAGGTCCACCCGCTCCGGCGTCCCCGAGCGGTCGAACCAGGCCTGCAGCCCGCGCGCCTGCGCCGCGTGCCAGACCGCCTGCCGCAGGTGCAGCTCCGCCGCAGTCAGCCCGCCGAGCGCCGCCGGGTAGCGGGCGCCTATTCGCCGGATCAGTGACAGGGCCGCCGTCGCGTCCGCCGCCGCGTCGTGCGCCCCGGCGAGGTCCACTCCGTAGTGGGCGCACAGGTCGGTCAGTGTCCGGCGGCCCTTGCGGTAGCGGTCCACGTGCTTGTCCAGCACGCGCGGATCCAGCACCACCAGCCCGGCACCGTCCAGGCAGGTGCTCAGCGCCAGCCCGTGATGACGGCGCAACTCCCGGTCCAGCAGGGTCAGATCGTAGGGCGCGTTCATCACCACCACGGGCCGGCCGGCCCGCGCCTGGGCCGCCAGGGCGCGGGTGACCTCCGCGACCACCGCGCGGGCCGGCCGGCCGTGCCTGTGGACCTGTTCGTCGGTGATGCCGTGCACCGCGCGGGCGCCGTCCGGGATCGGCATGCCCGGATCGGCGAGCCAGGTGGTGGTCTGAGCCGGTGCGCCCGGCGCGAGTTGGACGACCAGGGCGGCGGAGACGATCCGGTCGGACTCCACGTCCACGCCGGTGGTCTCGGTGTCGAAGGAGGCGAGTGGGCCGGTGTACCAGTGCTGCTGCATGACTGCCCCTCAGGCGTGCGTTCCGCGCCAGGGTGATACCCGGTTCTGACGCCCGCTCAACCCGTTTGGCCCAGCCCCGACCGGGGATCCTGCCCAAGGACGCGCCGTTCGACTCGGACGGGCCCGGAGCCGGGGGAGGCCACGGGGCGATGGCACTGACACAGCCGCAGCCCGATGAGGCGGCGGCCGCACTCAGGGGGAACCTCGCGGTCACCGCCTGCATGGAGACGCTGCAGGTCGGCTACCTGCACGCGGTCGCCGCCGCGGCCGGGTGCTCGCTCTCCCAGCCGTTCCCGGACAACGGCATCGACTGGCAGGTCAGCCACGGCTCCCGGGCGCACGAGGTGGACGACGAGGTCACCATCAAGATCCAGCTCAAGGCGACCCAGCAGATCGCACCCGATCCGGCCGGGCCGTTCTTCAGCTTCACCCTCGACAACGACCACCTGCGCAAGCTCGCCCGCGCCCGGGTCGCCGTCCCGCGCATCCTGGTCGTGATGCTGCTGCCGCGCCGGGTCGACCACTGGCTGCTGGCCCGCCCGGACGCCCTCGAACTGCGGCACTGCTGCTACTGGGTCAACCTGGCCGGCCACCCCGTCACCGGGCAGCGGCGCACCAACGTCCGGGTGCCCACCGACAAGGTCTTCGACGACCGCGCGCTCTGCGACATCATGGCCCGGGTCGGTGCGGGCGGCAGCCCGTGACCGCCCGGCCCCGGCAGCGAGGAAGCACGCCCATGACCCTGCCGAACGGACCGCAGGACCCGGCGCGGGCCCTGCCCGACCCGGCCACCGTCGACCCCGCGGTGCTCGCCACCCTGCTCGCCCGGCACGGCTGGGTCCGACGCGGCGGCCCCGCCGCCCGGTACGGCCGCTGGACCCCGCCGGACGGCGAACCCGGCACCAGCCTCCTCGTCCCCACCGCGGACGGCTTCGACGACGCCGTCGAACTCCTCACCGACGCCGTCACCGCGCTCTCCCGCTCCCGGACCCCCTCCGCTCGATCGATCCTGCTCGCCCTCGCCGTCCCCGGCGACGAGCTGTGCTGGCGCCGGGACCTGCCCGGCCCCGCCGACGCCACCCCCTGGGACGACGCCGAACGGCTCCAGCGGGCGGCGCGCGCGATGCTCGCCGCCGGGGCCAAGGCCGGCCGGACCACCGCCGCCTACTTCGGCGCCCGGCTGGACGGCCTGGCCGGGGACTTCCTGGAGCGCGTCATGCTCGTCGAGCAGGGCGCCGTCGAGCAGGGCGCCGCCCTCACCGCCTACGCCCCCGCCCCGGAGGGCCGGACCGCCGTCACCACACTGGTCCGCGCGCTCGAGGCGCTGCGCGACGCGGTCGACTACCGCCGGGTCAGCGGCGGGCCCGAGGCCCTGGAGAACGCCGTCCGCTCCGGGGTCAGCCGGGAACTCGTCCAGTCCGTCGAGGACCTGGTGCGCGGCGCGACCGCCGCCCGGCTCACCGTCGCCTGGTCGCCCGCCGCCGGAACCCCGGGCGGCTTCGGCGACCGACGGATCGAGCTCGACTTCTCGCCCGGCGACCTGCCCGCCCTGGCCGAGGCCGCCGAACTGCTGGAACGGCTCGAACCCGCCGTCGACGTCACCGTGGTCGGCGTGGTGGTCCGGCTCAAGCGTCCCGACCCGGCCGGACCGGGCTCGGTACGGCTGCGGGTGCTCGGCGGCGCCGACGTCCGCGAACTCAAGGTGCGCCTGGCCGACCCCGACTACCGGCTCGCCGCCGAAGCCCACCTCGCCGGCGTCCCGGTCCGGGTCTCCGGCCGGCTGGAGCGGCGCGACGGTTTCCGCCGGCTGACCCGGGCCCACGGCCTGGAGCTGTGCGGCTGGGCGGAGGGCGACCGCGAGCGGCTGCTGAAGGGACTCCAGGACGGGGGAGAGCAGGCGTAGCGGACGCAGGTGAGCGGCGCGGGTGACGCTCTCGGTACCATCGTCACGCGCAGCGCAGTGTTGCGTCCTCTGAATCCAGCACGTCAGGAGAGACCGGTGACGGACGTCCGGGTAATCATCAGCCGCGAACCCGATCGGGAAGAGCGCGTGGTGACGACGGGCACTACGGCCGCCGAGCTCTTCGCCGACGACCGCTCGATCATCGCCGCCCGCGTCGGCGGCCAGCTCAAGGACCTCGCCTACGCCGTCCAGGACGGCGAGGAGGTCGAGCCGGTCGCGATCGACAGCAAGGACGGCCTGGACATCCTGCGCCACTCCACCGCGCACGTCATGGCCCAGGCCGTGCAGCAGCTCTACCCCGAGGCCAAGCTCGGCATCGGGCCGCCGGTCAAGGACGGCTTCTACTACGACTTCGACGTCGAGAAGCCCTTCCACCCCGATGACCTCAAGGCCATCGAGAAGAAGATGCAGGAGATCATCAAGCGGGGGCAGAAGTTCTCCCGCCGCGTGGTCACCGACGAGGCCGCCCGCGAGGAGCTGGCCGCCGAGCCGTACAAGCTTGAGCTGATCGGTCTCAAGGGCTCCGCCGCCACCGCCGGCGAGGGCGCCGACGTCGAGGTCGGCGCCGGCGAACTCACCATCTACGACAACCTGGACGCCAAGAGCGGCGACCACTGCTGGGGCGACCTCTGCCGCGGTCCGCACCTGCCCAGCACCCGCCACATCCCGGCGTTCAAGCTGATGCGCAACGCGGCCGCCTACTGGCGCGGCAGCGAGAAGAACCCCATGCTGCAGCGCATCTACGGCACCGCCTGGCCGACCAAGGACGAGCTCAAGGCCCACCTGGACTTCCTGGTCGAGGCTGAGAAGCGCGACCACCGCAAGCTCGGCAACGAGCTCGACCTCTTCTCCATCCCGGAGGAGATCGGCTCCGGCCTCGCGGTCTTCCACCCCAAGGGCGGCGTCATCCGCCGCGCGATGGAGGACTACTCGCGCAAGCGGCACGAGGAAGAGGGCTACGAGTTCGTCTACACCCCGCACGCCACCAAGGGGAAGCTCTTCGAGAAGAGCGGCCACCTCGACTGGTACGCGGACGGTATGTACCCGCCCATGCAGCTCGACGAGGGCGTGGACTACTACCTCAAGCCGATGAACTGCCCGATGCACAACCTGATCTTCGACGCGCGCGGCCGCTCGTACCGTGAACTGCCGCTGCGCCTCTTCGAGTTCGGGACGGTGTACCGCTACGAGAAGTCGGGCGTGGTGCACGGCCTGACCCGTGCCCGCGGCTTCACGCAGGACGACGCCCACATCTACTGCACCCGCGAGCAGATGGCGGAGGAGCTCGACTCCACGCTGACCTTCGTGCTCAACCTCCTCCGCGACTACGGTCTGACCGACTTCTACCTGGAGCTGTCGACCAAGGACCCGGTCAAGTACGTCGGAAGCGACGAGACCTGGGAGGAGGCCACCGCGGTCCTCGCCGCCGTGGCCGAGAAGCAGGGCCTGCCGCTGGTGCCGGACCCGGGCGGCGCGGCCTTCTACGGTCCGAAGATCTCGGTGCAGGCGCGCGACGCCATCGGCCGTACCTGGCAGATGTCGACCATCCAGCTGGACTTCAACCTGCCGGAGCGCTTCGACCTGGAGTACACCGCGGCGGACGGCTCGCGTCAGCGGCCGGTCATGATCCACCGTGCGTTGTTCGGCTCGATCGAGCGGTTCTTCGCGGTGTTGCTGGAGCACTACGCCGGCGCCATGCCGCCGTGGCTGGCCCCCGTCACCGTGACCGGCATCCCGATCACCGACGAGCACGTGCCGTACCTGCAGGAGGTCGCGGCCAAGCTGAAGAAGCACGGGATCCGGGTCGAGGTGGACACCTCCGACGACCGGATGCAGAAGAAGATCCGCAATGCGCAGCGCAGCAAGACGCCGTTCATGCTGATCGCCGGCAACGACGACGTCGAGGCGGGTGCGGTGTCCTTCCGCTACCGCAACGGCGAGCAGAAGAACGGTGTGTCGGTCGACGAGGCGATCGCCGAGATCGTGGACGCGGTGGAGCGTCGCATCCAGGTGTGACGTCGGCCCCGCCAGGGCGGGGATTGCGCGGGGCAGGCTCTCGATGAGTCTGCCCCGCGCGGCTTTGCAAGCACCGTCGGGCGAATATGCTGATCAGCATGACGACTGAGCCGGAACTGCAGCGGGGTGTCGGTGAGCCGGACGGCTTCCGCCGCCTGTGGACCCCCCATCGGATGGCGTACATCCAGGGTGAGAACAAGCCCACCGGCCCGGCTCCGGACGACGGTTGTCCGTTCTGCTCGATCCCGTCGCTGAGCGACGAGGAGGGGCTGATCATCGCCCGGGGGAGCGCCGTGTTCGCGGTGCTGAACCTGTACCCGTACAACGGCGGGCACCTGATGGTGGTCCCGTACCGGCACGTGGCCGACTACACCGACCTCGACGAGGCGGAGACGGTCGAGCTGGCCGACTTCACCAAGCGGGCGATGACCGCGCTGCGCGCGGCCTCGGGGGCGCACGGGTTCAACATCGGGATGAACCAGGGCACGGCGGCCGGGGCCGGGATCGCGGCGCACCTGCACCAGCACGTGGTGCCGCGCTGGGGCGGGGACACCAACTTCATGCCGGTGGTCGGCCACACCAAGGTGCTGCCGCAGCTGCTGGCGGACACCCGCAAGATGCTGGCCGAGGTCTGGCCGCAGGGCTGAGCCGGACGCGCACGCGAAGAGGGGCCCGCCACCGAACTCCCGGGTGGCGGGCCCCTCTTCGTACGTCGTTCCCGGCGAGCGTTCTTGATCAGCCGGCGCTGAACTCGTCCACGTTGTACGGCCGGCTTCCCTGCGCCTCGGACTTGATGATCGAGGTGCGGGTCTTGAAGAAGCGCTCCGCGTCCAGGTCGTGCTCCTGGAGGAACTCCAGGGTGGCGGCGTGGACCGCGCTGAGCACCGGGACGGAGGCGTTCATCGCGTTGTCGACCATGGAGCGGTTGTTCCAGGCGGTGCCCACCCAGGAGTGCCGCAGTCCGAAGGGCTCGGGCAGGCCGAGACCGCCGCCGAGCCAGCCGAGCAGGCTGGGCATCCGGTGGAAGGGGGCGCGGACGGCCTGGCGGACCACCTCGTCGTTGTCGATCAGGGGGAGCTTGACGGTGCGCTCCTCCCAGAACCGCATCGTCTTGGCGACGGACTTCTCCTTGTCCTTGGGCTTGTCGAAGAAGACGCCCTTGACCGGGCCGAGCGCGTAGCCGGCCACCGAGATGTTCAGCACGTTGGCGAGCAGGGTCACCGTGACGGTGAAGGTGATGACCAGCTTGCCGTCGTGGGTGATGAACTGGGTGGCCAGGTAGTGCCGGGGGCCGCCGGAGAAGGTCTGCTTGTCGGCGATGCTCTGTACGGCGAAGTCGCGCATCCGGTCGCCGTCCATGTCGGCGTTGCCGGGGCGGCTGATCTCGTCGGCGCCCTCGCTGACGTCGAAGACCACCCACTGCTTGATGTTGACGTTGGGGATGCCGCTGTTGGCGACGTGGCTGACGCCGAGGCCCTTGAGGTGGGCGGAGATCCGGCGGACCAGGTCCCAGGGGTGGAAGGCGCGGAAGTCGGCGTGGCCCTCGGCGGGGTGGAGGGTGTCGGCCAGGCGCCATTCGCCCCAGCGGCGGCCGGCGCCGAGGATGCCCTTCGGACCGGCGTAGTGGTGGACGTTGGTCTCCTGCTCCGCCTCCAGCCGGCCGAGCTGGTCACGCAGTTCGTTGGCCTTCTTGTCCAGGTCGTCGCGGGGAACGGCCTTGGCGACGGTGGCGGCGACGGCGCTGCCCTCGACCAGGTCCTGCCAGCGGGTGCGGAGGTCCTTGGCGGAGCGCTCGACGATCCGGCGGGCGAGGTACCAGCCGAGGACCGGGGCGAGCATGGTGATCCGCAGGTAGATGCCCAGGAAGCCCACCGCAGGGGGGCGCAGCAGCAGGAAGCCGGCGAGGACGGCGGCCGCGATGAGGGCGAGGGCGCCGTAGGTGTCGGCGCCGCGGGCGTTGTCGCGCTTGAGCCAGGCGCGCAGCTGGAAGGCGCCGAGCCAGATCAGGGTGCCGGGGAGGAAGAGCAGGCCGGTGACGACGGTGACGGTGCTGAGCTGCCGGTCGCGGGCGTGCCGCAGTTCCTCGGCGGCCAGGCAGTGTTCGACGACCTGGCGGGTGTCGACGCCGAAGGACGGGACGAGGGGTTTGCGGTCGCCGCCGAGGGCGCGGGAGATCAGCGCCTTGCTGAAGGCCTCGCCGAGGTTGGGGCGGAAGAGCGCGAAGCGGCCCTTCTTCGCCGTGGCGTCGGTGACGTCCGTGACGAACTTGTCGATCTCGCCGTCACGGTAGGCGGCCGAGGAGAGTGCCTGGGTGACGGCGGTCTGCGGGCCGGCGTCGGTCCGGGGTATCTGCGCACCCGGGGTCATGTCGAGTGTGGCCACGGTGGCGTCTGCTCCTCCCCTTGTCAGCGGCAGGTTACCGTGCCGTGGCACCCCTGCGCGGATGATCGTCTGAAGTACCGTCACGAACCGGTGCGTTCCGGCCGCACCAGGGCCTGAGAGGCATGATGCCCAGCTTCGGCCGGGTCGATACCCGCCCGGGCCGACGGTGTGAGGGTGGGGCAGGATGGACGGTGGAGACGATGAAGGGGGTTGTCGTGAAGGATCCGGTGCTGGTCTTCGACGGGGACTGCGCGTTCTGTTCGTCCTGTGTGCGCTGGGGCGAGAGGTTCCTGCGGCAGACTCTGGCCTCGGGTGGCTGGGAGTCGGTGCCGTTCCAGTTCGCGGACCTGCCGGCGCTGGACGCGGTGGCGGGCGGCCTGGGTGAGGTCTCGGCCGAGCGGGCCGAGCGCGAGGTGCTGTGGGTGACCCCGGGGGGCCGGGTGTACGGGGGCGCGCAGGCGGTGGCGCGGCTGTTGCTGCGGACCGGGGGCGCGTGGGCGTACCTGGGCGCGGTGTTGACCTTGGCGCCGGTGCGGCCGGTGGCGGGTGTGGTGTACCGCTGGGTGGCGCGCAACCGGCACCGGATGCCGGGGGGCACGGCGGCGTGTGCGCTGCCGAACCGGAAGCCCGCCGGGTCGGTGTAGCTCGTCAGCCTGTGTGGCCCCGGCCGGGGTGGCTCCCGGCCGGGGCCACGGTGGCGGTCAGGCGGTGTAGCGCTCGGCCAGGGCGGGGGGCATGGGTTCGTGGCGCAGGTAGGCGCGGGAGAACTCGGCGGTGCCGTGGGTGAGCGAGCGCAGGTCGACCGGGTAGCGGACGAGTTCGAGTTCGGGGACTTCGGCGCGCAGCAGGGTGAGGCCCTGGCCGCCGATCTCGGTGCCGAGGACACGGCCGCGGCGGGCGGAGAGGTCGCCGAGGACGGTGCCGAGGTACTCGTCGGGCAGCAGGACGCTGACGGCGGCGACCGGTTCGAGGAGTCGGACGACGGCGTGCTCGGCGGCGTCGCGCAGGGCGAGGGCGGCGGCGTTCTGGAAGGCGGCGTCGGAGGAGTCGACGGAGTGCGCCTTGCCGTCGGTGAGGGTGACCCGGACGTCGACGAGCGGGAAGCCGGTGGCGATGCCCTTGGCGAGCTGGGCGCGGACGCCCTTCTCGACGGAGGGGATGAAGTGCTTGGGGACGGAGCCGCCGACGACGTGTTCCTGGAACTCGAAACCGGAGCCGGCCGGGAGGGGCTCGACCTCGAGGTCGCAGATGGCGTACTGGCCGTGGCCGCCGGACTGTTTGACGAGGCGTCCGTGGCCGGCGGCGGCGGTGCCGAAGGTCTCGCGCAGGGCGACCCTGGGTTCGACGGTGTCGACATGGACGCCGTGGCGGGTGCGCAGCCGGTCGAGGACGACCTCGGCGTGGGCCTCGCCGGTGCACCAGAGGACGAGCTGGTGGGTGTCGGGGTTCTGTTCCAGCCGTAGTGCAGGGTCCTCGGCGGTGAGCCGGGTGAGGGCCTGGGAGAGCTTGTCGTCGTCGGCCTTGCTGTGGGCTTCGACGGCGATCGGCAGCAGGGGTTCGGGGAGGGTCCAGCCGTCGAGTTCGACGGGGTGGCCGGGGTCGTGGACGGTGTCGCCGGCCCGGGCGGTGGTGAGTTTGGCGGCGCAGACGAGGTCGCCGGCGACGGCGTGCGGGACGGGCCGCTGGAGCTTGCCGAACGGGCTGGTGAGGGCGGTGACGCGTTCGTCGCCGTTCTGGCCGGCGGTGTGGGCGGGGCCGACGAGGTGGATCCGGCTGTCGGGGCGCAGGGTGCCGGCGTACAGGCGCAGCAGGCTGATCCGGCCGACGTAGGCGTCGCCGGTGACCCGGACGACCTGGGCGGCGAGCGGGGCGTCGGGGTCGCAGTCGGGGGCGGGGCGGGTGCGTTCGGTGGGGTTCGGGAAGGTGTGGGCGATCAGGTCGAGGAGTTCGGCGGCGCCGAGGCCGTTGTCGCTGGTGGGAACGGCGGGGTGGAGGGCGCAGGCGAGGACTTCGCGGCGCATTCCGGCTTCGAGGGAGTCGGTGTCGAGGGGGTCGTCGGCGAGGTAGCGCTCCATGAGGGTGTCGTCCTGGCCGGAGATGGCCTCGACGAGGCTGTCGTGGGCGGGGCCGGTGTCGGGGAGCGGGGTGGCCTCGCCGTAGGTGTCGCCGGTGAGGAGGTCGACGCTGCCGTCGGGGTGTCCGTCGTGGAGGACGGGCAGGAAGAGCGGGCGCAGGGTGTCCGGGCCGAGGTCGAAGGCGTCGTGGCAGCTGGTGAGGATGTCGTCGAAGCCGGTGCGGGCGAGGTCGAGCTTGGCGACGGCGATGGCGCGGGGGATGCCCTCGGCGGCGCACTCCCGCCAGAGCGCGCGGGTGGGTGCGGTGACCGGGTCGGTGGCGGAGACGACGAAGACGGCGGCGTCGGCGGCGTGCAGGGCGGCGCGCATCTCGGCGGCGAAGTCGGGGTGGCCGGGCGGGTCGATCAGGTTGATCTTGACGCCCTTCCATTCGAGCGGGAGCAGCGAGAGCTGGACGGAGCGCTGCTGGTGGTGCTCGATGTCCTCGTGGTCGGAGACGGTGGTGCCGTCGGGGACGCGTCCGGCGCGGCCGGTGGCGCCGGCGGCGAGGGCGAGGGATTCGGCGAGGGTGGTCTTGCCCACACCGCTCGGGCCGACGAGGACGACGTTGCGCAGGTCCTGCGGGCCGGTGACGGCGGGTGTCTGGCCGGCTCGGGCGGTGCTGCGGTCGGGCATCGGGGTCTCCTCCCGTGGCGCCGAGGCTGTCCTTGGCAGTTTAGGGGCGGGTCCTGTCGGGCGCGTGTCGGTGACCGTACGTGTGGGGGCCGTCGCCGGGGTGCGGTCCGGCGGTGCGTGCGACGGAGGGTGTCCCGGGCGTGGCTACGATGGGTGGGTCGGGCGTGCTCATTCGTCCGGCCGTCTGTTGCGCACGCTGCGCCAGGCGGGTATCCGGGAGAATCGGAGCGGCTGGGAAGGCCATGCTCAACAAATACGCGCGTGCCTTCTTCACACGTGTTCTGACCCCGTTCGCCGCGTTCCTGATCCGGCTGGGCGTGAGCCCGGACGCCGTGACGCTGATCGGTACCGCCGGTTCGGTGGTCGGTGCGCTGGTGTTCTTCCCGCGTGGGGAGTTCTTCTGGGGCACCATCACGATCACGCTGTTCATCTTCTCGGACCTGGTGGACGGGAACATGGCCCGGCAGCTGGGCCGGACCAGCAAGTGGGGGGCCTTCCTGGACTCCACGCTGGACCGGGTCGCGGACGCGGCGATCTTCGGCGGCCTGGCGATGTGGTACGCGGGCAAGGGTGACAACAACCTGCTGTGCGCGGTGGCGATCTTCTGCCTGGCCAGCGGTCTGGTGGTGTCGTACACCAAGGCGCGGGCGGAGAGCCAGGGCCTGCCGTGCGACGTGTCGGGGCTGGTGGAGCGGGCCGAGCGGCTGGTGATCAGCCTGGTGGCGGCCGGGATCGCGGGCCTGCACACGTTCGGGGTGCCGTACGTGGAGTGGCTGCTGCCGGTGGCGCTGTGGCTGGTCGCGGCGGGCAGCCTGGTGACGGTGGTCCAGCGGATGGTGACCGTGCGCCGTGAGGCGTTCGAGGCCGACCGAGCGGCGGCCGGGAGCTGATGGGGGGCGTCCTGCGATGACGGACCGACTGGTGTACTGGGCCTACGCGCTGGGGTGGGCGGTGCTGAAGCACCTGCCGGAGCCCGTGGCGCGGTGGCTGTTCGACCGGCTGGCGGACTACGCCTGGCGCCGCCGCGGTCCGCGGGTGCGCCAGCTGGAGGCGAACCTGCGCAGGGTCCGTCCGGGGCTGCACGAGGCGGCGCTGCGGCGGCTGTCGCGGGCCGGGATGCGCTCGTACCTGCGGTACTGGATGGAGTCCTTCCGGCTGCCGGTGTGGAGCCGGGAGCGGGTCCTCCGGGACGTCCAGGTGGGCGGGCTCGAGCACCTGGAGGAGGCGCTGGAGTCCGGGCGGGGCGTGGTGGTGGCGCTGCCGCACATGGGCAACTGGGACCTGGCGGGCACTTGGATAGCGCAGCTGGGCCACCCGTTCACCACGGTCGCCGAGCGGTTGAAGCCGGAGCGGCTGTTCGACCGGTTCGTCGAGTTCCGGGAGGGCCAGGGCATGGAGGTCCTGGCGCTGTCCGGCGGCGGGGTGAACGTGATCGGCACGCTGGCGCGGCGACTGCGCGCGGGCAAGCTGGTCTGTCTGGTGGGGGACCGGGACCTCTCGGAGGCGGGCATCGAGGTGTCCTTCTTCGGCGAGCCGACCCGGATGCCGGCCGGCCCGGCGGCGCTGAGCCAGCGCACCGGGGCGGCGCTGCTGCCGGTGACGCTCTGGTACGACGGTCCGGTGCTGCGCGGAACCATCCACCCGGAGGTCCCGGTGCCGGAGGAGGGCGACCGCAAGGAGCGGACGCTGGCGATGACCCAGGCGATGGCGGACGTGTGGGAGCGCGGGATCAGCGAGCACCCGCAGGACTGGCACATGCTGCAGAAGTTCTGGCTGGCCGACCTGCCGTCCCGTGAGACGGTGGGGGGCGGACACGCCGCGGCGCGCCCCGGGGCGGCGCCGGTGCCGGCGGCCGAGCCCGCCGCCGAGGCCTCCGGGGCCTGAGCCCGGCCGATCAGGACCGCACGACCGCCCGAAGGAGCTTGAGGACCTGTGAAGATCGGCATCGTCTGCCCGTACGACTGGGACGTCCCCGGCGGGGTGCAGTTCCACATCCGGGACCTCGCCGAGCACCTGATCGGCCTGGGGCACGAGGTGTCGGTACTGGCGCCGGCCGAGGACGACGAGGCGCTGCCGCCGTACGTGGTCTCGGCCGGGCGGGCGGTGGCGGTGCCGTACAACGGCTCGGTGGCGCGGCTGAGCTTCGGCATCCTGTCGGCGGCCCGGGTGCGGCGGTGGCTGCGCGAGGGGCGCTTCGACATCCTGCACGTGCACGAGCCGACCTCGCCGAGCCTGTCGATACTGGCCGCCTGGTCGGCCAGCGGGCCGATGGTGGGCACCTTCCACACCTCGAACCCGCGCTCGCGGGCGATGATCGCGGCCTCGCCGATCCTCCAGCCGGGGCTGGAGAAGATGCGGGCCCGGATCGCGGTGTCGGAGTACGCCCGGCGGACCCTGGTGGAGCACCTGGGCGGGGACGCGGTGGTGATCCCGAACGGCGTGGACGTCGGGTTCTTCGCGGAGGCCGAGCCGGACGAGCGCTGGACCGGCGGCGCGGCGGCCGGGGAGCCGGGCACGATCGGCTTCATCGGCCGGATCAACGAGCCGCGCAAGGGCCTGCCGACGCTGCTGGCGGCGATGCCGAGGATCCTGGCCGAGCGGCCGGGGGTGCGGCTGCTGGTCGCGGGCAAGGGCGACGAGGAGGAGGCCGTGGCCGGCCTGGCGCCCGAGGTCCGTGAGCGGGTGGAGTTCCTCGGCATGGTCTCGGACCGGGAGAAGGCCCGGCTGCTGCGCAGCGTGGACCTGTACGTGGCGCCGAACACCGGCGGCGAGAGCTTCGGGATCATCCTGGTCGAGGCGATGTCGGCGGGTGCCCCGGTGCTGGCCAGCGACCTGGACGCGTTCAAGCAGGTGCTGGACGGCGGGGACGCCGGTGAGCTGTTCCCGGTGGAGGACGCGGACGCGCTGGCCCGTACGGCGCTGCGGCTGCTGGGGGATCCGGTGCGGCTGGAGGAGCTGAGCAAGGCGGCCTCGCGGCATGTGCGGCGGTTCGACTGGTCGACGGTCGGTGCGGACATCCTGGCGGTCTACGAGACGGTGACGGCCGGGGCGGCGGCGGTGGTCGAGGAGGACGTGCGCCACGCTCCGAGCCGAAGGACGCGCCGGTGACGAAAGCGATGAGCGACTAGCGACCGCCGCAGGAGGGGGCGCCGGAGCGAGGAGCCTCGGCGCCGGGCCGGGAGCGCCCGGAGGCGGGCGGGCGAGTCGCATCCGGGCGCCTTCGGCCCGGCCGGGGACTGAGCGCGGGGAGCGCGGGGGTGGGGGCTTCCGCGGGGCTGGGTGAGGGTGCGGCTAGGGTCGGGCCGACCGCACCACTGTGACCCCTGGGGGAAACGATGCCGCAGATCTCCGTCGACTACTCGTCCAGCCTGGCCGGGACCTTCGACCGCCGCGCGCTGGGCCTGGCGATCAACCGGCTGGCCGAGGAGACGATCGACGCGAAGCCGGGGTCCTGCAAGACGCTGTTCCGGCAGAGCGAGGAGCTGGTGGTCGGCAGCACCGGGGTGGTGGGCGACGCCCAGGTGTACGTCGAGTTCCAGGTGTTCCCGGGCCGTACGCCGGAGGCGAAGGCGGCGCTGAGCGAGGGCGTGGTGGCGCTGCTGGCGCAGCACGTCCGGCCGCTGCCGGGGACCAGGCTGTTCACCGCGGTGAACATCGCGGACATCGACCGGGGCAGCTACCGCAGCGGGACCGCTCAGGGCTGACGCCGGGCGGGGCGGCTGGTGACACCCGGTAACGTAGCGGTCCGTGACTACCTGGATCTGGGCCGGCGTGGCCGTGGTGCTGTTCGGCATGTACCTGAGTTGGACGGCCGGCCGCTTGGACCGGCTGCACGCCCGGATCGACGCCGCGCGGGCGGCACTGGACGCGCAGCTGGTCCGCCGGGCCTCGGTGGCGATGGAGCTGGCGACGTCCTCGCTGCTGGATCCGGCGGCCTCGCTGCTGCTGCTGGACGCGGCGCACGCGGCCCGGCAGGCCGAGGACGAGCAGCGCGAGGTGGCGGAGAGTCAGCTGAGCCTGGCGCTGCGGGCGGTGTTCGAGGAGGCGGAGCAGGTGGCGGCGCTGGTGGCCGAGCCGGGTGGCGAGGAGGCGGTTCGTGATCTGACGGCCGCGGTGCGCCGGGTGCCGATGGCCCGTCGGTTCCACAACGACGCGGTGCGGGCGGCGCGGGCGGTGCGGGAGCACCGACTGGTGCGGTACTTCCGGCTGGCGGGCAAGGCGCCGTTCCCGATGGCCTTCGAGATGGACGATGCTCCGCCGCCCGCTCTTACGCCCGAGGGAGCGCCTGCTTAGGCTGTCCCCGGATACGGCCCGATTGTCGCATCCCGTCGTCCGGGCTGGACTTGGTGGCGCATGGTTGGGTCACCCGTTCCGCCTACCATAGGGCGATAGCACTGGTTAATCTTCGAGTGAGGTCTCACGTGTCCACCACCCCCACCACCGCAGACCAGCCGCAGATCGGTACCGCCCGGGTCAAGCGCGGCATGGCCGAGCAGCTCAAGGGCGGTGTGATCATGGACGTGGTCAACGCCGAGCAGGCGAAGATCGCCGAGGACGCCGGCGCGGTGGCCGTCATGGCCCTGGAGCGGGTGCCCGCCGACATCCGCAAGGACGGCGGCGTGGCCCGCATGTCCGACCCCAACATGATCGAGGAGATCATCGAGGCGGTCTCCATCCCGGTGATGGCCAAGTCCCGGATCGGCCACTTCGTCGAGGCCCAGGTGCTCCAGTCGCTGGGTGTCGACTACATCGACGAGTCCGAGGTGCTGACCCCGGCCGACGAGGTCAACCACTCCGACAAGTGGGCCTTCACCACCCCCTTCGTCTGTGGCGCCACCAACCTGGGCGAGGCCCTTCGCCGCATCGCCGAGGGCGCGGCCATGATCCGCTCGAAGGGCGAGGCCGGCACCGGCAACGTCGTCGAGGCCGTCCGCCACCTGCGCCAGATCAAGAACGAGATCGCCAAGCTGCGCGGCTTCGACAACAACGAGCTGTACGCCGCCGCCAAGGAGCTGCGCGCGCCGTACGAGCTGGTCAAGGAGGTCGCCGAGCTCGGCAAGCTGCCGGTCGTGCTGTTCTCCGCCGGTGGCGTGGCCACCCCGGCCGACGCCGCGCTGATGCGCCAGCTGGGCGCCGAGGGCGTCTTCGTCGGCTCCGGCATCTTCAAGTCGGGCGACCCGGCCAAGCGTGCCGCCGCCATCGTGAAGGCCACCACCTTCTTCGACGACCCGAAGATCATCGCGGACGCCTCCCGCAACCTGGGCGAGGCCATGGTCGGCATCAACTGCGACACCCTGCCGGAGACCGAGCGCTACGCCAACCGCGGCTGGTAGTCGCCCCCCGCTCCTGGCCGGCCCGCCGCAGCGCTTCGGCGTGCGGCGGGCCGCGCCGCGTCCGTCCGTAGTAACGATCGATTGAGGTTGAAGACCGTGAGCACTCCAGTCATCGGCGTCCTCGCCCTGCAGGGTGACGTCCGCGAGCACCTGGTGGCGCTGGCCGAGGCCGACGCGCTCGCCCGTCCGGTGCGCCGTGCCGAGGAGCTGGCCGAGGTCGACGCGCTGGTGATCCCCGGTGGGGAGTCCACCACCATGTCCAAGCTGGCGCTGCTGTTCGGCGTGATGGACCCGGTGCGCGAGCGGGTCGCCGCCGGCATGCCGGTGTACGGCACCTGCGCGGGCATGATCATGCTGGCCGACAAGATCCTCGACGGCCGGGAGGACCAGGAGTCCGTCGGCGGCATCGACATGACGGTGCGCCGAAACGCCTTCGGCCGCCAGAACGAGTCCTTCGAGTCCGGCATCGCCTTCAAGGGCATGGACGACGCCCCGGTGCACGGCGTCTTCATCCGCGCCCCCTGGGTCGAGGCGGTCGGCGCGGGTGTCGAGGTGCTGGCCGAGCTGCCCGGCGCGGACGGCCCGGAGAGCCGGATCGTGGCGGTGCGCCAGGGCAACCTGCTGGCCACCTCGTTCCACCCGGAGCTCACCGGCGACCACCGTGTGCACGCCTACTTCGTGAAGATGGTCGAGGAGCACCTCGCCACCCGGTAGGCACCGGTGTAGCCGTGTGCGTCCCACCGGTGACGACACCGGTAAGATCTCATCTGTTCATTTCCATTGGCGACGTAAAGGAGCTGGCGATGTCCGGCCACTCTAAGTGGGCTACCACCAAGCACAAGAAGGCCGTGATCGACGCCAAGCGCGGCAAGCTCTTCGCCAAGATGATCAAGAACATCGAGGTGGCGGCGAAGACCGGTGGGCCCGACCCGGCGGGTAACCCGACCCTCTACGACGCCATCCAGAAGGCGAAGAAGAGCTCGGTCCCGATCGACAACATCAACCGCGCCGTCAAGCGCGGTGGCGGTCTGGAGGCCGGCGGCGCCGACTACCAGACCATCATGTACGAGGGCTACGGCCCGAACGGTGTCGCCGTCCTGATCGAGTGCCTCACCGACAACCGCAACCGTGCGGCCTCCGACGTGCGCGTCGCGATGACCCGCAACGGCGGCTCGATGGCCGACCCGGGCTCGGTGTCGTACCTGTTCAACCGCAAGGGCGTCGTGATCGTCCCCAAGGCCGACGGTGTCGACGAGGACAAGCTGTTCGAGGTCGTCCTCGACCAGGAGCCCGAGGAGATCAACGACCTCGGTGAGTCCTTCGAGATCGTCTCCGAGGCCTCCAAGATGGTCGCCGTGCGCACCGCGCTGGTGGACGCCGGCGTCGACTACGACTCGGCCGAGGCCAACTTCCTCCCGAGCATGCAGGTCGAGCTGGACGTCGACGGCGCCCGCAAGATCCTCAAGCTGATCGACGCGCTGGAGGACAGCGACGACGTGCAGAACGTCTTCGCCAACTTCGACATCTCCGACGAGGTCGGTGCGCAGCTCGACGCCGAGTGACACGGCGTCGATCGATCGACGGCGAGTGATCGTTCTCACTGCCCGGCCCGGTGGTCCCAGGACCGCCGGGCCGGTGTCGTCGGCGGGATTGTCGGACCCGGGCGATAGCCTTCGCAGGTCCTTCGCCGCGCCCGGAAGCGAGTGGCGAATCACGGGTGAGCGGCGGGTCGCAGAGAGGCGGGGCGTGACGTGCGGGTGCTGGGTGTGGACCCAGGGCTGACCAGGTGCGGGGTCGGCGTGGTCGAGGGCGCGCCGGGCCGGCCGCTGCGGATGGCGGGGGTGGGCGTGGTGCGCACGCCGGCCGACGCCGAGATCGGGCAGCGGCTGCTGCTGGTCGAGCAGGGTCTGGAGAGCTGGCTGGACGAGTACCGGCCCGACCTGGTCGCGGTCGAGCGGGTCTTCGCCCAGCACAACGTCCGTACCGTGATGGGCACCGCCCAGGCCAGCGCGGTCGCCATGCTCTGCGCCACCCGGCGCGGCATCCCCGTCACCCTGCACACCCCCAGCGAGGTCAAGGCCGCCGTCACCGGCTCCGGCCGGGCGGACAAGGCGCAGGTCACGGCCATGGTGCAGCGCCTGCTGCGACTGGACGCCCCGCCCAAGCCGGCCGACGCCGCCGACGCGCTGGCGCTGGCCATCTGCCACATCTGGCGCGGCGGGACGACCAACCGGCTGCAGGCCGCGGCGCAGGCCGCCGCCCAGGCCGCCCGCTCCACGCCCCCGAGGGGCTCCTTCTCCGTGAAAGGCAGTAGTCGGTGATCGCCTTCGTGCAAGGACCGGTGGCGGCCATCGCCTCCGGAACCGCGGTGGTCGAGGTGGGCGGGGTCGGCATGGCCGTCCAGTGCACCCCGAACACCCTGGCCGGCCTGCGGCTGGGCGAGCCCGCCCGGCTGGCGACCTCGCTGGTGGTCCGGGAGGACTCGCTCACCCTGTTCGGCTTCGCGGACGACGACGAGCGGGCCGTGTTCGAGATCCTCCAGGCCGCGCCGGGCGTCGGCCCCAAGCTGGCCCAGGCGATCCTCGGCGTGCACAGCCCCGACGCCCTGCGCGCGGCGGTGGCGGGCGGGGACGAGAAGGCGCTGGTCGCGGTGCCGGGCATCGGCAAGGCGAAGGCGGCCAAGCTGCTGCTGGAGTACAAGGACAAGCTGGGTGCACCGCACGGCGCGGTGCCGGCGCAGAAGCCGATCGCCAGTGCTCCGGCGCCGTGGAGCGAGCAACTGCACTCCGCGCTGACCGGCCTCGGCTACGCCCCGCGCGAGGCGGACGAGGCGGTCGCGGCCGTCACCCCGGAGGCGGAGGCGCAGCAGACGACGGACGTCGGCGCACTGCTGCGGCTCGCCCTGCGCGGCCTCAACCGCGCCCGCTGAACCCACCTGACGACCTGTCCGTTTGTCGACACCGTCGACGCCGTTGACACGACCGACGCCGTTGACACCGGCGACACCGGCCACACCGGCCACACCGGAGACTCTGGAGCCCGCGAGGATGTACGACTCGGAACCCGCTGACCGGCTGGTCACGGCCGCCGCCGACGGCGAGGACCAGGCGGTGGAGGCCGCGCTGCGCCCCAAGCTGCTGGACGAGTTCATCGGCCAGGAGCGGGTGCGCGAGCAGTTGTCCCTGGTGCTCCAGGCGGCCCGCAAGCGCGGCAGCGCGCCGGACCACGTGCTGCTGAGCGGGCCACCCGGGCTGGGCAAGACCACCCTGTCCATGATCATCGCCGCCGAGCTGGGCGCCCCGATCCGGATCACCTCCGGCCCGGCCATCCAGCACGCGGGGGACCTCGCGGCGATCCTCTCCTCGCTCACCGAGGGCGAGGTGCTCTTCCTCGACGAGATCCACCGGATGTCCCGGCCGGCCGAGGAGATGCTCTACATGGCGATGGAGGACTTCCGGGTCGACGTGATCGTCGGCAAGGGCCCGGGCGCCACCGCCATCCCGCTGGAGCTGCCGCCCTTCACCCTGGTCGGCGCCACCACCCGGGCCGGGCTGCTGCCGCCGCCGCTGCGCGACCGGTTCGGCTTCACCGGGCACATGGAGTTCTACGCCCCGGCCGAGCTGCAGCAGGTGGTGCACCGCTCGGCCGCGCTGCTGGACGTGGAGATAGACCCGGCCGGCGCGGCCGAGATCGCGGGGCGCTCGCGCGGCACCCCGCGCATCGCCAACCGGCTGCTGCGCCGGGTCCGCGACTACGCGCAGGTCCGGCACGACGGTGTGGTCACCGCCGGGATCGCCGCCCAGGCGCTGGCCGTCTACGAGGTGGACGCCCGGGGCCTGGACCGGCTGGACCGCGCGGTGCTGGACGCGCTGCTGCGGCTGTTCGGCGGCGGTCCGGTCGGTTTGTCGACTCTCGCGGTCGCGGTGGGGGAGGAGGCCGAGACGGTCGAGGAGGTGGCCGAGCCCTTCCTGGTCCGCGAGGGCCTGCTGGCCCGCACCCCGCGCGGGCGGATCGCCACCGCCGCCGCCTGGCAGCACCTCGGGCTGACCCCTCCGGTCCAGACCACACGTGGCACCGTGCCGCCCCAGCCGGAGCTGTTCCCGCCGGACGCGGGTTGACCGCTCCCGGCCGAACGGGTGAGAGACGGCGGCCGTTCCCGGCCCGGCCCGGTGCCGTGCCCCGGGAAGCAGGCAGGGGAGAAGTCCCGGGAAACCGTACGGACCGAGGGTCGCCACTTTCGGTGGCAGGATGCGATGCTTGGCGTTGTCCGATCAGTTCGGGGTCGCCTAGACTCCGCCGGACCGCCCCTCTCACCTGACGGGCCGACCCATACCACACAGGCCGCCGGCCGGCGGCCCGTAAAGGACCCTGGCTGCAGTGAACCTCATCATCCTTCTCCTCCCGATCATCGCGATCGTGCTCATGTTCCGGTCGCAGAAGAAGCGCCAGTCGCAGATGCAGCAGATGCAGACGGCGCTGGAGCCCGGGGCGGGGGTGCGCACCATCGGCGGCCTGTATGCCCAGGTGAAGGCGGTCAACGACGAGACCGTCGAGCTGGAGATCGCGCCCGGCGTGGTCACCCACTTCACGAAGAGCGCCGTCGCGGCCGTCCTGGACCCCCAGGAGTACGACGCGATCATCAACGGTCGCCCCGCCGACGACGAGCTGTCCGAGCCGGAGGCCGAGGACGCCGACGCCGCGCCGGTCGAGGACAAGCCGCTGACGCTCACCAAGGACAACGCCGAGAAGGGCGATGTCGAGGGCGGGGCTCCCGCGAGCAAGTAGTACGGCCGGGCACCCGCCCGGCCGCGCGGCGCAGTGCCGCGAGCCCACAGGACCTCAGGGCCGCAGACCCGCCATGCCCCCGTCCCGCCACGAGCCGGACGGGGGTCCGGTCGGGAAAGTGGCATGGACAGGGAGAAACGAGCAAGGTGGCAACACCCAAGTCGCGCCCGCGCGACGGCTACCCAGGGCGGGCGCTGGCCCTCATCCTGGTCGTCACCGTCGGACTGGTCGCCCTCATGTTCGGGACGGGCAACACCAAGCCCCGGCTCGGTATCGACCTCGCCGGTGGCACCAGCATCACGCTGACCGCGAAGTCGAAGGACCCCAAGGCGATCAACAAGTCCAGCATGGACATCGCCGTCGGGATCATCGAGCGCCGGGTCAACGGAATGGGTGTCTCCGAGGCGGAGGTCCAGACCCAGGGCTCGGACACGATCATCGTGAACATCCCCAAGGGCGGCGACAAGCAGAACGCGGCGGACCAGGTCGGTACCACCGCCAAGCTGTTCTTCCGTCCGGTCCTGGCGGTGGCGCCCAGCGGTGTGACCCCGCCCGCGCCCACCGGCTCCCCGTCCGCCGGCGCCTCGGGCACCCCGAACGCCGCCCCGTCGGGCAGCGCCGCCCCCTCGGCCGGTGCGACCCCCGCGGCCGGCGCGAGCTCCTCCGCGAGCCACGCGCCCTCCGCCTCCGCCAGCGCGAGCGCCACCAAGCAGGGCCGCTCGGTCGGTGAGGCGCTGGCTGCCGAGGGCTCCACCCCGACCGCCGCCGCCACCGGCGTCAGTGCCAGCCCGTCCGCCGCCGCCACCGGTTCGGCCGCGCCGAGCGCCCAGCCCACCCAGCCGAGCGCCGCCGACCTGACCGCCGCGATGACCCAGGGCACCGTCCCGCCGGAGCTGCAGACCGCGTTCGCCGACCTCGACTGCACCAAGCCCGAGGCGCGCGCCGCCCAGACCGGCGCCGACGACAAGGCGGTGGTCGCCTGCTCGCAGAAGCCCGTCAAGGCCGGTTACTACGAGAAGCTGGCCCTCGGCCCCGTCGCGGTGAAGGGCTCGGACGTCTCCAAGGCCCAGCCCAGCCTCGACACCCAGACCGGTGCCGGCTGGCAGGTCCAGCTGCAGTTCAACGGCACCGGCACCGACGCCTTCACCAAGGTCACCGGCGCGCTGGCCACCCAGGCCCCGCCGAACAACCAGTTCGCCATCGTGCTGGACAACCAGGTGGTCTCCCACCCGGAGGTCAGGAGCGCGATCCCGGGCGGCAGCGCGGTCATCACCGGCCAGTTCACCCAGCCCGAGGCGCAGGACCTCTCCAACGTGCTGAGCTTCGGCGCCCTGCCGCTGGAGTTCCAGAAGGGCGACATCACCACCGTCTCCCCGGCGCTGGGCAGCGACCAGCTGAAGGCCGGCCTCGTCGCCGGCGCGATCGGCATGCTGCTGGTGGTCGCCTACTCGTTGCTCTACTACCGCGGCCTCGGCCTGGTCTCGATCGGCGGTCTGCTCGTCTCGGCGGCCCTGACCTACTCGATCATGAGCCTGCTCGGCGGCGGGATCGGCTTCGCGCTGAACCTGCCGGCGGTCTGCGGCGCGATCGTCGCGATCGGTATCACCGCGGACTCCTTCATCGTGTACTTCGAGCGCATCCGCGACGAGGTCCGCGAGGGCGCCCTGCTGCGCCCGGCGGTCCAGCGGGCCTGGCCGCGGGCCCGGCGCACCATCCTGGTCTCGGACTTCGTGTCCTTCCTCTGTGCCGCGGTGCTCTACGTGGTCTCGGTCGGCAAGGTCCAGGGCTTCGCGTTCACCCTGGGTCTGACCACCGCGCTGGACGTCGTGGTGATCTTCCTCTTCACCAAGCCGCTGATCACGCTGCTGGCCCGACGGAAGTTCTTCTCCGACGGCCACCCGTGGTCCGGTGTGGACCCGAAGCGGCTGGGCGCCCGCCCGCCGCTGCGCAGCAGCCGTCGTCGCAACCCCTCCTCTGCCGCCGTGAAGGAGGCCTGACACCGTGTCGCGCTTCTCCAATCTGGGACACCGGCTCTACCAGGGCGAGGTCAGCTTCGACTTCGTCGGGCGCCGGAAGCTCTGGTACTCCATCTCCGGCGTGATCGTGCTGGTCGCGGCGATCGGCCTGGCGATGGGCCTGCACCTGGGCATCGAGTTCAAGGGCGGCTCGGTCTACACCGTGACCAAGCCGGGCCTGACGATCTCGCAGGCGCAGGACACGGCCGACGGCGTCGTCTCCTCGCACCCGCTGGTGCAGTCGACCGACAACGACAAGATCCGCATCCAGGTCAGCACCGACGAGCCGAAGAGCTCGGACGAGATCCGTTCGCAGCTCTCGCAGAAGCTCGGCGTGCCGCTGGACACCGTCGAGGCCCAGGTGATCGGCCCCAGCTGGGGCAAGCAGATCTCCAACAAGGCGCTCACCGGTCTGGTCGTCTTCATGGTCCTGGTGACGGTCTACCTGGCGATCGCCTTCGAGTGGCGGATGGCGCTGGCCGCCCTGGTCGCGCTGATCCACGACCTCCTGATCACCATCGGCGTCTACGCCCTGGTCGGCTTCGAGGTCACCCCCGGTACGGTGATCGGCTTCCTGACCATCCTCGGGTACTCGCTCTACGACACGGTCGTCGTCTTCGACACCGTGAAGGAGAACGCCAAGGGAATCACCAAGCAGAACAAGCTCACCTACAGCGAGGCGGCCAACGCGGGCCTCAACCAGACCCTGGTGCGCTCGCTCAACACCACCGTGGTGGCGCTGCTGCCGGTCGCCGCGCTGCTGTTCATCGGCGGCGGCCTCCTGGGCGCCGGCACCCTGAACGACATCTCGCTCGCGCTGTTCATCGGCCTCGCGGCCGGTGCCTACTCCTCGATCTGCGTCGCCACCCCGCTGCTGGCGCAGCTCAAGGAGGAGCAGCCGGAGATGAAGGCGCTGCGCAAGCGCGTCCTGCAGCACCGGGCCGCGGCCGCCAAGGCGGAGGCCTCGGACGCGGTGGTGGCGGACGAGGGCGCGGACGACGATCAGCCTGCGGGTATGGTCGGTCAGCGTGGCCGCTCGGCCGGCGCCCCGCGTGACAAGGGCCGTCCGTCCACCAAGCGCTGAACCGCACCCGACCCTGAGGACAGAACCGTGACCACCGCCGACACCGCATTGGCCGAGCTGCTGAACAGCCGGATCCGGGACGTCCCGGACTACCCGAAGCCGGGTGTGCTGTTCAAGGACATCGCGCCGCTGCTCGCCGACGCCGAGGCCTTCGGCGCCCTCACCCGGGCGCTGGCGGACCGGGCGAAGGCGCTCGGGGCGACCAAGGTGGTGGGCCTGGAGGCGCGCGGCTTCGTGCTGGCGGCTCCGGCGGCCGTCGCGGCCGGGCTCGGCTTCGTGCCGATCCGCAAGCAGGGCAAGCTGCCCGGCGAGGTGTTCCGGCGCTCGTACGAGCTGGAGTACGGCTCGGCGACGCTGGAGGTGCAGTGCGACGCCTTCGCGCCCGGTGAGCGGGTGCTGGTGGTGGACGACGTGCTGGCCACCGGTGGCACCATCGGTGCCTCGCTGGACCTGGTGAAGGAGGCCGGCGCCGAGCTGGTGGGCGTCGTGGTGCTGATGGAGCTGGGCTTCCTGGACGGCCGCGAGCGGCTGGCCGGGCACCTGGCCGGCGCTCCGCTGGAGACGCTGGTCACGGTCTGAAGGTCATGAGGGAAGGGCGGCGGTCGGATCATCCGACCGCCGCCCTTCCGTCTCCGGGCCCGGCCGGATGAACGGCGAGCCGCCCGGCTCGGTACCATGAAGATTCATCCCCTCCCGGTTGCGCCCGGACCGTACGGGCCTCGGCAGGGGTCGGCCCCGGTGCCCCGAGGAGTGTCCTTGCCCGACGAGGTTGTGCCCACGGCCGCAGCGGCCGCCCCCGAAGACCGTCCCACGCCCTCGGGGGCCACCCCGGCACGCCCGACACCGACCTCCTCGCGCCAGCTCTCCCCGCTCGGCCGCGGCTCCGGCAGCGGCGGCATGCGCGCCCGACTGGCCCGCCTCGGCGGCCAGCGCTCCAGCGTGCTGAACCCCGTCCTGGAACCGCTGTTCCGCTCGATCCGGGCGAACGACCCCAAGGCCGACCCGGCGCTGCTGCGCGACATCGAGCGCGCCTACGCCGTCGCCGAGAAGTGGCACCGAGGGCAGAAGCGCAAGAGCGGCGACCCGTACATCACCCACCCACTGGCCGTCGCGACCATCCTGGCCGAGCTGGGCATGGACGCCGCGACGCTGATGGCCGGGCTGCTGCACGACACCGTGGAGGACACCGACTACGGCCTGGAGACCCTGCGCAAGGACTTCGGCGACTCGGTGGCCCTGCTGGTCGACGGCGTCACCAAGCTGGACCGGGTCAAGTTCGGCGAGGCCGCGCAGGCCGAGACCGTGCGCAAGATGGTCGTGGCGATGGCCAAGGACCCGCGGGTCCTGGTGATCAAGCTGGCCGACCGCCTGCACAACATGCGCACGATGCGCTACCTGAAGCGGGAGAAGCAGGAGAAGAAGGCCCGCGAGACGCTGGAGATCTACGCCCCGCTGGCGCACCGGCTGGGCATGAACACCATCAAGTGGGAGCTGGAGGACCTCGCCTTCGCGATCCTCTACCCCAAGATGTACGACGAGATCGTCCGGCTGGTCGCCGAGCGCGCCCCCAAGCGGGACGAGTACCTGGCGACCGTGATCGACCAGGTCCAGGCGGACCTGCACGGCGCCCGGATCACCGCCTCCGTCACCGGCCGGCCGAAGCACTACTACTCGGTCTACCAGAAGATGATCGTCCGGGGCCGGGACTTCGCGGAGATCTACGACCTGGTGGGCATCCGGGTCCTGGTCGACACCGTCCGCGACTGCTACGCGGCGCTGGGCACCATCCACGCGCGGTGGAACCCGGTGCCGGGGCGGTTCAAGGACTACATCGCGATGCCCAAGTTCAACATGTACCAGTCGCTGCACACCACGGTGATCGGCCCCGGCGGCAAGCCCGTCGAACTCCAGATCCGCACCTTCGACATGCACCGGCGGGCCGAGTACGGCATCGCCGCGCACTGGAAGTACAAGCAGCGCGCCGTCGCCGGGGCCTCCAAGGTCCGCACCGACACCCCGACCCAGGTCCGCAAGGACGACAAGGCCGGCGCCGTCAACGAGATGGCCTGGCTGCGGCAGCTGCTGGACTGGCAGAAGGAGACCGCCGACCCGGGCGAGTTCCTGGAGTCGCTGCGCTTCGACCTGGCCAGCAACGAGGTCTTCGTCTTCACCCCCAAGGGCGACGTGATAGCCCTCCCGGCCGGCGCCACCCCCGTCGACTTCGCCTTCGCGGTGCACACCGAGGTCGGCTACCGGACCATAGGGGCTCGGGTCAACGGACGGCTGGTGCCGCTGGAGTCGACCCTGGAGAACGGCGACACCGTCGAGGTGTTCACCTCCAAGGCGGAGAACGCCGGCCCCTCCCGGGACTGGCTGGGCTTCGTCAAGTCCCCGCGCGCCCGCAACAAGATCCGCGCCTGGTTCTCCAAGGAGCGCCGCGAGGAGGCGATCGAGCACGGCAAGGAGGCGATCGTCCGGGCGATGCGCAAGCAGGGCCTGCCGATCCAGCGGATCCTGACCGGCGACTCGCTGGTCACCCTGGCCCACGAGATGCGCTACCCCGACATCTCCTCGCTCTACGCCGCCATCGGCGAGGGGCACGTCGCCGCGCAGAACATCGTCCAGAAGCTGGTCCAGGCGCTCGGCGGCGAGGAGGGCGCCACCGAGGACCTCGCCGAGACGGCCACCCCGACCCACGACAACCGGCGGGCGGTGCGCCGCCGGGCCAAGGGCGACCCGGGTGTGATCGTCAAGGGCGTCGAGGACGTCTGGGTCAAGCTGTCCCGCTGCTGCACCCCGGTGCCGGGCGACCCGATCGTCGGCTTCGTCACCCGTGGCAACGGCGTCTCGGTGCACCGCGCCGACTGCGTCAACGTCGAGTCGCTGAGCCAGCAGCCCGAGCGGATGATCGACGTCGAGTGGGCGGCCACCCAGTCCTCGGTCTTCCTGGTGGCCATCCAGGTCGAGGCGCTGGACCGCTCCCGGCTGCTCTCGGACGTCACCCGGGTGCTCTCCGACCAGCACGTCAACATCCTGTCGGCGGCGGTCCAGACCTCCCGGGACCGGGTGGCGATGAGCCGCTTCACCTTCGAGATGGGCGACCCCAAGCACCTGGGCCACGTGCTCAAGGCGGTGCGCGGCGTCGAGGGCGTGTACGACGTCTACCGGGTCACCTCGGCCCGCAAGTGAGACACGGCGCATGAGGAAGGCCCCCGGGGAGCACCCCGGGGGCCTTCGCCGTTCAGTGGGCCGACGGATCAGCCGCTGAACTCCTCCTGGCTCTTGTGCGCCTGCTCCAGCAGGGTCTGCACGCCGGAGAGCTCGGACTCCAGCTTGGCGATCCTGGAGGCGTTGCCGGCGGCGCGGGCCTTGTCCAGGTCGGTCTGGATCTTGTCGGCCTTCGCCTGGAACAGGCCCACCATGCCGGCCGCCCGGGCCTTGGCCTCCGGGTTGGAGCGCTTCCAGTCGGCGTCCTCGGCCTCGCGGATGGCCCGCTCGACCGCGGTCAGCCGGCCGTCCAGCTTCGGACGGACGTCGCGCGGCACGTGGCCGATGGCCTCCCAGCGCTCGTTGACCTCGCGCAGCGCGGCCTTGGCGGCCTTGAGGTCGGTGATCGGCAGGATCGCCTCGGCCTCGGCGGCCAGCGCCTCCTTGAGCTTCTGGTTCTCCACCTGCTCGGCGTCCCGCTCGCTGAACACCGCGGAACGGGCCTGGAAGAAGACGTCCTGGGCGCCGCGGAACCGCGCCCACAGCTCGTCCTCGACGTCCCGCTGCGCCCGGCCGGCGGCCTTCCAGCGCGCCATCAGGTCGCGGTAGGTGGCGGCGGTGGTGCCCCAGTCGGTGGAGGAGGAGAGCGCCTCGGCCTCGGAGACCAGCGCCTCCTTGACCTGCCGGGCCTGCTCGCGCTCGGCGTCCAGGGTCGCGAAGTGCGCCTTGCGGTGCTTGGAGAAGACCGAGCGGGCGTGCGAGAAGCGGTGCCACAGCTCGTCGTCGCTCTTGCGGTCCAGCCGCGGCAGGCCCTTCCAGGTGTCCACCAGGGCGCGCAGCCGGTCGCCGGCCTCCCGCCACTGGGTGGACTCGGCGAGCTGCTCGGCCTCGGAGACCAGGGCCTCCTTGGCGGAGCGGGTCTCGTCCTGCGCCTTGGCGCGGGCGGCCTTGCGCTCCTCCCGGCGGCTCTCGATCTCACCGGTGAGCGTGTCCAGCCGCTTGGCCAGCGCGTCCAGGTCACCCACCGCGTGGCCCTCGGTCACCTGAGCGCGGAGGTGCTCCAGCGCGGTCTGGGCGTCCTTGGCGGCCAGGTCGGTGGTGCGCACCCGCTTCTCCAGCAGGCCGATCTCCACCTCGATGCCCTGGTACTTGCGCTCGAAGTAGGCGAGGGCCTCCTCGGGCGAGCCGGCCTGCCAGGAACCCACGACGCGTTCGCCGTCGGCCGTCCTGACGTACACCGTGCCCTGCTCGTCCACACGGCCCCACGGGTCGCTGCTCATAGCGCGTCCTCCACATGACGTCGCGCCCGCGCCGGGGCGGCGCGCGACCGTCGTCCACAGTTGATGTGCGGCGGACCGATGAGTCCGCCGTCCCCGTCCGCCGTGCCTTGCTGCCGAGGGTGACGGCTAGGCGGGTCCGGGCACCCTATACAACGCCAACATAGGCGACCAGGCCCGGTGCTGTCCGCATCCGGGCCGGGCGATTTCGGTCCGGGGCCGGGCGGGGGCGCTTGGCGCGCCCGCCGCCGGTGGCCCCGGGGTCGGTCAACCCTTCGACACGGTAACCGAGTTGAAGGTGACGTCGGCCATCGGGTGGCCGTCCGGGGAGCCCTCCAGGGTGCCCGCGGCGGCGATCTTCTGGACCACGTCCAGACCACCGGTGATCTTGCCGAACGGGGTGTAGTTCGGCGGCAGCTGGGTGTCCTTGTAGACCAGGAAGAACTGGCTGCCGTTGGTGCCCGCGCCGGAGTTGGCCATCGCCACGGTGCCGGCCGGGTAGGTCGCGCCGGTCAGGTTCTCGTCCGCGAACTTGTAGCCGGGGCCGCCCGAACCGCTGGCGGTCGGGTCACCGCACTGGAGCACGAAGATGCCGTCCGTGGTCAGCCGGTGGCACTTGGTGTGGTCGAAGAACTGCTCGCCCGCCAGGAAGTTGAACGAGTTCACGGTGTGCGGGGCCTTGGCCGCGTCCAGCGCGATGGTGACCTTGCCGCAGTTGCTGTCCAGCGCCATGGTGTACGAGGCGCCCTGGTCGATCGACATGGCCGGCTCGGCCTTGAACTGCTTGTTGTTGGGCGAGCCCGGCGCCGGGGTGGCGCAGCCCTCGACCGGCTTGCGGGTCGGCGCGGCGGTCGGGTCGGCCTGGGTCGGCGCGGCCTGCGCGCTGGAGGCGGCCGAGGCGCTCTTGTCCTTGTCGTCGGAGCTGAACGCCCCGGTGGCGAACAGCGTGCCGCCGCCCGCCAGCACCACCACGGCGAGCGAGGCGCCCAGGATCGTGTTGCGCCGCTTGCGGGCGGACGCCGCCTCGGCGCGGCGCTCCATCTGGCGCTCGTACTTCTCGCGGGCGAGCTGCCGCCGCCGCTGTTCGCTGCTGACCACCGGCCGTGTCTCCTGAGCATGTGCGGGAAAATGTGGAGGGGTTCCGGAGCGGATCATCGCATCCATCGGCGGCCAAGTGTAGGGACCGGGCCCGTAAGGGCGCGGTGAACCTGTCAGGTGGCCCAGCCCGTCACCGTGGATCTGGTTCGCAACCGGACCCGCACCGCCGGTAGGCTTCCCTTACGTCATCACTACTGGTAGCCACCGCAGCCCCCCGCCGCACAGACCCGAAGGACGCGCGTGTTCATCGCCGGATTCCCCGCTGGAGCCTGGGGCACCAACTGCTACCTGGTCGCCCCGGGGGCGGGCGAGGAGTGCGTCATCGTCGATCCCGGCCACCAGGCCGCGAGCGGTGTCGAGGAACTCATCCGTGAGCACCGGCTCAAGCCCGTCGCCGTGCTGCTCACCCACGGCCACATCGACCACGTCGCCTCGGTGGTCCCGGTCTGCGGCGCCCGCGGCATCCCGGCCTGGATCCACCCCGAGGACCGGTACATGATGTCCGACCCGGAGAAGTCGCTCGGCCGCTCCCTGGGCACCCAGCTGATGGGCGAGCTGACCGTCGGCGAGCCCGACGACGTGCGCGAGCTCACCGACGGCAGCGTGCTGGAGCTGGCCGGCCTGCAGCTCACCGTGGACCACGCCCCGGGCCATACCGGGGGGTCGGTGGCCTTCCGGACGCCCGGTGCCGAGGACCTCCCCCCGGTGCTGTTCTCGGGCGACCTGCTGTTCGCCGGCTCCATCGGGCGTACCGACCTCCCGGGCGGGGACGGCGAAGCGATCATGCGCTCGCTGGCCCGGGTGTGCCTGCCCCTCGACGACGCCACCGTGGTCCTCTCCGGCCACGGCGGACAGACCACCATCGGCCGCGAGCGCGCCACCAACCCCTACCTCCGACAGGCAGCGGGGGCGGCCGGCGCCCCGGCTTTCCCGCGACGAGGAATGTGACGGAAGAGAAGTTGAGCACCTTCACCGCCCCCAAGGGCACCTACGACCTGCTGCCCCCCAGCTCCGCGACCTTCCTGGCGATCCGCGAGCGCATCGCCGCGCCCGCCCGCCGGGCCGGTTACGGCTACGTCGAGACCCCGGTCTTCGAGGACGTGAAGCTGTTCTCGCGCGGTGTCGGCGAGTCCACTGACATCGTCTCCAAGGAGATGTACACCCTCACCACCAAGGGCGGCGACGACCTCGCGCTGCGCCCGGAGGGCACCGCCTCGGTGCTGCGCGCGGCGCTCCAGGCCAACCTGCACAAGCAGGGCAACCTGCCGGTCAAGCTCTGGTACTCCGGCTCGTACTACCGCTACGAGCGCGCCCAGAAGGGCCGCTACCGCCAGTTCTCCCAGGTCGGCGCGGAGGCGATCGGCGCCGAGGACCCGGCGCTGGACGCCGAGCTGATCATCCTGGCCGACGACGCCTTCCGCTCGCTGGGCCTGAGCGACTACTCGCTGCTGCTCAACAGCCTCGGCGACAAGCAGTGCCGCCCGGTCTACCGCGCCGCCCTGATCGAGTTCCTCTCCGGCCTGGACCTGGACGAGGAGACCCGCCGCCGCGCCGAGATCAACCCGCTGCGCGTGCTGGACGACAAGCGCGAGTCGGTGCAGGAGCAGCTGGTCGGCGCCCCGATGCTGCGCGACTTCCTGTGCGAGGAGTGCAAGGCGTACGACGAGAAGGTGCGCGAGCTGCTCACCGCCAACGGCGTCGCCTTCGTCGACGACCCGAAGCTGGTCCGCGGCCTGGACTACTACACCCGCACCACCTTCGAGTTCGTGCACAACGGCCTCGGCGCCCAGTCCGCGATCGGCGGCGGCGGCCGCTACGACGGCCTGTCCGAGATGATCGGCGGCCCGGCGCTGCCGTCCGTCGGCTGGGCCCTCGGCGTGGACCGCACCTACCTGGCGCTGGAGGCCGAGGGCGTCGCCCTCGAACTGCCGGCCGCCACCTCCGTCTACGCCGTCGCGCTCGGCGAGGAGGCCAAGAACCTGCTGTTCGCCAAGGTGGTCGAGCTGCGCCGGGCCGGCGTGGCCACCGACCTCGCCTTCGGTGTCAAGAGCATCAAGAACGCCATGAAGTCCGCCGACCGGTCCGGCGCCCGCTTCGCCCTGATCGCCGGTGACCGGGACCTCGCCGAGGGCGTCGTCCAGCTCAAGGACATGAGCACCGGCGAGCAGACCCCCGTCGCCCTCGACGCACTCGTCACCACCCTGAAGGAGAAGCAGCTGTGATCCGCACGCACGACGCGGGCACGCTCCGCCCGGAGCACGCAGGCACCACCGTCACCCTGGCCGGCTGGGTCGCCCGCCGCCGCGACCACGGCGGCGTCGCCTTCATCGACCTGCGCGACGCCTCCGGCACCGTGCAGATCGTGGTCCGCGACCTCGACTCGGTGCACGGCCTGCGCGCCGAGTACTGCGTCAAGGTCGTCGGCGACGTCCGGGTCCGCCCGGAGGGCAACGAGAACCCGGACATCCCGACCGGCGCGGTCGAGGTCGTCGTCAGCGAGATCGAGGTCCTCTCCGAGGCCGCCCCGCTCCCGTTCCCGGTGGCCGAGTACGAGCCCGGCACGGTCAACGAGGAGGTCCGGCTGCGCTACCGCTACCTGGACCTGCGCCGCGAGGGCCCGGCCAAGGGCCTGCGGCTGCGCTCGAAGGTCAACAACATCATCCGCCGGGTGATGGAGGAGAACGACTTCCTCGACATCGAGACGCCGTACCTCACCCGCTCCACCCCCGAGGGCGCCCGCGACTTCCTCGTCCCGGTCCGCCTGCAGCCCGGCCACTGGTACGCCCTGCCGCAGTCGCCCCAGCTGTTCAAGCAGCTGCTGATGGTGGCCGGCATGGAGCGCTACTACCAGATCGCCCGCTGCTTCCGCGACGAGGACTTCCGCGCCGACCGGCAGCCGGAGTTCACCCAGCTGGACATCGAGGCCTCCTTCGTCGACCAGGAGGACATCCTGGCCCTCGGCGAGAAGATCATCGGTGCCGTCTGGCGCGAGGTGCACGGCTACGAGATCCCCAACCCGCTGCCGCGGATGACCTACGCGGACGCCATGGGCCGCTACGGCTCCGACAAGCCGGACGTCCGCTTCGGCCAGGAACTCACCGACCTCACCGAGTACTTCAAGGGCACCGAGTTCCGCGTGTTCCAGGCCCCGTACGTCGGCGCCGTGGTCATGCCGGGCGGCGCCTCCCAGCCGCGCAAGCAGCTGGACGCCTGGCAGGACTGGGCCAAGGCGCGCGGCGCCAAGGGCCTGGCCTACGTGCTGATCGACGCCGAGACCGGCGAGCTGCGCGGCCCGGTCGCCAAGAACCTCTCCGCGGAGCACCTGGCCGGCCTCGCCGCCGCGGCCGGCGCCAAGAACGGCGACGCGGTCTTCTTCGCGGCCGGCAAGGAGCGCGCCTCGCAGGAGCTGCTGGGCGCCGCCCGTCTGGAGATCGGCAAGCGCTGCGAGCTGATCGACGAGTCCGCGTGGGCGTTCCTCTGGGTCGTCGACTTCCCGATGTTCGAGCCGATCGAGGACGACAAGGGCCAGTTCCAGGGCTGGCACGCGGTGCACCATCCGTTCACCGCCCCGACCGCGGAGTCGCTGGACAGCTTCGACACCGACCCGGGCTCGGCGCTGTCCAACGCCTACGACCTGGTGCTCAACGGCTCGGAGCTGGGCGGCGGTTCGATCCGTATCCACCAGCGGGACGTGCAGAAGCGGGCGTTCGACGCGATCGGCCTCTCCGAGGAGGAGGCGGCCTCGCAGTTCGGCTTCCTGCTGGACGCCTTCAACTACGGCCCGCCGCCGCACGGCGGGGTCGCCTTCGGCCTCGACCGGATCGTCACCCTGCTGGGCGGGTACGACACCATCCGCGACGTCATCGCCTTCCCGAAGACGTCCACCGGTGGCGACCCGCTGACCGGCGCTCCGACCCCGATCACCCCGGCGCAGCGCCGGGAGGCCGGCGTGGACGCCCAGCCGAAGGTCCGCGAGGATGCCAAGTCCGAGGCGCAGCCCAAGAGCTGATGCCTCGTCATACGCGCTAACCTGCGACGGCCCCGGACGGTCCACCCACCGTCCGGGGCCGGTCCACAACGTCGTGTGACACAGGGAGGGTTGACCCATGCAGGTCACAACGAGAGTCGAATGTCCGCAGGACGCCCCGGCGACCAGACGCGTGCACATGGCCGCGTTCCCCGGCCCGGACGAGGCGGACCTGGTGGACGCGCTGCGCCGCGACCCCGCCTGGCTGCCCGGGCTGTCGCTGGTCGCGGTGGACGACACGGGGCTGGTGATCGGGCACGCCCTGCTGACCCGGCTGCGGGTCGGCGACGGCGGCGGGACCGGTGACGCGCTGGCGCTCGCCCCGGTCGCGGTCGCGCCCGAGTGGCAGCGCCAGGGCGTCGGCGAACTCGTCGTCCGGGCCGCGCTGTCGGCCGCCGAGGCGGCGGGGGAGAAGCTGGTGGTGGTGCTCGGCGACCCGGAGTACTACGGGCGGTTCGGCTTCACCCCGGCCGGGCGGCACGAGGTCTCCGGGCCGTTCGAGGTGCCGGAGGCGTACTTCCAGGCGCTCCCGCTCACGGCCTACGACGGCGGCCCGCGCGGGCTCTGCCGCTATCCGGAGCCGTTCGTCGAGGTGTAGTCGTCCGTCCTGCGAGTCCTCCCCGGGCTTGTCCGCCCCGACCGGTCCGCCCCGACCTGCGGAGTCAGCGTTCGGCGCCTACGGTGAAGGGTCATCAGCAGCAGCCGGACGGAGGACCCGAGGGTGGCCGAGGAGCAGCGGACCGCGAAGCCGAAACGACTGGGGATCAAGCCGTACGAGCGCGAGCTGCTGAGGCTGCAGCAGGAGCTGGTGAAGCTCCAGGAGTGGGTGCGGGTCGAGGGCGCCCGCCTGGTGGTGGTCTTCGAGGGGCGGGACGCGGCCGGCAAGGGCGGGGCGATCAAGCGGGTGACGGAGTACCTGAACCCGCGCATCGCCCGGGTCGTGGCGCTGCCCACCCCGACCGAGCGGCAGAAGACCCAGTGGTACTTCCAGCGGTACGCCGAACACCTGCCGGCGGCCGGGGAGATCGTGCTGTTCGACCGCAGCTGGTACAACCGGGCCGGGGTCGAGCGGGTGATGGGCTTCTGCAGCGACGAGGAGTACTGGCAGTTCCTGCACCAGTGCCCGGCCTTCGAGCAGATGCTGATCGAGGCGGGCATCCTGCTGCGCAAGTACTGGTTCTCGGTGAGCGACACCGAGCAGGAGCAGCGGTTCCGGGCCCGGCTGGAGGACCCGATGAAGCGCTGGAAGCTCTCCCCGATGGACGTGGAGTCGATCGCGCACTGGGAGGACTACTCGCGGGCCAAGGACGAGATGTTCGTCTACACCGACATCCCGCAGTCGCCCTGGCACGTGGTGGAGAGCGACGACAAGCGGCGGGCCCGGATCAACATGATCGCCCACCTGCTCTCCTCCGTGCCGTACCGCGAGGTCACCCCGCCCAGGATCGAGCTGCCGCCCCGCCCGGCCTCCCGCGGCTACCAGCGGCCCCCGCGGGACCTGCAGAAGTACGTTCCGGACCACGCCGCCGGACTGGCGTAGCCGGAGCCATACGGGAGGGGTGTCGGTCGCCTCTACTAGGCTTCCGGTGTGGACGAACCGGACCTCTTCACCGCCGCCGCCGAGGAACGCCAGGCCAGGGAGCCCGGCCGGGCCCCGCTGGCCGTGCGGATGCGCCCGCGCACGCTGGACGAGGTGGCCGGGCAGCGGCAGCTGCTGAAGCCGGGCTCGCCGCTGCGGCGGCTGGTCGCCAACTCGCGCGGCCCGGCGGCCACCAGTTCGGTGATCCTCTGGGGTCCGCCGGGCACCGGCAAGACCACCCTCGCGCACGTGATCAGCCAGGCCGTGGAGGGCCGGTTCGTCGAGCTGTCCGCGATCACCGCCGGGGTCAAGGAGGTCCGGGCGGTGATCGACGGCGCCCGGCGGGCGGTCGGCATGTCCGGCCGGGAGACGGTGCTGTTCCTGGACGAGATCCACCGCTTCTCCAAGGCCCAGCAGGACTCGCTGCTGCCCGCGGTGGAGAACCGCTGGGTCACCCTGATCGCGGCGACCACCGAGAACCCGTACTTCTCGGTGATCTCCCCGCTGCTGTCCCGCTCGCTGCTGCTCACCCTGGAGTCGCTGACCGACGAGGACATCCGGGCGCTGCTGCGCCGCGCGGTGGCCGACGAGCGCGGCCTGGAGGGCGCGCTGGAGCTGACCGAGGAGGCCGAGGACCACCTGGTGCGGCTCGCCGGCGGGGACGCCCGGCGGGCGCTGACCACCCTGGAGGCGGCGGCCGGGGCGGCGCTGGAGAAGGGCGAGGCGAGCATCTCGCTGGCCACCACCGAGACCGCCGTCAACCAGGCGGCGGTGCGCTACGACAAGGACGGCGACCAGCACTACGACGTGGCCAGCGCGCTGATCAAGTCGATCCGCGGCAGCGACGTGGACGCCACCCTGCACTACCTGGCCCGGATGATCGAGGCGGGAGAGGACCCGCGGTTCATCGCCCGGCGGCTGATGATCTCGGCCAGCGAGGACGTCGGCCTGGCCGATCCGACGGCGCTGCAGACGGCGGTGGCGGCGGCCCAGGCGGTGGCGCTGATCGGCTTCCCGGAGGCCCGGATCATCCTCTCCCAGGCGGCGATCGCGCTGGCCCTGGCGCCCAAGTCCAACTCGGCCTACCTGGCGATCGACGCGGCGCTGGCGGACGTCCGGCAGGGGCTGGCCGGGGCCGTCCCGCCACACCTGCGGGACGCCCACTACGGCGGCGCGGGCAAGCTCGGCCACGGCAGGGGGTACCAGTACCCGCACGACCTGCCGGAGGGCATCGCCGCCCAGCAGTACGCGCCGGACTCGGTGCACGGCCGGGAGTACTACCGGCCGAACCGGCGCGGCGGCGAGGTGCGCTACGCGGACACCGTGGAGTGGACCCGAGGGCGGCTGCGCGGGGAACGCCGGGTGGAGAAGAAGGCGGAGAAGAAGGCGGAGACCAAGCCCGAGAAGCAGCCCGCGAAGAAGCCCGAGCCGGTGGAGCCGAAGGCGGAGCGGCGGCCCGGGGAAGAGGGCGAGTGATCGACGGGTATACTTCGTCGGAGTGCCATGTCCCGGGACGGCGGCGGGGGAGACCCCACCGACCGGCCGCACCAGCGGGACACCGGCGGTAGGCCTCCTCCGGGAGGCCCGCATCAGGAGCGTCGCGCACCGTTTCGGTGTCGCGGACGGCCCGGTTCTCCGGGCCCTTCGTGTGACCAGCACATCTTGTGCCCGGCTCCGGAGAGCGGCTGATCCCTTCGCGCAGGCGTCGGGGTTTTCTCCGGGTCGCGACATGCGACCTCCGTCAACACCTGGTGAAAGCCGTATTCGTAAGCAAGGAAGGTTTGGTTCATGGCGAACCAGAAGCGTCCCAAGGTCAAGATCGCGCGTGCGCTCGGCGTGCCGCTGACCCCGAAGTCCGTCAAGTACTTCGAGGCCCGCCCGTACCCGCCCGGCCAGCACGGCCGTGGTCGCAAGCAGAACTCGGACTACAAGGTCCGTCTGCTCGAGAAGCAGCGTCTGCGCGCCCAGTACGACCTGAGCGAGAAGCAGATGGCGCGCGCGTTCGACCGCGCGAAGAAGGCCGAGGGCAAGACCGGTGAGGCGCTCGTCGCCGACCTGGAGACCCGTCTGGACTCCCTGGTCCTGCGTTCGGGCATCGCCCGCACCATCTACCAGGCCCGCCAGATGGTCGTCCACGGCCACATCGAGGTCAACGGCGGCAAGGTCAACAAGCCGTCGTTCCAGATGAAGCCGGGCTTCGTGGTCACCGTCCGCGAGCGCTCCAAGGAGAAGGTCCCCTTCCAGGTCGCCCGTGAGGGTGGCTACGCGGGTGAGGGCCAGACCCCGAAGTACCTCGAGGTCAACCTGAAGGCCCTGGCCTTCCGCCTGGACCGTGCGCCGCAGCGCAAGGAGGTCCCGGTGATCTGTGACGAGCAGCTGGTCGTCGAGTACTACTCGCGCTGACCCGCGCTCGGTTCGCACTTCGCGGAACCACCAGCGAGCCCCCGTCGCCCTTCGAGGCGGCGGGGGCTCCCTGCTTTCCTCCGGCGCCGGTGCCTCAGAGGTCCGTGCCGGTCATGGCGGCGGCCAGCCGCAGGTGCGGGCGGGCCTCCTCGGCGCGGCCCCGGCGCTCCAGGGTGCGGCCGAGCATCAGCCGGGCGTAGTCCTCGGCCGGGTCGAGTTCGAGGATGCGGCGCAGTTCGGCTTCGGCGCGGCCGAGCTGGGCGGAGTGGAAGTAGCTGCGGGCCAGCAGCAGCCGGACGGAGAGGTTGGCCGGCTCCTCGGCCAGCACGCCCTCCAGCATGCGGGCGGCGTCGGTGTACGCCTTGGACTCGAAGTAGAAGTTCGCGAGGCGGTACTCGTCGTGGATGGCCATGATGCTCCTTCCGGGTGGATCCTTGCTCGCTCAAGCAATCGGCAAGTTTCAGCTATTCCGCACCGGTGCCGGGGCCGGCGCGGGCGGCACCGAGCAGGGGCCGGAGCCGGGTTCCGGGCCGTCCGCCGAGCCCCCGCCGCCGAGCGCCCGCCAGACGGCAGCGTCCAGCTCCAGCCGGCCGCCCGCCCGGAAGCAGTCCTCGTACTCCTGCTCGGTGAGCCCGGCGCGAGCCCGCTCGGCGCACTCCTGGTGGAGACCGAAGAAGGAACGCGAGCCCAGGAACGGGTTGCCGACCGCGCGCCAGATCCGGTGCGCCGCGCCCTGCAGCACCCGGGCCTCGCACAGGTCGGCCGGCTCGCCCGGCCCGGCCGGCTCGGTCTCCAGCAGCGCCAGCAGGTCGATCCCCAGCACGATGCCGAGCAGGTCGTGGAAGTGGTGGTTCAGCCGGACGCACTCGCGGGCCAGGGCGCGGGCCGGCTGGACGGCGCCGTCCAGGTAGTGCGAGTAGGCCGTCGCGTACAGCACGTAGGCGTACGCCCACTGCTCGCCGTGCTCCTCGCAGACCTCGCGGGCCTGGCCGAACCAGCGCTCGCCGCTGTCCAGGTCGCCCTGGATCAGGTAGGTGAGACCCAGCTCGATCATGGCCATCACCACGTTGCTGTTGAGCTCGCCGATGGTCCGGTAGTGCCAGAGCGCCTCCTCGAACAGCTCGGTGGCGCGCTCCGGGTCGTCGCCGATCAGGGCGGCGCAGCCCTGGCGGTGGACGGCGTAGGCGAGCGCCCGGTCGTCGCCGGTGTCCAGCGCCTGGCGGCGGCACTCCTCCAGGGCGGGGCGGGCGGCGCCGAGGTCCCCCTGGAGGGTGGCCGTGTAGCCGGTCACCCACAGGGCCTTGGCCCGGACCTCGGTGGGTTCGCGGTCCAGGGCGAGCGCGCGGTCCAGCCAGTGCCGGCCCTCGCCGAGGTGGCCGCAGCCGACCCAGTAGAACCAGAGGGTGCCGGCCAGCAGCAGGGCGATCTGCTCCTCGCCGGGCTCGGCGAGGCAGAACTCCAGCGCGGCGCGCAGATTGGTGTGGGCGAGCCGGGTGCGCTCGGCGGTCTCGGCCTGCCGGGGGCCGAACCACTCCACCTCGCCCCAGGTGGCCACGCCCAGGTACCAGTCCCGGTGGCGGCGCAGCAGCCGCTGCTCCTCGCCGGCGGCGCGCAGCCAGTGGCCGCCGTACTCGCGCAGGGTGTCCAGCAGGCGGAAGCGGACGCCGAAGGCGCTCTCCTCGCGCAGTACCACGGACTTGGCGACGAGTTCGTCGAGCAGGTCGAGCACGTCCTCGGGCTCGATGCCCTCGCCGGCGCAGACGTACTCGGCGGCCTCCAGGTCGAAACTGCCGGCGAAGACCGACAGGCGGGCCCAGAGTAAACGTTCCTGCACTGTGCACAGCTCATGGCTCCAGCCGATCGTGGTGCGCAGCGTCCGGTGTCTCGGCAGGGCCGTCCGGGAGCCCCCGGTGAGCAGTCGGAAGCGGTCGTCCAGCCGGGCGGTGATCTGCTCCACCGACAGCGCCCGCAGCCGCCCGGCGGCCAGCTCCACCGCCAGCGGGATACCGTCCAGCCGGCGGCAGAGCAGGCCGACCGCCTCCGCGTTCGCCTCGGTCACCTCGAAGGCCGGCAGCACCGCCCGGGCCCGGTCGGCGAACAGCCGCACCGCGTCCGGCAGCACGCCCAGGCCGGCCCGCGGCTGCGGCAGCGGGTCGACCGGCAGCGGGGCCAGTGTCAGCAGGTGCTCGCCCGAGGCCCGCAGCGCGGCCCGACTGGTGGTCAGCACCCGCAGGCCGGGCACCCCGCGCAGCAGCGCGTCGGTCAGCTCGGCGCAGGCCTCCACCAGGTGCTCGCAGCCGTCCAGCACCAGCAGCAGGCGGCGCCCGGCCAGGTGGTCGCCCAGCACGTCCAGCGGCGGCCGGGCGGTGCCGTCGGTCAGCCGCAGCGCCTCCAGCACGGCGTGGCCGAGCAGTAGCGGATCCTGCACCGGGGCCACGTCCACCAGCCAGGTGCCGTCCGGGAACGCCCCGGCCGCCCGGGCCGCCGCCCGCAGCGCGAGCCGGCTCTTGCCCACCCCGCCGGGGCCGGTCACCGTCACCAGCCGGGCTCCGGCGAGCAGGCCGGCCAGCTCGGCCAGTTCCCGCCGCCGCCCGACGAACCCCGTCACCTCGGCCGGGAGCCGTCCCGGCTCCGGCTCGCGCGGCCACGCCGCGGGCTGTGCTGTCCAGTCGCCGGCCAAGCGCTGCTCCCCGTTGTCCCGGCCCGGACCGCGGCGGTCCGGACGTGCGTCGGGCCGTACGGGCGACGGCCCGCCTGGCAGAACGAGGTGACCGGCCGGTAGGTTACGCGCGCGGTTCGCACACCCGGACGAGGCCACGGCCGTGACCCGGTCCGGAAAGCGGGCGTCGGCGCGATAGGGTTCCCCCTGAAAAGCAACAAGGCGAGGGAGCGCGCAAAGGTGTCCGTGGGAGAGCTGGCCGGATTGCTCGTCGCCGTGTTCTGGGCGGTCCTGGTCACCCTGCTCGCCGTCGTGCTCGTCCGCCTCTCCCGGGTGCTGAAGGAGGCCGCCGTCCTGGTCTCCGCCGTCACCGAGCAGGCCGTGCCCCTGCTGACCGACGCGGGCGCCGCGGTGCGCAGCGCCAACGAGCAGCTGGACCGGGTGGACGAGATCACCGCCAACGTCCAGGACGCCGCCGCCAACGCCAAGGCCCTCTCCTCCACCGCGGCCGCCACCCTGGGCGGACCGCTGATGAAGGTCGCCGCCTTCAGCTACGGCGTCCGCAAGGCCGTCGCCAAGCAGCAGGGCACCCTGCCGAACGTGCCGGCGCAGCCCGCCGAGCGCGACGAGCTGGCGCGGCTGATCCGGGCCGAGGTGCGCGCCGCGACCGCGCCCAGGAGCGGCCTGCTCTCCCGGGTCCGGCGCGCGGTGAGGGGCTGACGGCATGGCACGGATCTTCTGGATGGCGGTCGGCGCCGGCGCCGCGGTGTGGGCTGTGAACAAGGCCAACGGCGCCGTGCAGCGGCTCACCCCGGACAGCCTCTCCGGCACCGCCGCGCGCGGTGCGCTGCACCTGGGCGACCTCGCCAAGCAGTTCGCCCAGGACGTGCGCTCCGGCATGGCCGAGCGCGAGGAGCAGCTGAAGGACGACCTCGGCCTGCGCGGCACCGCCGTGGCGGAGCCCCGGAGCAGCCACCGCACCCGCCGTGTCCTGCGCGGCGAGCCGCAGTACCGAGCTATCTCGGCGGCGCCCGGTCGCCCGGCCGCCGCCCTGCCCCCCGCCCGCGCCCTGCCTGACGGCGGGGGCCGCACCACCCCTCAGACCATTGAAGAAACGCCCCGCCGAGCCCTGCCGCGGGGCGGAACGAACCGGAAGGACCACTAATGGAGTCGGCTGAGATCCGCCGCCGCTGGCTGCGCTTCTTCGAGGAGCGCGGCCACACCGTCGTTCCGTCGGCGTCCCTGGTCGCCGACGACCCCACCCTGCTGCTCGTCAACGCCGGCATGGTGCCGTTCAAGCCCTACTTCCTGGGCGAGGTCAAGCCGCAGTTCTCGCGCGCCACCAGCGTCCAGAAGTGCGTGCGCACCCTGGACATCGAGGAGGTCGGGAAGACCACCCGGCACGGCTCCTTCTTCCAGATGTGCGGCAACTTCTCCTTCGGTGACTACTTCAAGGAAGGAGCCATCAAGTTCGCCTGGGAGCTGCTCACCACTCCCGTCGCGGACGGTGGCTACGGCCTGGAGAAGGAGAAGCTCTGGATCACCGTCTACAAGGACGACGACGAGGCCGAGCAGATCTGGCGTGACGTCATCGGCGTGCCGTCCGAGCGCATCCAGCGCCTCGGCATGAAGGACAACTTCTGGTCGATGGGCGTGCCCGGCCCGTGCGGCCCGTGCTCGGAGATCAACTACGACCGCGGCCCCGCGTACGGCGAGGAGGGCGGCCCGGCGGTCAACGGCGAGCGCTACCTGGAGATCTGGAACCTGGTCTTCATGCAGTACGAGCGCGGCCACGGCGACGGCAAGGACGGCTTCGAGATCCTCGGCGACCTGCCGAGCAAGAACATCGACACCGGTCTCGGCCTGGAGCGCCTCGCCGCCATCCTGCAGGACGTCGACAACCTCTTCGAGATCGACACCAGCCGGATGATCCTCGACCGCGCCGCCGAGCTCACCGGCCACACCTACGGCGCCGACCACAAGGCGGACGTCTCGCTGCGCGTGGTCACCGACCACATCCGCACCGCGCTGATGCTGGTCGGCGACGGCGTCACCCCCGGCAACGAGGGCCGCGGCTACGTGCTGCGCCGCATCCTGCGCCGTGCCATCCGCAACATGCGCCTGCTGGGTGCCACCGAGCCGGTGGCCAAGGAGCTCATCGACGTCGCGATCAAGGCGATGGCCCCGCAGTACCCGGAGCTGGAGGCCGACCGCAAGCGCGTCGAGACGGTCGTCGTCGCCGAGGAGGTGGCCTTCCTGCAGACCCTGAAGGCCGGCACCAGCCTGCTGGACGCCGCGGTGACCGAGACCAAGCAGTCCGGTGGCGCGGTGCTCTCCGGCGACCAGGCGTTCAAGCTGCACGACACCTACGGCTTCCCGATCGACCTCACCCTGGAGATGGCCGAGGAGCAGGGCCTCCAGGTGGACGAGGCCGGCTTCCGCCGCCTGATGCAGGAGCAGCGGGACCGTGCCAAGGCGGACGCCAAGGCCAAGAAGATGGGCCACGCCGACGTCGCCGCGTACCGCGAGGTCGCCGACAAGTCCGGCGCGAGCGTCTTCACCGGCTACGCCCTGACCGAGGGCGAGGCCACCGTGGTCGGCCTGCTGGTGGACGGCGTTCCGGCGCCGGCCGCCTCCGAGGGCGACGAGGTCGAGCTGATCCTCGACCGCACCCCGTTCTACGCCGAGGGCGGCGGCCAGCTCGCCGACCACGGCCGGATCCGGCTGGAGTCCGGCGCGGTCGTCGAGATCCGCGACGTGCAGCAGCCCGTCCCGGGCGTCATCGTGCACTCGGGCGGCGTGCTGTTCGGTGAGGTCGTGCTCGGCGCCTCGGCGTACGCCACGATCGACACCGACCGCCGCCGGGCGATCGCCCGCGCCCACTCGGCCACCCACCTGACCCACCAGGCGCTGCGCGACGCGCTCGGCCCGACGGCGGCCCAGGCCGGCTCCGAGAACGCCCCGGGCCGCTTCCGCTTCGACTTCGGCTCGCCCGCCGCCGTTCCGGGCAGCGTGCTGGTGGACGTCGAGCAGAAGATCAACGACGTGCTGGGCCGCGAGCTGGAGGTCACCGCCGAGGTCATGACGATGGACCAGGCCCGCAAGGCCGGCGCCATCGCGATGTTCGGCGAGAAGTACGGCGACGAGGTGCGGGTCGTCTCCATCGGCGACTTCTCCAAGGAGCTGTGCGGTGGCACCCACGTCGGCAACACCGCCCAGCTGGGCCTGGTGAAGCTGCTCGGCGAGTCCTCGATCGGCTCCGGCGTGCGCCGGGTGGAGGCGCTGGTCGGCGTCGACGCGTACAAGTTCCTGGCCCGCGAGCACACCGTGGTGGCCCAGCTCACCGAGCTGGTCAAGGGCCGCCCGGAGGAGCTGCCGGAGAAGATCTCGGGCATGCTCGGCAAGCTCAAGGACGCCGAGAAGGAGATCGAGCGCTTCCGCGCCGAGAAGGTGCTGGCCGCCGCGGCGGGCCTGGCCGACTCGGCCGAGGACGTGCACGGCATCGCCGTGGTCGCCGCGCAGGTGGCCGACGGCGTGGGCGCGGACGAGCTGCGCAAGCTGGTCCTGGACGTGCGCGGCCGGCTGGGCGCCCGCCCGGCCGTGGTCGCCGCGTTCACCGTGGCCAACGACCGCCCGCTGACCGTGATCGCCACCAACGAGGACGCCCGCGGCCGCGGCATCAAGGCCGGCGAGCTGGTCCGCACCGCCGCCAAGACCCTCGGCGGCGGCGGTGGCGGCAAGGACGACGTCGCCCAGGGCGGCGGCTCCAACCCGGCCGCGGTCGGCGAGGCCATCGCCGCGGTGCGCGGCCTGGTCGCGGAGCGCGCCAGCTGATGGAGATCGGGGAGGGGCCCTGGAGGCCCCCGTTCCGACGTGGACGGCGGATCGCCGTCGACGTCGGCGACGCCCGGATCGGGGTCGCGTCCTGCGACCCCGACGGGGTGCTCGCCACTCCGGTGGAGACCGTCCCGGCCGGGGTGAAGTCGCAGGCCAGGATCGCCGCGATCGTCGAGGAGTACGACGCGATCGAGGTGGTCGTCGGGCTGCCGCGGTCGCTCAGCGGCAAGGAGGGCCCGGCGGCGGAGAAGGTCCGGGCGTACGCCTCGCGGCTGGCCAACCGGCTCTACCCGGTGCCGGTGCGGCTGGTGGACGAGCGGATGACGACCGTCACCGCGACCCACGGGCTGCGCGCCTCCGGGGTCAAGGCGAAGAAGGGCCGCTCGGTGGTCGACCAGGCCGCCGCGGTGGTGATCCTCCAGAGCGCCCTTGAGACCGAACGGGTGAGCGGACGCCCGCCCGGTGAGAGCGTCGAGGCGGTCGGCTGACCGGCCTGATCTAACGTCCCGAAGAGGGGTCCGTGCGGACGCGTCCGCACGGACCCCTCTTTCGTTCGTTTCCCTGTCCGTTTCGGGTCGCTATGGATCGATCCGAAACGACCGGGAACGATTCTCAGCGATTCGGGACCGCCGAGGGGACCGCGAGCCATGATCGACCAGGACTTCCACCCGGGTCTCACCCCGGGGCACCTGGGTGCGCCGGTGCTGGAGCCGGAGGGCCGTCCTCCGGGTGCGCCCCGGCCGCGCTCCGATGCGCCGGATCCGCACCGACGGCGTAACGGACTGGCCTGCGCGCTCACCGCCCTCGCCCTGATCGCGGTCTTCGGCGGGATCGGGCTCACCGGCTACACCTGGCTCCAGCAGCAGCGCAAGCCCTCGGCCGCCGCCGACTACACGGGGCAGGGCAACGGCAGCGTCCAGGTGTCGGTGCCGGAAGGGGCGGGCCTGTCCCAGATCGCCTCCGCGCTGGTCCGCAACGGGGTGGTGGCCAGCTCGCTCGCCTTCACCCGGGCGGCGAAGGGGAGCGCGGCGGCCGCGGGGCGGATCCAGCCCGGGACGTACACGCTGAAGCAGAAGATGTCGGCCGCCGCCGCGCTCTCCATCCTGATCGACCCGGCCAACGCCAACGGCCTGACCATTCCCGAGGGTTGGCGCGGCTACCAGATCTACGCGGCGATCGACAAGAAGCTGAACCTGCCCGAGGGCACCACCCAGAAGGCCGCCAAGGAGCAGAGCGCCGAGCTCGGCCTGCCGGACTTCGCCAACGGCAGCCCGGAGGGCTACCTCTTCCCGGCGACCTACGCCGTCACCGACGGGACCACCGCGCTGGAGCTGCTCAAGCAGATGGTCGATCGAGCGGGGAAGGAGTTCAGCCGGGACGACGCCAACGTCGTCGCGCAGAACCTCGGGCAGAGCCTCTACGGACTGGTCACCGTCGCCAGCATGGTCCAGGGCGAGGCCGACAACACCGAGGACATGGGCAAGGTGGCCCGGGTCATCTACAACCGGCTGGCGAAGGGCATGCCGTTGCAGCTCGACTCCACCATCAACTACGCGCTCGGCCGCTCGACCCTGAACACCACGGTCACCGACACCAAGCTGGACTCCCCCTACAACACCTACCTGCACCCGGGGCTCCCGCCGTCGCCGATCTCCAATCCCGGACGGCAGGCGATCATGGCGGCCCTGGACCCGACGCCCGGGGACTGGGTGTACTTCGTGACCGTGAAGCCGGGCGACACCCGCTTCACCGACAGCTTCGACGTGCAGCAGAAGAACGTCGCGGAGTTCAACGCCGCCCGGGCCGCCAAGCCGAGCACCCCGGCCTCCGGCACGGCCACCGAGACACCCCCGGCCCCGGGGGCGACCGCACCGTGACAGCCCCGTACGCCGAGCGTGAGGTCGCTCACTGACAGTGCGTCCGCCCGGGCGGGGGTACGGCTGCGGTACGGTAACGTCTCCTCCCAGGCGCTGCGCTAGCACGCCGGTTCGAGAATCAGCCGGGACTGCGTCGTCCCGGACGGCCGGTCCGATCCTCCGGTCGTCACCGTCGGTTAAGGGGATCAATGACCGATCTGGGTGGGGGCTACGGCCCCCAGGGCGAGCCGTGGCACCCCGGTGATCCCGGGTACGGCGGCCAGCAGCCGGTCCCCGGCCAGCAGGACGGCCAGTGGCAGCAGCAGTACCCGCAGCAGGGCCAGCAGGGCCAGCAGCCGTACGGGGACGTACAGCAGGGGTACGCGCAGCAGCAGATGCAGATGCAGCCGGGCATGCAGCAGCAATACCCGGAGGGGTACCAGCAGCAGGGCTATCCGCAGCAGCAGATGCCCCAGCAGGGGTTCGACCAGGGCTTCGACCAGGGGTACCAGCAGCACGGCATGGCCCAGCAGGGCCACCTCCAGCAGATGGGGGGCCCCCAGCAGCAGATGCCGATGCAGCAGGGGATGCCGCAGCAGGGCTATCCCCACCAGCAGATGCCCCAGCAGCAGATGCCGGTGCAGCAGCAGGTCCAGCAGCAGCCCGTGCAGCAGCGGGCCGCTCCCCAGCAGGTTCAGCAGCAGGCCGCGGCGCCCGCGCCCGCCGGGCCCGGCCCGGACGGGATCGACTGGGAGGCCGAGGCCGCCGCGCTGGAGGCGGGCGCCGGCCCGGTCGGCGGGGCGCGGGAGCCCGAGGCCGAGGAGTGGGACGGCCACCACGAGGCCGAGCGGCACGGCGACGACGTCTACCTCGACGAGCACGCCGAGGCCGAGGAGAGCGGCTTCCTCGGGAAGCAGGACGACTCCCGCGAGGCCAAGAAGAAGCGCAAGGAGAGCGGCAAGAAGGCGGGCCGTCGCAACAGCGGCGCCTGCCTGGTCGTCGCTCTGGTGCTGTTCGGCCTGCTCGGCGGTGCGGGCTGGTGGGGCTACGGCTTCTACAAGGACCACTTCGGTCCGCCGCCGGACTTCACCGGTGAGGGCACCGGCTCCGTCCAGGTCGAGGTCAAGCAGGGCGCGGTCGGCGGTCAGATCGGCGCCACGTTGAAGGCTGCGGGTGTGGTCAAGAGCGTCGACGCCTTCACCAAGGCCTGCGACGCCGAGCCGAAGTGCGGCACGATCCAGTACGGCTTCTACACCTTGAAGAAGGAGATGCCGGCCGCGGCCGCGGTCAAGGAACTGCTCGACCAGGCGGGCGGCGCGGCGATCGTGTTCCCGGAGGGCAAGAGCTCCTCCGAGATCTACGCCATCATCGACACCAAGCTGAAGCTGCAGAAGGGCACCACGGCGGGCATCGCCAAGGCCCAGGTCAACGACCTCGGGCTGCCGGCGTACGCGAACGGCAACATCGAGGGCTTCCTCTGGCCGACCCGCTACAACATCGCCGACGGCATGAAGCCCGAGGACCTGCTCAAGCAGATGGTGAAGAACGCCACCGACAAGTACGCGAACCTGGACGGCCAGGCCTCCAAGGCAGGCCTCAAGAACGGCTACGAGGTGCTCATCGAGGCGAGCATCCTGCAGCGCGAGGGCAACAACCCGGACGACTTCGCCAAGATGGCCAGGACCATCCAGAACCGTCTGGCGAGCGATGCCGTGCGCCACACCCTCGGCATGGACACCACGCTGCAGTACTCGCTGGGCCGCAAGGAACTCACGTCGAAGGACATCAACGACGGGTCCAACAAGTACAACACCTACATCAACCCGGGCCTGCCGCCGACGCCTATCTCCAACCCCGGCGACGAGGCGCTCAACGCGGTGCTCAACCCGGCGGACGGCAAGTGGCTGTACTTCATCGCGATGTCCCCGACCAAGACCCTCTTCGCCGAGACGGACAAGGAGCACGCGGCCAACGTCGAGGCGTACTGCAAGGCGGCGGGCCAGGGCTTCGACAAGGTCGGCCTGCACTGCACCACCAAGTAGCCGTCACCGAAACGTCGTTCACGGAGAGGCAGCGTTGACCAGCAAGCACCGGGCGGCCGTCCTCGGCTCGCCGATCGCCCACTCGCTCTCGCCGGACCTGCACCGGGCCGCCTTCGCGGCGCTCGGGCTGGACGGCTGGCGCTACGACCGCTTCGAGGTCGACGAGGCCGGCCTGCCCGGCTTCCTCGCCGGACTGGACGAGGCCGAGTGGGCGGGGCTGTCGCTGACCATGCCGCTGAAGCGGGCGGTCATCCCGCTGCTGGACGAGGTCAGCGGGGCGGCCCGCGCGGTGGACGCGGTCAACACCGTGGTGTTCACCGCCGACGGGCGGCGCACCGGGGACAACACCGACGTCCCCGGGCTGGTCAACGCCCTGCGCGAGCGCGGCATCGGTGAGGTGTCCGCCGCCGCCGTCCTGGGCGCCGGGGCCACCGCGTCCTCGGCGCTGGCGGCGCTCGCCCAGATCTGCACCGGCGAGGTGACGGTCTACGTGCGCAGCGCCGAGCGGGCCCGGGAGATGGCCGAACTGGGCGAGCGGCTCGGCGTGCCCGTGCGCACCGCCGACTGGGAGCGCGGCGCCGAGGCGCTGGAGCGGCCGCTGACCGTCTCCACCACGCCGGTCGGGGCGACCGACGCCTTCGCCGGCGCGCTGCCGGCGGCCCCGGGCGCCCTGTTCGACGTGCTGTACCACCCGTGGCCGACCGCGCTGGCGGCCGCCTGCGCCGAGCGTGGGGCGACCGTCCTGGGCGGGCTGGACCTGCTGGTCCACCAGGCGGTGCTGCAGAGCGAGGCCTTCACCGGGCGCACCCCCGGGCCGCTCGCGGCGATGCGCGCGGCCGGGGAACGGGCACTGGCCGGGCGCTGAGCCCGTCGGCTCGGGCCCGGTCGTTTCGCCGTGTGACCGGTTGTCGTCCGTCACGCGGACTGTGCCACCGGGTGCCGCCGGGTCATGAAAGGATTCGGACGGAAGGCACGCTCGGGCGGGCCGCGGCGGTGCCGTGGGCCGGCCCGCTGATGAAGGAGCTCCGTTGGGTACGTTGCGCTGGCTGACGGCGGGGGAGTCGCACGGCCCCGCACTCGTCGCGACGCTGGAAGGCCTGCCCGCCGGTGTACCGGTCACCACCGACGTGGTGGCCGACGCGCTGGCGCGCCGTCGGCTCGGTTACGGCCGCGGGGCCCGGATGAAGTTCGAGCAGGACGAGGTGACCTTCCTCGGTGGTGTCCGGCACGGCCTGACCATGGGCAGCCCGGTCGCGATCATGGTCGGCAACACCGAGTGGCCGAAGTGGGAGCAGGTCATGTCGGCCGACCCGGTCGACCCCGAGGTGCTGGCGGGCCTGGCGCGCAACGAGGCGCTGACCCGCCCCCGGCCCGGCCACGCCGACCTGGCCGGCATGCAGAAGTACTCGATCGACGAGGCCCGGCCGATCCTGGAGCGCGCCAGCGCCCGGGAGACGGCCGCCCGGGTCGCGCTGGGCGCCGTCGCCCGGGCGTACCTGCGCGAGGTGGCCGGGATCGAGATCGTCAGCCACGTGGTCGAGCTGGCCGCCGCCAAGGCGCCGGCCGGCGTGCTGCCGCTGCCCGCGGACGAGGCCCGGCTGGACGCCGACCCGGTCCGCTGCCTGGACGCGGACGCCTCGAAGGCGATGGTGGCCGAGATCGACCAGGCCCACAAGGACGGCGACACCCTCGGCGGCGTGGTCGAGGTGCTCGCGTACGGCGTGCCGGTGGGCCTCGGCTCGCACGTGCACTGGGACCGCCGGCTGGACGCCCGGCTGGCCGCCGCGCTGATGGGCATCCAGGCGATCAAGGGTGTCGAGGTCGGCGACGGCTTCGAGCTGGCCCGGGTGCCCGGATCGAAGGCGCACGACGAGATCGTCCCGACCACCGAGGGCGTCAAGCGCACCTCCGGCCGCTCCGGCGGCACCGAGGGCGGGCTGTCCACCGGCGAGGTACTGCGGGTGCGCGCCGCGATGAAGCCGATCGCGACCGTGCCGCGGGCGCTGCAGACCCTGGACGTGCGCACCGGCGAGCCGGCCAAGGCGCACCACCAGCGTTCGGACGTCTGCGCGGTGCCGGCGGCCGGGATCGTCGCCGAGGCGATGGTCGCGCTGGTGCTGGCCGACGCGGTGAACGAGAAGTTCGGTGGCGACAACGTCTCGGAGACCCGTCGCAATGTGCAGGGCTACCTCGACAACCTGATCATCCGATGACTTCTCCGGTCATCGTGCTGGTCGGCCCGCCCGGCAGTGGCAAGTCCACCGTCGGGCGGGCCCTGGCCGAGCGCCTGGGCGTCGGCTTCCGGGACACCGACGCCGACATCGAGGCGCTGGCCGGCAAGCCCATCCCGGAGATCTTCATCGACGAGGGCGAGCCGCACTTCCGCGAGCTGGAGGTCCGCGCCGTGCGCGCGGCCGCCGGGGAACACGGCGGAGTGCTGGCACTCGGCGGCGGCGCCGTGCTGGCCGCGGCCACCCGCGAGCTGCTGCGCGAGCTGCCGGTGGTCTTCCTGGAGGTCCCGCTGGGCGACGCCGTCAAGCGGGTCGGCCTGGACGCCCCGCGCCCGCTGCTGGCCGTCAACCCGCGGGCCCGCTGGCGCGAGCTGATGGAGGCCCGCCGCCCCCTCTACCTGGAGGTGGCCACCGCCGTCGTCGACACCGCCGACCGCACCCCCGAGCAGGTCGCGGACGCCGTACTGGAAGCACTGGAGCTGAAGACCCCCCATGACTGACACCACCGTCAGGATTCACGTCGGCGGCAGCGCCGGCCACGACCCGTACGACGTGCTGATCGGGCACCAGCTGCTCGGTGAACTGGCGCCGCTGATCGGGACGCGGGCCAAGCGGGTCGCGATCATCCACCCGGAGGCGCTGGCCGCCACCGCCGACGCCATCCGCGAGGACCTGGCCGGCGAGGGGTACGAGGCGATCGGGCTCCAGGTGCCGAACGCCGAGGAGGCCAAGAGCGTCGAGGTCGCCGCGTACTGCTGGTCGGTGCTCGGACAGACCGGCTTCACCCGCAGCGACGTCGTCGTCGGCCTCGGCGGCGGCGCCACCACCGACCTGGCCGGTTTCGTCGCGGCCACCTGGCTGCGCGGGGTGCGCTGGATCTCCATGCCCACCACGCTGCTCGGCATGGTCGACGCGGCCGTCGGCGGCAAGACCGGCATCAACATCGCCGAGGGCAAGAACATGGTCGGCGCCTTCCACCCGCCGGTGGGCGTGCTGGCCGACCTCGGCACCCTGGAGACCGTGCCCAAGCACGACTACGTCTCCGGCCTCGCCGAGGTCATCAAGTGCGGCTTCATCGCCGACCCGGCCATCCTCGACCTGATCGAGGCCGACCCCGAGGGCGCCAAGACGCCGGCCGGCCCGCACACCGTCGAGCTGATCCGCCGGGCCATCCAGGTCAAGGCCGACGTCGTCTCCGGGGACCTCAAGGAGTCCGGCCGGCGCGAGATCCTCAACTACGGCCACACCCTCGGCCACGCCATCGAGCGCAACGAGCGCTACAAGTGGCGGCACGGCGCGGCGATCTCCATCGGCATGGTCTACGCCGCCGAACTCGGCCGCCTGGCGGGCCGGTTGGACGACGAGACGGCGGACCGCCACCGCACCGTACTGGCCTCGGTCGGCCTGCCGCTGAGCTACCGGGCGGACGCCTGGCCCAAGCTGCTGGACGCGATGAAGATCGACAAGAAGTCGCGCGGCGACCTGATCCGCTTCATCGTCCTGGACGGCCTCGGCAAGACCTCCGTCCTGGAGGGCCCCGACCCGTCCCTGCTGGTCGCCGCCTACGCGGAGGTCTCGGCGTGACCAGGGTGATGGTGCTCAACGGCCCCAACCTCGGCCGACTGGGCAGCCGCGAGCCGGACGTCTACGGCGCCACCTCGTACACCGGGCTGGTCGAGCGCTGTACCGCACTGGGCAGGGAGTTCGGCTTCGAGGTCGAGGTCCACGAGACCAACTCCGAGCAGCAGATGGTGGAATGGCTGCACGAGGCGGCCGACGGGCAGGTGCCGGTGGTGATCAACCCGGGCGCGTTCACCCACTACTCGTACGCGATGCGGGACGCCGCGGCGCAGCGCACCGCGCCGCTGATCGAGGTGCACATCTCCAATCCGTACGCGCGGGAGACCTTCCGGCACACCTCGGTGATCGCGGCGGTGGCCTCCGGCACCATCGCGGGTTTCGGGATCGGTTCGTACGAGCTGGCGCTGCGGGCGCTGGCGGAGCAGCTCACCTCGCGGTGACGGCTCGGATCGCCGGTCAGCGGCTCTGACGGCTGCTCAGCGGCCCGGCGGTGGACTGGGCCCGCCGCCGGGCCGCCGTGTAGTGTCCCCGCTGAGAGGTGTCGGGAGGTGCCATGACGCAGTACGCCGGAGGTGGGCAGGTCCCGCCGCGTCCCGTCGCTCCGCCGGTGCCGCCGGGGGGCGGTGCGGGGGTGGCTCCTCCGGGGGCGCCGGTTCCCGCCGTCGCGCCGGTGCCGCCGCCTCCGGTCGCGCCCGTGCCCGCGCCCGCTGCGGCTCGGACCCCGGCTGCGGCGCCCGCGCCCGCTGCGGCTCCTGCTCCGGCTCCGGTTCAGGCTCCTGTTCAGGCGGCGCCGCCCGCGCCCAGCGCGCCCGTCCCGGCCGGCGGCACCGGGCACTTCGTGCTGCCCGCCGGCACGCCCGTCCAGCTCCCCGCCCACCCGCCGCAGCGGCACGCGCCCGCCGGTCCCATCGCCGTCCTGCTGATCGGCCCGGCCGGGGCGGGCAAGACCACCGTGGCCCGGTACTGGGCCGAGCGCCGGGCCACCCCGACGGCGCACATCAGCCTGGACGACGTCCGCGAGTGGGTGCAGTCCGGCTTCGCCAACCCGCAGGCCGGCTGGAACAACGCCTCCGAGGCCCAGTACCGGCTGGCCCGCCGCACCTGCGGGTTCGCCTGCCGCAACTACCTGGCCAACGGCATCTCCTGCATCATCGACGACGCCGTCTTCCCGGACCGCCCGGCGATCGGCCTCGGCGGCTGGAAGCGCCACATCGGCCCCGGCATGATCCCGGTCGTGCTGCTGCCCAGCCTGGACTCGGTGCTGCGCCGCAACGCCCGCCGCGGCGGCACCCGGCGGCTCGGTGACGAGGAGGTGGCGCGCATCCACGGGCGGATGGCCGGCTGGTACAACTCCGGGCTGCCGATCATCGACAACTCGTACCTGGACGTGGCCGGCACGGCCGCCGAGTTGGACCGCGTCATCATGGCCCGGCTGATGGGCATGCCGGTCCGCTGAACCGGGGTGTCGTCGGCGGCTGCGATGATGGAGCCGTCCCGCCGAAACCACCCGGGGAGCTGAACCCGTGCCGGAAGGCCACATCATCCACCGCCTCGCCGGTCAGAACCGTACGGCCTTCGGCGACCGCCCGGTGCGGGTCTCCAGCCCGCAGGGCCGCTTCGCCGACGAGGCCAAGGCCATCGACGGGCAGCTGCTCACCGGCGCGGAGGCCACCGGCAAGCACCTCTTCCTCGGCTTCGAGGAGGGCGCCTGGGTGCACGTCCACCTCGGCCTCTACGGCGGCTTCACCTTCGGCACCGGCCCCGCGCCCGAGCCCGTCGGCCTGGTCCGGCTGCGGCTGGCCAACGACGACGGCTACGCCGACCTGCGCGGTCCCACCACCTGTGCGCTGGTCACCGACGCCGAGAAGGCCGCCGTCGCCGCCCGGCTCGGCCCTGACCCGCTGCGCGCCGACGCCGACCCGGAGGCCGCCTGGCGCCGGATATCGGGCAGCCGCACGACCGTCGCCGCGCTGCTGATGGACCAGAAGGTGCTGGCCGGGGTCGGCAACGTGTACCGCGCCGAGGTGCTGTTCCGCCACCACATCGACCCGCACCGGGCCGGCCGCGACCTCACCCGCCGCGAGTGGGACGCGATCTGGGCCGACCTGGTCGCCCTGATGCACGAAGGCGTCGCGGCCGGCCGGATCGACACCGTCCGCCCCGAGCACACCCCGGAGGCGATGGGCCGCCCGCCCCGGGTGGACGACCACGGCGGCGAGGTGTACGTCTACCGCCGTGCCGCGATGCCCTGCCTGGTCTGCGGCACGGAGGTGCGGACGGAGGCGCACGCGGCCCGCAACCTGTTCTGGTGCCCGACCTGCCAGGCGGCCTGAGCGGTTGATCCGCCCACCGGGCGGGTGCCCAGCCCGTAGGCTGGGGCCCGACCGGCCGGAGGGAGCAGGCGGATGGATCCGCGCGAGGTGGCGAACACCGTGTCAGGCGCCACGGTGGGCGGCCACGTGGTCCAGGCGGGCAGCATCGGCTCGTTGCACCTCCACCAGCCGGCGTCCGTGCCCAGGCCCCGTCAGGTCCGGCCGCCGCACGGCCCCTTCGTCAACCGCGAGCCGGAACTCGCCGCGCTGACCGAGGCGTTGGGCCGGGTCGAGGCCGGCGGGCTCGGGATCGTGGTGTTCACCGGACTCGGCGGGGTCGGGAAGACCGAGCTGATCGCCAAGTTCACCGAGGAGCACCGGACGAGCTTCCCGGACGGGGACCTCTACGCGGACCTGCTGGCCTACCGGCACCAGAGCGGGGTGGACCTGCCGGACCTGCTGGCCGGCTTCCTGCGCGCGCTCGGCTCCGAACCCCCGGCAGCGGAGGCCGAGCGGTTCACCGAGTTCCGTACGGTCACCGCCGAACGCCGCTGCCTGTTCTTCCTGGACAACGTCGAGCACGCCGCCGAAGTCCGGGCGCTGCTCCCGTCCAGCGGGCTGGTGGTGGTCGCGAGCCGGCGCCGGCTGCCCGCGTTGCGGATGGACGGCGCCGAGGTGCGGCAGCTCGGGCCGCTGAGCGCGGCCGCCGGCGCCGAGCTGGTGCGCGGGTGGCTGGGCGTCGGGCGGGGCACCGAGGCGGAGTTGGCGGAGCTGGTCGAGGAGTGTGGCGGGCTGCCGCTCACGCTGAACGCGGTCGGGAGCCAGCTGCTGGACCGGGAGCACCTGCCGGTCGGCCGGGTGGTGGCCGAACTGCGCGACCGGGAGGGCAGGTTGGCCGTGCTGGAGGACGAGGAGAATGGCCTCGGCCCGACCTACGACGCGGTGTACGAGCGGCTGTCGCCGCAGGGCCGGGCGCTCTACCGGCTGATCGGTGTGCACCCGGGCCCCTTCGTGTCGGCCGAACTGGCCCGCGCGGCGGGCGTCGAGCAGGCCGCGCGGGCGCTGACCGAACTGCGTGCCGTGCACCTGGTGGACGAGGTGCTCGACGCCGACGCCGAGGACCGCTTCCGGGCCCATGACGTGGTGCGGCTGCACGCCTACGGCCGGACCCGCGAACTCCCCGGCCGGGTCGACCTGCTGGCCCGGGTGGTGGCCTACTACCGGGGCCGCTGCTCGCTGGCGGACCGGGCGATGGGGGCGCGGCTTCGGCTGCAGGAGCCCGGAGGTGAGGGACTGCCCGGCTTCGGCTCCGGGGCGGCGGCCCTGGAGTGGCTGCACGCCGAACGGGCCAATCTGCGCGCGGTGGTGGAGGCGGCGGCCGAGCAGCGGTGGCACGGCGAGGTGTGGCGGCTCTGCGAATCGCTGTGGCCGCTCTACCACAGCCGCAAGCTCTACCAGGACTGGATCGCCACCCATCGGCTGGGCGTCGAGTCGGCCCACTGGGACAACCAGCCGGGCGCGGTGGTCCGGATGCGCAACCAGCTCGCCCGCGCCCACTACGAGCGCAAGGAGTACGGGCAGGCCGCCGAGCAGTTGGCGCTCGCCGCGGAGCAGCTGCCGCTGGTGGCCGAGCGCCGGGTGGTGGGCGTGCTGTACGAGACGGACGGCCTGCTGTGCCTGGCCGACGGCCGTCCGGGCGAGGCGGTGGAACGGTTCACGCTGGCCCTGGCGGAGAACCGGGGCGATGCCCACGGCGAGATCGTGCAGAGCTACAACCTGGCGCAGGCGCTGATCGCCGACGGGCGGCCGGACGAGGCGCTGGCCGTGCTGACGGAGGCTGCCGCCCGGGCTTCGGACACCGACGACCACGACATGCTGATGAAGCTGCCGCTGGTGCGCGCCCGGGCCCACCGGGCGCTCGGGCAGCTCGACCTGGCCGTCGACGCCGCGGGCGAGTGCGTCCGCCGGGCCGGTGAGCGGAAGGCGTACCCGAAGGAGGCCCAGGCCCACACCCTGCTGGTCGCCCTCGCGGAGGAACTGGACGATCCGGAGCTGGCCGAGCGCAGCCGGGCGCGGCTGCGGGAGCTGGCTTCCTAGGGCGCGCCCCAGCGCCGCGCGCCCGGCGGGGATCGTCGGAGATGTCCTAGGGACCGGTGGTGAAGGCGACCCGGGTGCGGTGCTCGCCGGTGTGGACGGTGAGTCCGTGCTCGGGCAGGCCGGCCGGGTCGCCGCCGTCGGCGAGCCAGCAGGCGACGGCGGAGCCGAGCAGCAGCGGGTCGAGGACGGGGTCGGGGTCGGCGAAGGCCGGTTCGGCGCGGGCCTCCAGCAGTAGGCCGGTGCGCAGCCGGAGCACGTGGCGGGCCGGGCCGAGGGCGGCCACGGCGACGGCGAGGCCGGGCAGTTCGGCGAAGGTGTCGGCGAGCCAGTGGGCGGCCGGGCGTTCGGCGTACGGCTCGGTGCGGGCGAGGACCTCGGCGGTGTGGCGCAGGGCGTCGCCGGGGTGGTCGTCGGTGAAGGCGTGGAAGCCGCGCGGGGTGTGGTCGACGGGGTCGATCGGGTAGCGCCGCAGGCTGACCTCCGTCCCCTCGCTCTTGCCCTCGACGTCGTACGCGGTGGGCCCTTGGGTGCTCCCGGGGCGGGGCACGGGGTGGGGATAGGGGCGCAGGACCGGTGCGGCCGCGGGTTCGTCCACGCCGTCGAGGAAGGAGTAGAGCAGCGGGCGCAGCACCCGGGCGGATTCGCCGCGGTGGGCCAGCGAGCGGTCGGTGAGGTCGCTCAGGTCGGCCGGGTCCCGGGCGAGGGCGCGTTCGAGCTGGGCGGCGAGGTCCCCGTCGGGGTCGAGGACGGGGGCGCTCTGGCCGAAGGCGTAGCCGGGGGAGTGCGGGTCGAGTTCGGCGGCGCCGGTGGCGACGATCATCGTTCGGCGTTCCAGGGCGGCGCCGTAGACGGAGACCGAGCCGTGGTCGCCGATCATGAAGTCGGCGGCGACGAGCGCGGCCTGCCAGCCCTGGTGGGGCGGGATGAGCCGCAGGCCCATCCGGCAGGCGTCGTCGAGCAGGGCCTCGGGGTCGTGTCGGCTCCAGATGTTGGGGTGGAGCACGACGGCCACCGTGTACTCGTCGGCGGGCAGTTGGCGGACCAGCCGTTGGGGGAGGTCGGGGTGGCGGCCGAATAACGAGTGCTCGCTCCAGGTGGAGTCGACGACGACGAGCCGGCGGCCGCGTACGGCGCCGAGTGCGGCGCGGTAGCCGTCACGGGAGCGTTCGCTGCGCAGGATCCGGTCGAAGCACGGGTCGCCGACGACCCGGGCGACGTCCAGGGCCTCGGGGCAGGAGGTCCGCAGCCGGTCCAGCTGTTCGGGGTGGGAGAGGCCGAGGACGTCCACGAACACCCGGCCGTGGTGGGTGAGTTCGTTGCGGGAGAGGCCGGCGGCGCTCACCTGGTCGCCGGTGGACTCGGTGACCAGCCGGTTGTAGCCGGCACCGTGCGGGAGGACGACCAGGCGGGCGTCCAGGCGGTGCATGGAGGAGTGGACGGCGCAGGCGACGGCCAGGTCGAAGCGGCGTCGGACGGCGTCCTCCCAGTCCAGCACGGTGTAGCCGGGCAGGCCGTGGAGGTACTCGTCCAGGGCGCGGTCGGCGAACACGGAGCCGGGGTTGACGGTGAAGTACCGCTCGATGCCGTCCGGGTTCAGCAGGGCGAGGACGTCCAGGACCCGGGTCGCGGAGGTGAGGGTGCGGGCGACCGCCAGCACGCGGGCCTTGACCGGGCGGGTGTTCCAGCGGTCGGCGGGCCAGACGTGGGGGTGGGACGGCACATCGTGATCGTACTCATCCGGCCGCGCCTAGGCGTCCGTTCGCGGGAGACGGGCAGTTCCGAGTGTCGGTCAGCCCGCCGCCGCGGTGGGCTCCTCGTGCTCGCCGGCGGCGCACTCGTCGAGGAGGGGGCGCAGGGCGTCGTCCACGAGCCGGTAGCGCACCACGCGTCCGTCCTTGTCGCCGGTGACCACGCCGGCGGTGCGGAGCAGCCGCAGGGCCTGGGAGACGGCCGGGTCGCGCATGCCGGTGGCGACCGCCAGGTCGCTGACGGCGAGCGGGCCGGCCCGGTGGAGGGCGAGCAGCAGGGCGAGCCGTCCGGGGTCGGAGAGCAGCGAGAACCGCTCGGCCCAGGACCGGACGTGGGCGGTGTCCCCGATGGCGGCGATGGCCTCGCAGACCCGGTGTCCGTCGATGGTGCGGTGGCCCGCGCGGTCGGCCGGTACGAGATGCATGCGGACATTCTGGCAGCTCACGACCTGTGATCCTGGACACCTGCACAGGTGCGCAGCCTTGCGGGGGTGCGGTCCCGCCCCTACGGTGTTCCCCGCCGTGGTGCTCGGGAAGACCGGTGACGGACCCTCAACAGGTCCCATTCCGGAGCGGCCCTCGCCACTGTGATCGGGGGACAGTCGTCCGAACCCACGTGCCACTGGGCGCCTCGTGCGCCTGGGAAGGCGGGTCCGGAAGCCCCGTAAGCCAGGAGACCGGCCACGGCATCTCACGAAGTCATTCCACGAGGTGCTGGAGCGTGATCCGAAGATGACCCTGCCCGAAACCGCCACGCCTGCCGAGGCGGCCCCCTCCGTCCTGCCCACCTTCCGGTGGAAGCGCGAGGACACTTTCCGTACCGCCGGGCTGATGGGGGTGATCCTCGCCATGCACGTGGTGGCCTTCGGGACGCTCGTCTTCCTGGTCGCGCCCCACGGCTACACGGTCGGCACCCAGGTGTTCGGGGTCGGCCTGGGCATCACCGCGTACACCTTGGGCATGCGGCACGCCTTCGACGCGGACCACATCGCGGTGATCGACAACACCACCCGCAAGCTGATGGCGGACGGCAAGCGTCCGGTCTCGGTGGGCTTCTGGTTCGCCCTCGGGCACTCCTCGATGGTGGTCCTGATGGCCGCCCTGGTGGCGGGCGGCGCTCAGCTGGCGAACACCCTGATGGACGACGACTCGGCCACCCACAAGTGGCTCGGGCTGGTCGGCACCACGGCCTCCGGCGCCTTCCTCTACCTGATCGGGGCGCTCAACCTGGCGGCGCTGCTCGGCATCCTCAAGGTGTTCCGCTCGATGCGGGCCGGAAGGTACGACGAGGCGGAGCTGGAGGAGCACCTCAACTCGCGCGGCTTCATGGCCCGGATCCTGAACCGGGCGACCCGCTCGATCACCCGGCCCGGGCAGATGTTCCCGGTCGGCATGGTGCTGGGCCTGGGCTTCGACACCGCGACCGAGGTCACCCTGATGGTGATGGCCGGTTCGGGCGCGGCGGCGGGGCTGCCCTGGTACGCGATCGTCTGCCTGCCGCTGCTGTTCGCGGCCGGGATGAGCCTGTTCGACACCCTGGACGGGACGTTCATGAACTTCGCGTACCAGTGGGCCTTCTCCAACCCGGTGCGCAAGGTGTACTACAACCTGACCATCACCGGGCTGTCGATCGCGGTGGCCTTCATCATCGGCACCATCGAGCTGGTCGGCGTGCTGCACGAGAAGCTCGACCTGACCGACCCGGTGACCGGGTTCATCGCGGACATCTCGCTGGACAACGTCGGCTACGCGATCGCGGGGTTGTTCGTGGTGGTGTGGGCGATCGCCATCGCCTACTGGAAGCTGACCGGCGTCGAGAAGCGCTGGACGCCCGCGAAGCGGCCGTAGCGGGAGGCCGCCCGGTGGTCACGCCGCCGCGAGCAGCAGCGTGCCCGCGACGGCGAGCCCGGCGCCGACCACCTGGACCGGGCGCAGCCGCTCCTTCAGCACGCCGCGCGCCAGCAGGGCGGTGACCACCGGGTAGAGCGAGGCGAGCACGGCGGCCGTCGCGGGCGAGTCACCGTGCGAGGCCATCGCGTAGGCGGCGTTGCCCGCGACGTCGGCCAGCCCGACGCAGGTGAGCAGGGGCAGGCGGGAGCGCAGCTCCGGCAGCAGCCCGGCGGTGTCGGTGCCGCGCAGCCCGATCAGCAGCGCGGCACCGCCGACGAGGATGTTGACGAGCCGCTGGACGAACAGCGCGAGCAGCAGTCCGCCGCCGGCCGAGGCCTGCGAGAGCAGTGACATGGTGGCCCCGAAGCCGAAGGCGGCGGCCAGGGTGAGCAGCAGAGCGGTGCGGGCCGCGGCCGGGCCGCCGCGCTCGGGGCCGCCGGCCAGCACCACGCCGGCCACCGCCACCGCGATCCCGGCCAGCTGGCCGGGGCCGGGCCGCTCGCCGTCCGCGAGCCCGACGCCGATCGGCACCACGACGCCGACGGTGGCGAGCGGGGACACCACTCCCATCGGGCCGAGTGCGAGCGCCCGGTAGAAGGCGAGCATCGCGAACGGGCCGATCACCCCAGCGGCGACGGCGTACCAGAGCGCCGGGGAGGCGTGGGCCGGGCCGCCGGTGGCCAGGAGCGCGAGGAGCAGGACGGCGGTGGCCGTGGCCTGGGAGACGACCACGACGGCGAGCGCGGGCAGCCGGCGGGTGAGGACGCCGCCGCCGAAGTCGCCCAGGCCGGTGAGCAGGCTGGCGGCGAGGGCGAGCAGGGCGGTCACCGGAGCGACCCGGGGTTCGAGGACAGCACAATGCACTCCGAAGTACAGTCGGATGGACTCGTTGCTGGAACGGCAGCGTAGTGCACTGAACTGAACTCGGCCGAACAATATTCTGTACTTCTCGTACGGTGGACACCGGAGGACTGCCCGCGTGCCGGACCCCGACCTCGTCTCCCGGGCCCTCGCCCGGAACGTCAAGCGGCTGCGCACCGAGCGCGGCCACACCCTGGACGCCCTGGCCGCCCGCTCCGGGGTGAGCCGCGGCATGATCGTCCAGATCGAGCAGGGCCGCACCAATCCGAGCGTGGCCACCGTCGTACGGCTCGGCGATGCGCTCGGCGTCTCGATCGCCACCCTGCTCGACTACGAGGAGGGCCCGGACGTCCGGATCGTGCCCGGCGACCAGGCCGTCCCGCTCTGGACCGGACCGGCCGGCGGGACGGGCACCCTGCTGCACGGGATCGAGGCCCCCGGGCCGCTGGAGCTGTGGGACTGGCGGATGGCGCCCGGCGAGGAGTACTCCTCCGAGCCGCACCCGGCCGGGACGGTGGAACTCCTCCGGGTCGTCGAGGGCGAGCTGACCCTGGTGCACGGCGAGCGCGAGCACGCGGTGCCGGCCGGCAGCACGGTCTCCTTCGACGCCTCCTTCGCGCACGTCTACCGCAACGCGGGGGAGCGGGAGCTGCGGCTGACCATGGTGGTGTCGGTGCCGCCGCCGCGCTGAGCCCCTCCCGTGCACGCCGGAACGGCGCCTCCCCTGGTCGGGGGGCGCCGTTCCGGCGTCGTGCCGTCAGTGCCGGTCGCCGTAGCGGCGGCGGAACTGCTCCACCCGGCCGGCGGTGTCGAGCACCCGGGACTGACCGGTGTAGAAGGGGTGGCTCGCCGAGGAGATCTCGACGTCGATCACCGGGTAGGTGTTGCCGTCCTCCCACTCGACGGTGCGGTCGCTGGTGACGGTCGAGCGGGTGAGGAAGGCGAGGCCGCCGACCTTGTCGCGGAAGACGACCGGGCGGTAGCTGGGGTGGATTCCGGGCTTCATGGCTGGGCTCCTCCGGGGTGGTGGGTCAGCGGGGCGGTGGGTCGGTGGGGTGGTGGGGTGGCGGGACGTGGTGGGTCGGCGGGGTGGTGGGTCAGCGCTCTTCGCGGAAGTCGACGTGCCGGCCCGCGGCCGGGTCGTACTTGCGCAGGACCATCCGGTCCGGGTCGTTGCGGCGGTTCTTGCGGGTCACGTACGTGTAGCCGGTGCCGGCGGTGGAGCGGAGCTTGATCACCGGGCGCAGTTCGCTGCGGGCCATCGGGCGTCCTCCTGGGGCCTGGTGGTGCGGGATTCCGGGGCTGGGTCGGAACCGTACACCGAAATGGAAGTCATTTTCATCTGGTGTAACGTGACCATCGTCCCGCCCATTCCCGGACGCCAGGGAGCACCCATGTCCGCCCACTGCCAGCTCACCGGCCGCCGGCCCGGCTTCGGCAACGCGATCTCGCACTCGCACCGCCGCACCCCGCGCCGCTTCGACCCCAACATCCAGCGCAAGCGCTACTGGCTGCCCAGCGAGGGCCGCCACGTGCGGCTCGTCCTGAGCGCCAAGGGCATCCGCACCATCGACACGATCGGCATCGAGGCCGCCGTCGCCCGCATCCGCGCCCGGGGGGAGAAGGTCTGATGGCCAAGCAGAGCAAGATCGCCAAGAACGAGCGGCGCCGCGCGACCGTCGCCCGCTACGCGGAGCGCCGGGCCGCACTCAAGCGGATCATCGCCCACCCCGGCACCGCCCCCGCCGAGCGCGCCGCCGCCCAGGCCGAACTCGCCCGCCAGCCGCGCGACGCCAGCGCCACCAGGGTCCGCAACCGCGACGCCGTCGACGGCCGCCCCCGCGGCTACCTGCGCGCCTTCGGCCTCTCCCGGGTCAACCTGCGGGTGCACGCCCACGCCGGGCACCTGCCGGGCGTCCGCAAGGCGAGCTGGTGAGCGGCATGGACGGGACCAGGCTCCCGGTGGTCGTGGTCGCCGGCCTCCACCAGGACGAACGCCGGTCCGCCGTCCAGGAGTTGACGGCCACTGCGGTGGATGCCGTGGTGCTGCGGCACGATCTGCGGGACGCCTCCCGCGGCCTCGTCCACCGCGAACTGCGGGACGCGGGCGGGGCGTTCGACACCGCGACGGTCCCGCTGGTGAACGACTGCGGCTGCTGCGCCCTGCGCGAGGACCTGCTGCCCCGGCTGCTGGAGATCGCCGACGGCGGCCGGTACGGGCTCGCGGTGGTCGAACTCTGGGGCGGCAGCGACCCGCACCCCGCCGTCGAGGTGCTCGCCGGCGGCGAGGTGGACGGCCGGCTCCTGGCGGAGGCGATCGAACTCGCGGGCGTGGTCACCGCCGTCGACCCGGACCGGCTGATCGCCGAACTCTCCGTCCCCGACGACCTGCTGGAGCACGGCGAACACACCGCCGCCCGGGACGACCGCACCCGCGCGGAGGCGCTCGCCCACCAGGTCGAGTACGCCACCACCCTCGCCGTGCCGTGCGCCGCGGCGCACGCGCCGGGGCGGGCACTGCTGCGCCGGCTCCACCCGACCGCCCGGGTGGTCCGGCTCGGCACCGGCGCGCTCACCCGGGCCGCGCTCGGCGGCTTCGACGTCGCCGCCGCCCGCGACCGCGTCAACCCGGCGATCGCGCTGCTCCCCCAGGAGGGCGACGAGGCCGGGGTGGCGACCCTGGTCTGGGAGCGCCGCCGCCCCCTCCACCCGGAACGGCTGCACCGGGCCCTCGAACTGCTCGTCCCGGCCGCCCAACGCAGCCGCGGCCGGTTCTGGCTGGCCAACCGGCCCGACCTGATGCTCGCCTGGGACGCGGCCGGGGCCAACCTCGCGGTCGAGGAGTGCGGGCCGTGGCTCTCCGCCCTGCCCGACGCCGCCTGGGACCTCTACCCGCCGGCCCGCCGCGCCGCCGCCGCCCTCGACTGGCACCCGCTGCACGGCGACCGGGTCCAGCAGCTCAGCTTCACCGCCGAGGGGCTGGACGTCGACGGCATCACCGAACTGCTCGACTCCTGCCTGCTCACCGACGCCGAACTCGCCGCCGGCGAACCCGGCTGGAAGGCCCTCCCGGACGCCTTCCAGGACCTGCTCGACCCCGTCCACCTCTGAAGCCCCCGGAACCCCCGAAGCCCGGAAACCTCCGGAACCTCTGAAACGGAGCACCCATGCGCAAACGCACCACCCCGCCGAAGGCCCGCCCCAACCCGCTGATCGCGGCCGGTATCGAGTACATCGACTACAAGGACACCGACCTGCTGCGCCGCTTCGTCTCCGACCGCGGCAAGATCCTCCCCCAGCCTTCGGCCGGGAGGGGCCCCCATCGGCGCGTCACCCGCCTAACCGTCCAGCAGCAGCGGGCGATGGCCCGGGCGATCAGGAACGCCCGCGAGATGGCCCTCCTCCCGTACGCCTCCGGCACCACCCGATAGGAGCCCCCCGATGGCAGTCCCCAAGCGCAGGACCTCCCGCAGCAACACCCGGCACCGCCGCGCCCAGTGGAAGGCGACCGCTCCCAAGCTGGTGCCGATCACCCTCGACGGCCGCGAGCTGCTCGTCCCGCAGAACCTCGTCCCGGCCTACCGTCGCGGGCTGATCGATCCGGAGGCGCGGTAGCGGCGAACCGCACGGGAGGGGAGGTGGTGGGGAGGGGCGGGCGGGGGCGCGCGGGGCGCAGTGGGGTGCCGGAGCATCCGGCGGGGGTGCTCGGCGGGCGGTTCGGGCCGAGGGTTCGTAGGCTCGACGCATGGCGGATGCGTACGCGGGTCGGCGGGAGCGGGTGAGGGAGCACTGCGGTGCGGCCGGGGCCGATGCGGCGCTGATCACCCGGGCGGCGAACGTGCGGTATCTGACGGGCTGCGCGCCCTGCGGGGCGACCTTGCTGCTGACCCGGGACCGGACGCTGCTGACGCTGCCGGACGACCTGCCGCCGGACGACTCCGGGGAGCACCTGATCGCCCCCGACGTCACCCAGGTGCCGGTGCCGGCCGGGTCGGACACCGCGCTGGCCGCCGCGGCCACGGCCGGGCGGCTGGGGGTGCGGGGCCTGGCGGTGGAGGAGCACGACCTGACCGTCACCCGGCACCGGGCGGTGGCGGGCCTGCTGGAGGGGGCCCGGCTGACGGACCTCGGCCGGCTGGTGGAGCGGCTGCGGGTGGTGAAGGACGAGCACGAGATCGCCGACCTGCGGATCGCCGCCGAGATCGCCGACCAGGCGCTCGGCGAGCTGCTGGAGTCGATCCTGGTCGGCCGGACCGAGCGGCACCTGGCGATGGAGCTGGAGCGCCGGATGATCGACCACGGCGCCGACCGGGCCGCCTTCCCGGTGTCCGTCGGCACCGGCGGCCACTCCGGCCAGCCCGCCCACCAGCCGACCGACCGGCGGGTGGAGGAGGGTGACTTCCTCACCGTGGTGATGGGTGCCCAGTACCGCGGCTACGGCGTCTCCACCGCCCGGACCTTCGTGATCGGGGCCGCTCCCGCGCCCTGGCAGGTCGAGCTGCACCGGCTGGTCTTCCGGGCCCAGCGGGCCGGCCGGGAGGCGCTCGGCCCGGGGGTGGAGCAGTGCGTGCCCGACCGGGTCGCCCGCCAGGTCCTGGAGGCGGCCGGCCACACCGAGGCCTCGCCGCACCCGGTGGGCCACGGCATCGGGCTGGAGATCCGGGAGGCGCCGCGCCTCGGTCCTTCGGACATGGGTAAACTGGACAGCCGCGTGCCGGTCACCGTCGGCCCAGGGGTCCACCTCCCGGGCAAGGGCGGGGTCCGGATCGAGGACACGCTCGTCGTACGCCCCCTCGAGGAGGGCGGGCCCGAGCTGCTCACCATCACCACCAAGGAGCTCCTCGCCCTGTGACGGCGGCCCCGAAGGCCGTCGGCGACAGGACGCGACCCCTTGGTTCCTTGACAGCTATATCCAGGAGTAAGTGCGCCCGTGGCTTCCACGAACGATCTCAAGAACGGCATGGTCCTCAAGCTGGAGGGCGGCAAGCTCTGGTCCGTCGTCGAGTTCCAGCACGTCAAGCCCGGCAAGGGCCCGGCCTTCGTGCGTACGAAGCTCAAGGAGGTCCTGACGGGCAAGGTCGTCGACAAGACCTTCAACGCCGGCACCAAGGTCGAGACCGCCAACGTCGACAAGCGCGGCATGCAGTTCTCGTACAAGGACGGCGAGAACTTCGTGTTCATGGACATGGACACCTACGACCAGCTGACCATCGAGCCCGCCGTCGTCGGCGACGCCTCCAAGTACCTGCTGGAGGGCTTCGAGGCCCTCGTCGCGCAGAACGAGGGCGAGGTGCTCTACATCGAGCTCCCGACCTCCGTCGAGCTGACCATCGCCGAGACCGAGCCGGGCGTCCAGGGCGACCGCTCCACCGGTGGCACCAAGCCGGCCACCCTGGAGACGGGTGCCGAGATCCAGGTGCCGCTCTTCATCACCACCGGTGAGAAGGTCAAGGTCGACACCCGCGACGGCAGCTACCTCGGCCGGGTGAAGTAAGTCCGTGTCGGCCGCACGTAGCAAGGCCCGTACCCGGGCCTTCCAGATCCTCTTCGAGGCCGACCACCGCGGGGTCGACCCGCAGCAGGTCCTCGCCGACTGGGTGGCCCGCGCCCGCGAGCCCAAGCCCGACGAGGGCACCCCGCAGGTCGGCGAGTACACGATGGAGCTCATCGAGGGGTACGTCCAGTACGCCGGTCGCATCGACGACCTGATCGAGCAGTACGCGGTGGGCTGGACCCTCGACCGGATGCCGATCGTGGACCGCAACGTCCTGCGGCTCGGCGCGTACGAGCTGATCTGGGAGGACGGCGTCCCGGACGCGGTCGTCCTGGACGAGGCCGTCGAGATCGCCAAGGAGTTCTCCACGGACGACTCCCCGGCCTTCGTCAACGGCATGCTCGCCCGCTTCATGGAACTGAAGCCGAGCATCCGCCGGTAACCGGTGACGCCTTGTGGAACGGCCGTCGGACCCGAACTTTCGGGTCCGGCGGCCGTTTCGCTGATCCGACAGTCGTCAGGTGCACCCGGTGGGCGTAATGTGGATCCCTACTCGCCAGTAACTTCGCTGGCGGGACCGCCGGCGACCGCGTCAGCGCACTGAAGGGCAGGCCACCCATGACCACCGCGACCCGCAGCGAGTTCGACCGGGGCATCGCCCTGACCAGACACCCCGAGGAGGCCGGCCGCTACGAGGCCGAACTCGGCGCCGGCTGGCAGATCGGCGGCGGGGTCAACGGCGGGCTGCTGCTCGCCGTGGCCGGACACGCGCTGTCGCTGGAGCACGGGCAGCACCCGGACCCGGTGTCGATCAGCGGTTACTACCTGTCCGCCTCCACCCCCGGCCCGGCCACCGTCCGCACCGAGGTGCTGCGCTCCGGCCGCGGCCTGTCCACCGGCACCGCCTCGCTCAGCCAGGACGGCGTCGAACGCCTGCGGGTGGTGGCCAGCCACGGTGACCTCGCCACCGCCGACGGCGAGGTGCGCACCAGCGCCACCCCGCCGCAGCTGCCGCCGCCGGAGCAGTGCATCGGCATCGAGCACGCGCCCCGGCAGCTGGTCGAGCAGGCCGCCCTGCTGGAGCGCTTCGACCTGCGGCTCGACCCGGCCACCGTCGGCTGGGCGCTCGGACAGCCCTCCGGCAACGGCCGGATCCAGGGCTGGTTCCGGCTCGCCGACGGCCGCGAGCCCGACCCGCTGCTGCTCCTGCTGGTCGCCGACGCGCTGCCGCCGGTCACCTTCGACCTCGGCCTGCCCGGCTGGGCCCCGACCGTCGAGCTGACCGTCCACCTGCGCGCCAAGCCCGCCCCGGGCTGGCTGCGGGTCGTCCACTCCACCCGCAACATGGCCGGCGGCTACTTCGAGGAGGACGCCGAGATCTGGGACGAGGCCGGTCGCCTGGTCGCCCAGTCCCGCCAGCTGGCCCGGGTGCCGCGATAGGGCTTGGCCTGGCTCCTGACGACTCGGCGAACTCGGCTATTACCGGTGGTTACATTCCTGTGACACGCCGTACGTGTGTGGCGCGCGGAACTGGGGAGTAACACGGTCAGCGGCGAGCTCCGCCGCTGACCGTCACCGCCAGACGCCCGTCCGCCGACGCCAGGAGCCCCCGATGACCAGCCGCAAGGGCCGCGCCCGCCGCAACTCCGACTGCACCGCCGGCGGCCCGCGCCCCGCGCTGCGGGCGCCGCACCGGCCGCAGCGGGTCGAGGGGGCCGAGCAGGCGTTCGTCATGGGGGTGCTCACCAGCGCCGCGGACTTCGCCCGGGCCCGCGCCTGGGGGGTCTGCGACGCCCCCGACTACGAGCGCTACCTGGCCGACACCGCCGAGCTGCTGGCCGACGCGCTGGAGCGGTTCGAGACCGTCCGGGCCCGGATGTTCCACCCGCAGGACTTCGCGGAGTTCTGCCTGCTGCACGGACTGGACCCGGCCGAGCCCGCCGCCCGGGACCGCTACCTGGTCAACCCGCCGCTGCACACCCAGCTGCTGGCCTATCAGGGCGAGGAACTGGCCGGGGACTTCGTGCCGCGGCTGGTCCGGGCCCGGGAGAACGGGCTGACGCTCTGCCACGCCGACCTGCTGCTCGACGGCGGGCTGTACGGGGGCGCGGCGGAGACGGACGAGGAGCACGTGCGCTGGGTTCGCGCCGCCTACCAGCGCGGGGGCGAGGTGTTCCGCCGGATGCTGGTCGGCGCGGGCGCCGGGGTGTACGAGCTGCGGCTGCGGGTGGAGGCGCCGGGCGGGAAGCTGACCGCGGCGGCCCGGGTGCTGCAGTGGGAGGACGGCGTGGTGCGGATCAACGACGAGGACCTGGAGCTGGTCTGCGCCGTGCTGTGCGCGGGGCTGGCGCTGGAGCTGCCCGCGGTCGCCGTGCTCCACGGCTCGCAGGGCTCGGCCGCCTCCTGCGGCGAGTACCTGCCGGCGGCCTGGGCCTGGTCGAGCAGCGGGCCGGACTGGGCGCCGGCCGCCCGCCCGGTCCGGCTGGACGGGATCGCGGCGCAGCCGGGCTACAGCCTGGGGACGGTCTGCTGAGGTCTGGCCGAGGCCTGGCCGAGGTGGCGGTCACAGCGACACCGCGGCGCGGCTCCCCTGATCCGGGGAACCGCGCCGTGACGTTTCTGCTTGCCAGCACTGAGGAAAACAGCGCATGGCAGTGACGTGCCTACCGAGAGAAGCCGGCGAGCGTCAGCTCGCGTCCTCCTCGCGCACCGCGCGGCGCGCGTCGGGGTTGAGCACGCCCCAGGAGATCAGCTGCTCGGTGAGGATCGACGGCGACTGGTCGTAGATGACGGCCAGAGTGCGCAGGTCGTCCTGACGGATCGAGAGGACCTTGCCGTTGTAGTCGCCGCGCTGGCTCTGGATGGTCGCCGCATAGCGCTGCAGCGGCCCGGCCTTCTCGGACGGGACCTGGGTCAGTCTCTCCAGGTCGAGGACCAGGCGCGGCGGCGGCTCGGCCGCGCCGCCGGGGGTGCCTCCGGGCAGCAGCTCCTGCACCGGCACGCCGTAGAACTCGGCGAGCTCGGCCAGCCGCTGCACGGTGACCGCACGGTCGCCGCGCTCGTAGGAGCCGACGACGACTGCCTTCCAGCGCCCCTGGGACTTCTCCTCGACACCGTGCAGGGAGAGCCCCTGCTGAGTGCGGATCGCTCGGAGCTTGCCTCCGAGCTGCTTCGCGTAGTCGCTGGACATTGATCTCCCCGGACGAGATTGCTTCGCGTTCAGTGGTGGGTCACGGGCGATTCGCCGACGTCGTTACCGGTGGGTTCGACGTCCGTCTCGTAACTCACTGTGAGGTTACGTAGAGTAAGGTAGTTGCGTCAAGCCGAATGGGGCAGTCGTGCGAATAGCCCGCATCGTCGGCGCATCTGGTATGTGAACCCGGCGAAGCGGAATGGTGGCGGTCCATTTGCCCGTCCGGCGCGCTGGTAGGATGGCCCGAAGCCCACGCCCGGTCGGCGGGGGCAGATTCCCAGACATCCTTTAAGGCCCGTCCAGTGAGGCGGGGAAGGAGGTCCGCTTCGGCATGACCACACACCACGAACAGACGCCGCGGCCGCCGCACCAGGTGCTGGACGCCACGGACATCGCCCGGGTCGTCACCCGGATAGCGCACGAGATCGTCGAGCGCGCCAAGGGCGCGGAGGACGTCGTGCTGCTCGGCATCCACACCAGGGGCGTCCACCTCGCCCGCCGCCTGCACGGCAGGCTGGCCCAGATCACCGGGCGCGAGATCCCGCTGGGCACCCTGGACATCACCATGTACCGGGACGACCTGCGGCTGAAGCCCGCCCGCGCCCTGGAGCACACCGAGATCCCGCCCGGCGGCATCGACGGCAAGCTCGTCATCCTCGTCGACGACGTGCTGTTCTCCGGCCGCACCATCCGCGCCGCGCTCGACGCGCTGAGCGACATCGGCCGCCCGCGCGCCGTGCAGCTCGCCGTCCTCGTCGACCGCGGCCACCGGGAGCTGCCGATCCGGGCCGACTACGTGGGCAAGAACCTCCCGACCTCGCTGCGCGAGGCCGTGCAGGTCCGGCTGGCCGACACCGACGGCGTGGACGCCGTCCTGGTCGGCGACCGCGACCACACCGCCCGCAGCTCGCAGGCCATGGCCTCCCAGCCCACCGAACCGCACCTCCCGGAGTAACCCGCGTGAAGCGCCACCTCGTCTCCGCCGCCGATCTCAGCCGCGACGACGCGCTGCTGATCCTGGACACCGCCGAGGAGCTGGCCCAGCTCTCCGGCCGGGCCGTCAAGAAGCTGCCCACGCTGCGCGGTCGCACCGTCGTCAACCTCTTCTTCGAGGACTCCACCCGGACCAAGACCTCCTTCGAGGCCGCCGAGAAGCGGCTGTCCGCGGACGTCATCAACTTCTCCGCCAAGGGCTCGTCCGTCTCCAAGGGCGAGAGCCTCAAGGACACCGCGCTGACCCTCCAGGCGATGGGCGCCGACGCGGTCGTCATCCGGCACCACGCCTCGGGCGCGCCGGCCCGGCTGGCCCAGTCGGACTGGCTGCACGGCAGTGTGATCAACGCCGGTGACGGCACCCACGAGCACCCCACCCAGGCGCTGCTCGACGCCTTCACCATGCGCCGCCACCTCAACGCCGGGTCGGGCAACGACCTCGCGGGCCGCCGGGTCACGATCGTCGGCGACATCCTGCACAGCCGGGTCGCCCGCTCCAACGTGCACCTGCTGACCACCCTCGGTGCCCAGGTGACCTTCGTCGCCCCGCCGACCCTGCTGCCGATCGGCATCGAGAACTGGCCCTGCGAGGTCAGCTACGACCTCGACCGGGTGCTGCCCAAGACCGACGCCCTGATGATGCTGCGGGTGCAGCGCGAGCGGATGAACGCCGCGTTCTTCCCGACCGAGCGCGAGTACAGCCGCCGCTACGGCATGAACGGCATCCGGATGGCCCAGCTGCCCGGGCACGCCATCGTGATGCACCCCGGCCCGATGGTCCGCGGCATGGAGATCACCGCCGAGGTCGCCGACTCGCCGCGCTGCACCGTGGTCGAGCAGGTCGCCAACGGCGTCTCCGTCCGGATGGCCGTCCTCTACCTGCTGCTCGGCGGCGCCGTCTTCGCCGACGGACCCGCCGAACCCGCCGCCGCCCCCCGCACCGACTCCGTGGAGACCGCTCAGTGACCAGCTACCTGATCCGCAACGCCAAGATCCTGGGCGGCGCCCCGCAGGACCTCCACCTCGCCGACGGCGTGATCCAGGCGATCGGCACCGGCCTGGCCGTCGAGGCGGACATCGAGATCGACGCCACCGGCATGATCGCCCTGCCCGGCCTGGTCGACCTGCACACCCACCTGCGCGAGCCCGGCCGCGAGGACGCCGAGACCGTGCTCACCGGCACCCAGGCCGCCGCGATGGGCGGTTTCACCGCCGTGCACGCGATGGCCAACACCACCCCGGTGGCCGACACCGCCGGTGTGGTCGAGCAGGTCTGGCGGCTCGGCCAGGAGGCCGGCTACTGCGACGTGCAGCCGGTCGGCGCCGTCACCGTCGGCCTCGGGGGCAAGAAGCTCGCCGAGCTGGGCGCCATGCACGAGTCCGCGGCCGGCGTCCGGGTCTTCTCCGACGACGGCAAGTGCGTGGACGACGCGGTGCTGATGCGCCGCGCCCTGGAGTACGTCAAGGCCTTCGACGGCGTCGTCGCCCAGCACGCCCAGGAGCCGCGGCTGACCGAGGGCGCCCAGATGAACGAGGGCCAGGTCTCCGGGGAGCTCGGGCTGGGCGGCTGGCCGGCCGTCGCCGAGGAGTCGATCATCGCCCGCGACGTGCTGCTCGCCGCGCACGTCGGCTCCCGGCTGCACGTCTGCCACCTCTCCACGGCCGGCTCGGTCGAGATCGTCCGCTGGGCCAAGTCCAAGGGCTGGGACGTCACCGCCGAGGTCACCCCGCACCACCTGCTGCTCACCGACGAGCTGGTCCGCTCCTACGACCCGGTGTACAAGGTGAACCCGCCGCTGCGCACCGCCGAGGACGTCCAGGCGCTGCGCAAGGCGCTCGCCGACGGCACCATCGACGCCGTCGCCACCGACCACGCGCCGCACCCGGCCGAGGACAAGGACTGCGAGTGGGCCGTGGCCGCGATGGGCATGGTCGGCCTGGAGACCGCGCTGTCGGTCGTGCAGCAGACCATGGTCGACACCGGCCTGCTGAACTGGGAGGGCGTCGCGGACCGGATGTCGCACCGCCCGGCCCGGATCGGCCGTCTCAGCGGGCAGGGCCGGCCGATCTCGGTGGGTGAGCCCGCCAACCTGGTGCTCTTCGATCCCGCGTACCGTGGTGCCGTGAACCCCGAGAGCTTCGCCACCCGCAGCCGCAACACCCCTTACAAGGGCATGGACCTGCCCGGACGGGTGCACGCCACCTTCCTGCGCGGCCGCGCCACCGTGCTGGCCGGTGAGCTGGCCGAGCAGGGCGGCATCGCGTGACGGCGTACGCCACGCTCGCCAGGGAGCAGGCGAAGGTCACCGACTGGCCCGGCTACATCGGCTGGTCGGTCGGGCTGCTGATCATCATCGGCCTGGTCTACTGGCTGATGCGCCAGGGCTGGAACTGGCGGCGCACCCTGCAGTCCGGGATCCCGCCGCTGCCCGCCGTGCCGGCCCGCGCCGGGCGGACCATCCTGGAGACCAGCGGGCGGTACCACGGCACCACCACCGCCGGGAACTGGCTCGACCGGGTCGTCGCGCACGGCCTGGGCACCCGCAGCCGGGCCGACCTCACCCTCGGCGAGGACGGGCTGCTGGTGCACCGCCCCGGCGACGTCGACTTCTGGATCCCGGCCGAGCACCTCACCGGTGCCCGGACGGACTCCGGGATCGCCGGCAAGGTCGTCCCCTCCGGGTTGCTGGTGGTCAGCTGGGCCCACGAGGGCACCGAGCTGGACTCCGGCTTCCGGGCCGACCACCCCGATGAGCACACCGCCTGGGTCGAGGCGATCACCCAGCTCGCAACACGTACTACGAAGACGAAGAAGACGGAAGAGGCCGCGCAATGACCGCACCTGCCCCCACCACGCAGCGCCAACGGCGGGAGCGTGTCCCTGCCGTGCTCGTCCTGGAGGACGGCCGGACCTTCCGCGGTCAGGCCTACGGCGCGACCGGCGAGACCTTCGGCGAGGCGGTCTTCAACACCGGCATGTCCGGCTACCAGGAGACCCTGACCGACCCGTCGTACCACCGCCAGGTGGTCGTGATGACCGCCCCGCAGATCGGCAACACCGGCTGGAACGACGAGGACGACGAGTCCCAGCAGATCTGGGTCGCCGGCTACGTCGTGCGCGACCCCGCCCGGGTGGCGTCCAACTGGCGCTCCCGCCGCTCGCTGGACGAGGCGCTGACCCGCCAGGGCGTCGTCGGCATCAGCGGCATCGACACCCGCGCGCTGACCCGCCACCTGCGCGAGCGCGGCGCGATGCGCTGCGGCATCTTCTCCGGCGAGACGCTGGCCGACCCGGCCGCGCTGCTCGCCCGGGTGCAGCAGGCGCCCGAGATGAAGGGCGCCGACCTGTGCGCCGAGGTCGCCACCACCGAGCCGTACATCGTCCCCGCGATCGGTGAGAAGAAGTTCACCGTCGCCGCGCTGGACCTCGGCATCAAGGCGATGACCCCGCAGCGGATGGCCGAGCGCGGCATCGAGGTGCACGTGCTGCCGGCCAACTCCACCCTGGAGGACCTCTACGCCGTCAACCCGGACGGCGTGTTCTTCTCCAACGGCCCGGGCGACCCGGCCACCGCCGACCACCAGGTCGCCGTCGCGCAGGGCGTGCTGGAGCGCAAGACCCCGTTCTTCGGGATCTGCTTCGGCAACCAGATCCTCGGCCGTGCCCTGGGCTTCGGCACCTACAAGCTCAAGTACGGCCACCGCGGCATCAACCAGCCGGTGCAGGACCGCACCACCGGCAAGGTCGAGGTGACCGCCCACAACCACGGCTTCGCCGTGAACGCGCCGCTGGACAAGGTGAGCGACACCCCCTACGGGCGGGTCGAGGTCTCCCACGTCTGCCTCAACGACGACGTGGTCGAGGGCCTCCAGGCGCTCGACGTGCCCGCCTTCAGCGTGCAGTACCACCCCGAAGCGGCCGCCGGCCCGCACGACGCCGCCTACCTGTTCGACCGCTTCGTGAAGCTCATGGAGGGCCAGCGTGCCTAAGCGCACTGACATCAAGTCCGTCCTGGTGATCGGCTCCGGCCCGATCGTCATCGGCCAGGCCGCCGAGTTCGACTACTCGGGCACCCAGGCCTGCCGCGTTCTCAGGGCCGAAGGCCTGCGGGTCGTGCTGGTCAACTCCAACCCGGCCACGATCATGACCGACCCGGAGATCGCCGACGCCACCTACGTCGAGCCGATCACCCCGGAGTTCGTCGAGAAGATCATCGCCAAGGAGCGCCCCGACGCGCTGCTGCCGACCCTGGGCGGCCAGACCGCGCTCAACACCGCGATCTCGCTGCACGCGGCCGGCACGCTGGAGAAGTACGGCGTCGAGCTGATCGGCGCCGACGTCGAGGCGATCAACAAGGGCGAGGACCGCGAGCTGTTCAAGGGCGTCGTCGAGGCCGTCAAGGCCAAGATCGGCCACGGCGAGTCCGCCCGCTCGGTCATCTGCCACACCATGGACGACGTGCTCGCCGGCGTCGACACGCTCGGCGGCTACCCGGTCGTGGTCCGCCCCTCCTTCACCATGGGCGGCGCCGGCTCCGGCTTCGCCCACCACGAGGAGGACCTGCGCCGCATCGCCGGCCAGGGCCTGGCCCTCTCGCCGACCACCGAGGTGCTCCTGGAGGAGTCCATCCTCGGCTGGAAGGAGTACGAGCTGGAGCTGATGCGCGACAAGAACGACAACGTCGTGGTCGTCTGCTCCATCGAGAACTTCGACCCGATGGGCGTGCACACCGGTGACTCGATCACCGTCGCCCCGGCGATGACCCTCACCGACCGCGAGTACCAGATCCTGCGCGACATCGGCATCGCCGTCATCCGCGAGGTCGGCGTCGACACCGGCGGCTGCAACATCCAGTTCGCCGTCAACCCCGTCGACGGCCGGGTCATCGTCATCGAGATGAACCCGCGCGTCTCCCGCTCCTCGGCGCTCGCCTCCAAGGCCACCGGCTTCCCGATCGCCAAGATCGCCGCCAAGCTGGCCGTCGGCTACACCCTGGACGAGATCCCCAACGACATCACCGAGGAGACCCCGGCCTCCTTCGAGCCGACCCTCGACTACGTCGTGGTCAAGGTGCCGCGGTTCGCGTTCGAGAAGTTCCCGAGCGCCGACGCGACGCTGACCACCACCATGAAGTCCGTCGGCGAGGCCATGGCCCTGGGCCGCAACTTCCCCGAGGCGCTGCAGAAGGCGCTGCGCTCGCTGGAGAAGAAGGGCTCCCAGTTCGACTGGACCGGTCCGGTCGGCGACAAGGCCGAGCTGCTGACCAAGGCCACCGTGCCGACCGATGGCCGGATCAACACCGTGATGGACGCCATCCGGGCCGGCGCCACCCCGGACGAGGTGTTCGAGTACACCAAGATCGACCCGTGGTTCGTCGACCAGCTCTTCCTGCTGGACGAGATCGCCGGCGATCTGGCCGAGGCCGCCGAGCTCACCCCCGAGCTGCTGCGCCACGCCAAGCGGCACGGCTTCTCCGACCAGCAGATCGCGGAGATCCGCGGCCTGCGCGCGGACGTCGTCCGCGAGGTGCGCCACGCCCTCGGCATCCGCCCGGTGTACAAGACCGTCGACACCTGCGCCGCCGAGTTCGCCGCCAAGACCCCGTACTTCTACTCGTCCTACGACGAGGAGAGCGAGGTCGCCCCGCGCACCAAGCCGGCCGTGATCATCCTCGGCTCGGGCCCCAACCGCATCGGCCAGGGCATCGAGTTCGACTACTCCTGCGTGCACGCCTCCTTCGCGCTCGCCGAGGCCGGGTACGAGACCGTCATGGTCAACTGCAACCCGGAGACCGTCTCCACCGACTACGACACCTCCGACCGGCTCTACTTCGAGCCGCTCACCCTGGAGGACGTGCTGGAGATCGTCCACGCCGAGCGGCAGGCCGGACCGCTGGCCGGCGTGATCGTCCAGCTCGGCGGCCAGACCCCGCTGGGCCTGGCCCAGGCGCTCAAGGACAACGGCGTGCCGATCGTCGGCACCCAGCCCGAGGCGATCGACCTCGCCGAGGAGCGCGGCGCCTTCGGCCGCGTGCTGCGCGACGCCGGGCTGCCCGCCCCCAAGCACGGCACCGCCTTCTCCTTCGCGGAGGCCAAGGCGATCGCCGACGAGATCGGCTACCCGGTCCTGGCCCGCCCGTCCTACGTGCTCGGCGGCCGCGGCATGGAGATCGTCTACGACGAGGCCTCGCTCGCCTCCTACCTGGAGCGGCACGCCGGTCTGATCTCCGAGCACCCGGTGCTGATCGACCGCTTCCTGGACGACGCGGTGGAGATCGACGTCGACGCGCTCTACGACGGCACCGAGCTCTACCTCGGCGGCGTCATGGAGCACATCGAGGAGGCCGGCATCCACTCCGGCGACTCCGCCTGCGCGCTGCCCCCGATCACCCTGGGCGGCTACGACATCAAGCGCCTGCGCACCTCCACCGAGGCCATCGCGCGCGGCGTCGGCGTCCGCGGCCTGATCAACATCCAGTTCGCACTGGCCGGGGACATCCTCTACGTGCTGGAGGCCAACCCGCGCGCCTCCCGCACCGTCCCGTTCACCTCCAAGGCGACCGCCGTGCCGCTGGCCAAGGCCGCCGCCCGGATCTCGCTCGGCGCCACCATCGCCGAGCTGCGCGCCGAGGGCCTGCTCCCGGCCGAGGGCGACGGCGGCACGCTGCCGGCCGACGCCCCGATCGCGGTCAAGGAGGCCGTGATGCCGTGGAGCCGCTTCCGCGACATCCACGGCCGCGGCGTGGACACCGTGCTCGGCCCGGAGATGCGCTCGACCGGCGAGGTCATGGGCATCGACAAGGTCTTCGGCACCGCCTACGCCAAGGCGCAGTCCGGCGCGTACGGCGCGCTGCCGACCAAGGGCAAGGTCTTCGTCTCGGTCGCCAACCGGGACAAGCGCAACCTGGTCTTCCCGGCCCGGGCGCTGGTCGGCCTCGGCTTCGAGGTGCTCGCCACCGCCGGCACCGCCGAGGTGCTGCACCGCGGCGGCATCCCGTCCACGCTGGTGCGCAAGCACAGCGAGGGCGAGGGCCCGAACGGTGAGCGGACGATCGTCCAGCTGATCCACGACGGCGAGGTCGACCTGATCATCAACACGCCGTACGGCACCGGTGGTCGCCTCGACGGCTACGAGATCCGCACCGCCGCGGTCTCCCGCGGGGTGCCGTGCCTGACCACCGTCCAGGCGATGGGCGCGGCCGTCCAGGGCATGGACGCGCTGCTGCGCGACGAGGTCGGAGTGATGTCCCTCCAGGAGCACGCCGAGCTGATCAACGCCGGTCGCAAGTAGCACCACCGCAGTGGGGGGCACCGGAGCCAGTCGGGTGCCCCCCACTTCCATGACCAAGTCCGGTCATCGATCCGGGAGTTGACCCCACTTTGTACAAGTTCCTGTTCGACCTCGTGTTCAAGAAGATGGACCCGGAGAAGGCCCACCACCTCGCCTTCTTCTGGATCCGGCTGGCCTCCTCGGTGCCCGGCCTGCGCACCCTGGTGCGACTGGTGCTCGCCCCACGCGACCGGGCGCTGCACACCAGGGCCCTCGGCCTGGACCTGCCCGGCCCGTTCGGGCTCGCGGCCGGCTTCGACAAGAACGGCGTCGGCATCGACGGCCTGGCGATGCTCGGCTTCGACTACGTCGAGATCGGCACCATCACCGGCGAGCCCCAGCCCGGCAACCCGACGCCCCGGCTGTTCCGCCTGGTCGAGGACCGCGCGCTGATCAACCGGATGGGCTTCAACAACCAGGGCTCGGCCAGGGTCGCCGCCCGGCTGGCCGCCCGCCCGCACACCAGCTCCACCCCGGTGATCGGCGTCAACATCGGCAAGACCAAGGTGGTCGAGGAGGCCGACGCCGTCGCCGACTACGTCAAGTCGACCGAGCGGCTGGCCAAGTACGCCGACTACCTGGTGGTCAACGTCAGCTCCCCGAACACCCCCGGGCTGCGCAACCTCCAGGCCGTCGACCACCTGCGCCCGCTGCTCGCCGCCGTCCGCGAGGCCGCCGACCGCACCACCGCGCACCGCGTGCCGCTGCTGGTCAAGATCGCCCCCGACCTGGCCGACGAGGACATCGACGAGGTCGCCGACCTGGCCCTGGAGCTGGGCCTGGACGGCATCATCGCCACCAACACCACGATCGGCCGCGAGGGCCTGCGGGCCGACGCCGAGCGGGTCCGGGAGATCGGCCTGGGCGGCCTGTCCGGCGCCCCGCTGAAGGCCCGCGCCCTGGAGGTGCTGCAGCGGCTGCGCGCCCGCACCGAGGGCCGGCTGACGCTGGTCTCGGTCGGCGGCGTGGAGACCGCCGAGGACGCCTGGCAGCGGATCATCCACGGCGCCGACCTCGTGCAGGGCTACAGCGCCTTCATCTACGAGGGGCCGTTCTGGTGCCGCCGGATCCACCGGGGCCTCTCCGCCCGGGTCCGCGCCGCGGGCTTCCGCAACCTGGCGGCGGCCGTCGGCAGCGCCGTCCGCAGCTCGTGAACCCCTGTACTGGATCTGGAAAGGACGACATGACCCTCGCCCCGTTCGGTGCCCGGCTGCGCCAGGCCCTCGACACCCGCGGCCAGCTCTGCGTCGGCATCGACCCGCACGCCTCCCTGCTCTCCGCCTGGGGGCTCGGTGACGACCTCGCCGGGCTGGAGACCTTCAGTCGCACCGTGGTGGAGGCGCTGGCCGACCGGGTGGCCGTGCTCAAGCCGCAGGCCGCCTTCTTCGAGCGCTTCGGCAGCAAGGGCGTCGCGGTGCTGGAGAAGACCGTCGAGGAGGCCCGTGCGGCCGGTGCGCTGGTGCTGATGGACGCCAAGCGCGGCGACATCGGCTCCACCATGGCCGCCTACGCGGAGGCCTTCCTGTCGCCCGGCAGCCCGCTGTTCTCGGACGCCGTGACGGTCAGCCCGTACCTGGGCTTCGGCTCGCTGCGCCCGGCCCTGGACCTGGCCCGCGAGCAGGGCTGCGGGGTGTTCGCGCTGGCGCTCACCTCCAACCCGGAGGGCGCCGAGGTGCAGCGCGCGGTCGGCGCGGACGGCGAGCCGGTCGCCGCGTCGGTGCTGCGCCAGCTGGCGGCCGAGAACGCGGACGCGGCGCCGCTGGGCTCCTTCGGCGCGGTGGTCGGCGCGACGCTGGCCGACGCGGGCGTGGACCTGGCCATCAACGGCCCGCTGCTGGCCCCCGGGATCGGCGCCCAGGGCGCGACCATGGCGGACCTGCCGCGGGTGTTCGGCGCCTCGGTGATCAACGTGGTGCCGAGCGTCAGCCGGGACGTGCTCAAGCACGGGCCGTCGGTGCCGGCCCTGCGGGAGGCCGCGGAGCGCTTCGTCGGCGAGTTCGCGGACGCCGTCAAGTAGCGGAGGCGGCCCGGCCGGTGGCCGGCTGGTAGCCGACCGGTGACCGTACGCAGTGTCCGCAGGACGGCGGGGCGGCACCGGAGTTGACGTGAGCGCCGTCACATCGACCCCGTCAAAGTTTCGCAATCGCGGTCATTTTGCCCCGGAAAGTCCTGGTCGGCCTTGGCTGACCAGGACTTTTCGTGTTCTTTTCCTGACGCGGCGCCGCAATGCGGGTAGTGTCCGGCGATAGGTCATCGGCGAGTTGCGAAATCTGTAGCTCCCGCAGGTCAGGGCCCTGTGGTTCCCCATTGGGCTCCCCTTGCGGACGGTGTCCCGGTACCAAACCAGTCATAGCTCAATCCCTTCCTTCCACACCCTGAGGTGAACGGCGTGGCTCTTCCGCCCCTTACCCCTGAACAGCGCACCGCCGCGCTCGCCAAGGCCGCCGAGGCTCGCCGGGAGCGCGCCGAGGTCAAGAACCGGCTCAAGCACTCCGGCGCCTCCCTGCACGAGGTGATCAAGGCCGGCAAGAACGACAACGACGTGATCGGCAAGATGAAGGTGTCGGCCCTGCTGGAGTCCCTTCCGGGCGTCGGCAAGGTTCGTGCCAAGCAGATCATGGAGCGCCTCGGCATCAGCGAGAGCCGCCGTGTCCGCGGTCTCGGAACGAACCAGATCGCCTCCCTGGAGCGTGAGTTCGGCGGTGGCGCCGTCTGACCGTGCCCCGTGGTCCCGGGATCGTCCGCGATCCGGGATAATCGGTGCATGAGTGAGCGTCCGCGGCTGACCGTGCTCTCCGGCCCTTCGGGGGTCGGCAAGAGCACGGTCGTCGCTCATATGAGGAAGATGTACCCCGAAGTCTGGCTCTCGGTGTCGGCCACCACCCGGCACCCGAGGCCCGGCGAGAAGAACGGGGTCCAGTACCACTTCGTCGACAACGACGAGTTCGACAAGCTGATCGCCAACGGCGAGCTGCTCGAGTGGGCCGAGTTCGCGGGCAACCGCTACGGCACCCCGCGTGCGGCCGTACTGGAGAAGCTGGAGCGCGGCGAGCCCGTCCTGCTGGAGATCGACCTGCAGGGCGCCCGCCAGGTGCGCGAGTCGATGCCGGAGGCCCAGCTGGTCTTCCTGGCGCCGCCGAGCTGGGACGAGCTGGTCCGTCGGCTGACCGGCCGGGGCACCGAGGCGCAGGACGTGATCGAGCGGCGGCTGGAGGCGGCCAGGGTCGAGCTCGCGGCCGAGGCCGAGTTCGACAGGACCCTTGTCAACACCTCCGTCGAGCAGGTAGCGGCCGAACTGCTAGCCTTGCTCGGTGTAGCCTGACCTGTCAGTCTTTTCCACCCTTTCGGAAGGTTTTCGCGTGTCCTCTTCCATGACCGCGCCCGAGGGCATCATCAACCCGCCGATCGACGAGCTGCTTGAGGCCACCGACTCGAAGTACAGCCTCGTGATCTACGCCGCCAAGCGCGCGCGCCAGATCAACGCGTACTACTCCCAGCTCGGCGAGGGCCTGCTGGAGTACGTCGGCCCGCTGGTCGACACCCACGTGCACGAGAAGCCGCTGTCGATCGCGCTGCGCGAGATCAACGCGGGCATGCTGACCGCCGAGGCGGTCGAGGGCGCCGCCTGAGGCAGCCTCGTACCGTCCCGGAGGGCCCGGCGGAATTCGTTCCGCCGGGCCCTCCGGCGTTTTCCGGCCCCGGTGGGCCGGGCCGCGGTGTGGGGCGCGGCTGAGGGGTCGTAGGGTGGGCGGGTTCCGGATCGGGAGAAAGGTGGGTGTCTGACGGTGGACGCTCCTCGGGTGGCTCTGGGTGTCAGCGGCGGGATCGCCGCCTACAAGGCGTGCGAGCTGCTGCGCCGGTTCACCGAGTCCGGCCACCAGGTCACCGTGGTGCCCACCGCGGCGGCGCTGCACTTCGTCGGCGAGGCCACCTGGGCCGCGCTGTCCGGCCGCCCCGCCGCCACCGAGACCTGGGAGCGCGTGCACGAGGTGCCGCACGTGCGGATCGGGCAGCAGGCCGACCTGGTGGTGGTCGCCCCCGCCACCGCCGACCTGATCGCCAAGGCCGCCCACGGGCTCGCCGACGACCTGCTGACCAACACCCTGCTCACCGCCCGCTGCCCGGTCGTCCTGGCGCCCGCCATGCACACCGAGATGTGGGAGCACCCGGCCACCCGGGAGAACGTCGCCACCCTGCGCCGCCGCGGTGTGATCGTGCTGGAGCCGGCCGTCGGGCGGCTCACCGGCAAGGACACCGGCAAGGGGCGGCTGCCCGAGCCCGGCGCGATCTTCGAGGCCTGCCGGGCCGTGCTGCGCCGGGGCGGGGCGGTGCCGACCGACCTGGCCGGCCGGCACGTGGTGGTCTCGGCCGGCGGCACCCGGGAGCCGCTGGACCCGGTGCGCTTCCTCGGCAACCGCTCCTCCGGCAAGCAGGGCTACGCGCTCGCCGTGACGGCCGCGGCGCGCGGGGCGCGGGTGACCCTCGTCTCCGCCAACGCCGAGCTGCCCGACCCGGCCGGGGTGGACGTGGTGCACGTCTCGACCGCGCTGGAACTGCGCGCGGCGGCGCTGAAGGCGGCCGCGGACGCGGACGCCGTGGTGATGGCCGCGGCGGTGGCGGACTTCCGGCCCGCCGAGTACGCGACCGGCAAGATCAAGAAGGTCGAGGGGGTCGAGCCGGCTCCGGTGGCGCTGGTCCGCAACCCCGACGTGCTGGCCGAGCTGTCGGCGCACCGCCCCCGTTCGGGCCAGCTGGTGGTGGGTTTCGCGGCGGAGACCGACGACGTGCTCGCCAACGGCCGCGCCAAGCTCGCCCGCAAGGGCTGCGACCTGCTGGTGGTCAACGAGGTGGGCGACGGAAAGGCCTTCGGGCAGGACGTCAACGAGGCCGTGGTGCTGGGCGCGGACGGCAGCGAGACCCCCGTACCGGTGGGCCCCAAGGAGGCCCTCGCGGACGTGATCTGGGATCTGGTCGCAAAGCGGCTGGAACCGGGTCGGAACTGATCGAGACCCGCTGGAGAACGGTCTTGATTTCCGGAAGCGGGTGACGTTCGGCGGAAGCAGACCGTTAGAATCCAGGAATCAAGTCTTTCCGGATGTCCCCGGTTCGCCGGGGGCCTTCAGTCAGCAGCCGCTGCAACCCCAGGGAGCGCTGTGTCTCGCCGCCTGTTCACCTCGGAGTCCGTGACCGAGGGACACCCCGACAAGATCGCTGACCAGATCAGCGACACCATCCTTGACGCGCTCCTCCGTGAGGACCCGACCTCCCGGGTCGCCGTGGAGACGCTCATCACGACCGGCCAGGTGCACGTGGCCGGCGAGGTGACCACCAAGGCGTACGCCCCGATCGCCCAGCTCGTCCGGGACAAGATCCTGGAGATCGGCTACGACAGCTCCAAGAAGGGCTTCGACGGCGCCTCCTGTGGCGTGTCGGTGTCCATCGGAGCCCAGTCGCCCGACATCGCGCAGGGTGTCGACACCGCGTACGAGGCCCGGGTCGAGGGCGACGAGGACGACCTGGACAAGCAGGGGGCCGGCGACCAGGGCCTGATGTTCGGCTACGCGTCCGACGAGACGCCCGAGCTGATGCCGCTGCCGATCACCCTGGCGCACCGCCTCTCCCGCCGCCTCACCGAGGTCCGCAAGAACGGGACCATCCCGTACCTGCGCCCCGACGGCAAGACCCAGGTCACCATCGAGTACGACGGCGACAAGGCCGTCCGCCTCGACACCGTGGTCGTCTCCACCCAGCACGCCAGTGACATCGACCTGGAGTCGCTGCTCACCCCGGACATCCGCGAGTTCGTCGTGGAGCCGGAGCTGAAGGCGCTGGCCGAGCAGGGCATCAAGCTGACCACCGACGGGTACCGCCTGCTGGTCAACCCGACCGGCCGCTTCGAGATCGGCGGCCCGATGGGCGACGCCGGCCTCACCGGCCGCAAGATCATCATCGACACCTACGGCGGCATGGCCCGCCACGGTGGCGGCGCCTTCTCCGGCAAGGACCCGTCCAAGGTGGACCGCTCGGCCGCGTACGCGATGCGCTGGGTGGCGAAGAACATCGTCGCCGCCGGCCTCGCCCGCCGCGCCGAGGTGCAGGTCGCGTACGCGATCGGCAAGGCCGAGCCGGTCGGCCTGTTCGTGGAGACCTTCGGCACCGAGAGCGTGCCGGTCCTCTCCATCCAGAAGGCCGTCTCCGAGGTCTTCGACCTCCGCCCGGCCGCGATCATCCGCGACCTGGACCTGCTGCGGCCGATCTACTCGCAGACCGCCGCGTACGGCCACTTCGGCCGTGAGCTGCCGGACTTCACCTGGGAGCGCACCGACCGGGTGGAGCAGCTGAAGGCTGCCGTCCAGGACTGACCCCCCGGGCTTCGAAGCGGCGTCCGCCCCTGTTCGGGGGCGGGCGCCGCTCCGCTGTGTGCGCGGTGTCGGTGTGACCTGGTAGTACTTGGGAGCGATGAGCAGCACAGGGGAGAACGGGGCCGCCGAGCCGGAGCAGCTGGCGTTCATCCGGGAGACGGTCAAGCGGGCCAAGCCCCGGACGTGGCATGGGGCCAAACGGGCCGAACACCTGCCGGTGGCCCGGGTCGTGGTGGACAAGGGCGTGCTCACCATCGACAAGCTCTTCGACTACGAGGTGCCGGCCGCCATGGCCGAGGAGGCCCAGCCGGGCGTCCGGGTGCGGGTGCGCTTCGGGGCGCGGGTGGTCAAGGGCCAGCGCGAGGGCGGGGAACTGCACGACGGGTTCATCGTCGCCCGGCTGGAGAAGAGCGACTTCGCCGGCCCGCTCGCCCCGCTCGCCCAGGTGCTCTCACCCGAACCGGTGCTCAGCCCGCAGCTGCTCCGGCTCTGCCGCACCGTCGCCGACCGGTACGCCGGCACCCTGGCCGACGTGCTGCAGCTCGCCGTACCGCCCCGGCACGCCAAGGCCGAGGCCGAACCCTCCCCGCCGCCGCTGCCGCGCCCGCCGGCCCCCGCCCCCGGCGGCTGGCAGCGCTACCCGGCCGGGCCCGACTTCCTCACCGCACTGGCCGGCGGCGGATCGCCGCGCGCGGTGTGGGCCGCCCTGCCCGGGCCCGGCTGGCCGTACGAGATCGCCCGGGCGGTCGCCGCGACACTGGCCGGCGGGCGCGGCGCGCTCGTCGTGCTGCCGGACCGACGGTCGGTGGCCCGGGTCGACCAGGCGCTGACCGAGCTGCTCGGACCGGGGATGCACGTGGCCCTGGAGGCCGAACTCGGCCCGCGCGAGCGCTACCGGCGCTGGCTCGCGGTCAGCCGCGGCTCGGTGCACGCCGCGATCGGCACCCGGGCCACCATGTTCGCGCCGGTGCGCGACCTCGGGCTGGTCGTGGTCTGGTCCGACGGCGACGGCAGCCACAGCGACCCGCGCGCCCCCCATCCGCACGTGCGCGAGGTCGCGCTGCTGCGCGCCGCCGAGGAGGGCGCCGCCGTCCTGCTCGGCGGGCACGCGGTGACCGTGGAGGGCGCCCAGCTGGTCAGCACCGGGTGGGCGCGGCCGCTGGTCGCCGACCGGGAGGTGGTGCGGCAGGTCGCGCCCAGGGTGCGCACCGTCACCGACCAGGACCAGCACCGGGACGCCGCCGCCCAGGCCGCCCGGCTGCCCTCGGTCGGCTGGGACGCCGCCCGGGAGGCACTGGCGGCCGGGCACCCGGTGCTCATCCAGGTGCCCCGGCGCGGCTACGTGCCCCGGCTGGCCTGCGGGCGCTGCCGCACCCCCGCCCGCTGCCGGCGCTGCGAGGGGCCGCTGGAGGCGCCCTCGGCGGACGCCGCGCTGACCTGCGGCTGGTGCGGCGAGGCCGAGAACGACTGGCACTGCCCCGAGTGCGGCTCCTTCCGGCTGCGGGCCCAGGTGGTCGGTGCCCGGCGCACGGCGGAGGAACTGGGCAAGGCGTTCCCGCGGATCCCGGTGCGGACCTCGGGGCGGGACGCGGTGCTGGACACCGTGCCCGACGAGCCCTCGCTGGTGATCTCCACCCCGGGCGCGGAGCCGGTCGTCGAGGGCGGTTCCGGGTACGGCGCGGTGCTGCTGCTCGACGGCTGGGCGCTGCTCAGCCGGCCCGACCTGCGGGCCGGGGAGGAGACCCTGCGGCTCTGGCTCGCCGCGGCCGCGCTCGCCCGGCCCTCGACGGAGGGCGGGACGGTCGTCGTGGTCGCCGAGCCCTCGGCCCGGCCGGTGCAGGCGCTGGTGCGCTGGGACCCGCTGGGGCACGCTGGGCTGGAGCGGGACGAACGGGCTCAGCTGCACTTCCCGCCGGTGTCGCGGATGGCCGCGGTGAGCGGGAGCCCGGCGGCCGTCGCCGACCTGCTGAACCTGATCCGGCTGCCGGAGGGTGCGGACGTGCTCGGGCCGGTGCCGGTGCCCGCGCTGCGCGGGGAGGAACAGGAGCGGGCGCTGCTGCGGGTGGCGCCCGGGCAGGGGACCGCGCTGGCGGCGGCGCTCAAGGCGGCGCAGATCGCGCGGATCGCGCTGCGGACGGCGGAACCGGTGCGGGTGCGGGTGGATCCGACGGACATCGGGTAGCGGGGGCCGCGGCCGGGGGCTCTGGTCGCCGAGCGGCCCGGGCTGCTGAGGGCTTCGGCCGCTGAGGGCTCGGTCGCCGGGGTGCTGGGGGCGGGGTGGGGCGCTGGGGGCCGCTGCCGGGGGCGGCCGGGGTGAGGTGGGCTGAGGTGGGGCTGAGGTGGGGCGCTGGGGGCGGGGTGAGTGGGCCACCCCGCCCCGGGTGGCCCGGGCGTGGTCGGGGGTGGTCAGCCGCGGAGGGGGATGCCGGTCTGCGGGCGCTCGACCGGGGTGCGGTCGCGGTCGATGGGAGCGCGGTCCAGCGGGGTGCGGTCGATGGCGTTGCGCTCCAAGGCGCTGCGCTCCAGGCTGGAGCGGTCCAGGCCGCCCTGTCGGGCCGCGGGGACGGTGGTGGCCAGGCCGCCGCGTTCGGTGGGGGCGGGGAGTTCCTCGGAGCGGTCCGGCCGGGCGGGGCCCGGGACGGCGCCGCTGGCGGCGAGGAGTTCGCTGGTCGGGCGGCGCATGCCGTAGCGGCGGTGCACGGCCTGCTTGGTGACCCCGAGGGCGGAACCCACCGAGTCCCAGGAGAAGCCCAGCGCCCGGTCGAACTCGACCGCCGCAGCCACCAGGGTCTCCACGCTCTCCCGCAGCTCCTGCGCCAGGCGCACGGTCGGCGCCGGCGCCCGTCCGTACACCACGAAGCCGGCCGAGGTGCTCGGACGGCGCGGTCGGTAGACGTTTCCCAGCTGGGCGGTGAGCGTCCGCAGCGCGTCGACCTGGCGCCTCACCCGCTCGATGTCCCGCACCAGCAGGTGCAGGCTCGCCCGCGCCCGGGCGTCGTGATTGATCTGCTCGGCCATGGCCTACGTGCCACCTTCCGTACGGTTCAGCTCGGCCGGGGCGCGGTGTCCCGTGCGCCCGGCCCCGGTCAATCTCTCTTGACCAACGCCGAAGCGGGGGCCGGGGTAACGCGGCTCGGCAGGTTCGGGATATGCCAGTAGCAGATGCGGGCGTCCGAGGACGGCCCGTCGGGGCGCCTGAGCGGGTTGCATAGACTTGCGGGGAACAGTCGTCGCCCGAAGCCCGCGCCCACCCGGACAGGAGCCCGTACCCCGTGGCGATCCAGCCGATCCGTCTCTTCGGAGACCCCGTCCTGCGGGCCACCGCCCAGCCGGTGACCACCTTCGACAAGGAACTGCGGAACCTGGTCGCCGACCTCACCGACACTATGCTCGGCGCCCCCGGCGCCGGCCTGGCCGCGCCCCAACTCGGCGTCTCGCTGCGGGTGTTCACCTACCACGTGGACGGCGTCACCGGGCACCTGATCAACCCGGACCTGTCGCTCAGCGAGGAGGAGCAGGAGGGCCCGGAGGGCTGCCTGTCGCTGCCCGGACTGCGCTACGACACCAAGCGCGCCCACGGCGTGGTGGCCAAGGGCTTCAACATGTACGGCGACCCGGTCACGCTGGAGGGCACCCAGTTGCTCGCCCGGTGCATCCAGCACGAGACCGACCACCTGGACGGCATCATCTTCATCGACCGGCTCGACCGGGAGCAGCGCAAGGCCGCACTGAAGGCCATCCGGGAGGCCGACTGGGGCAGCGGGCCGGCGCCCGTCGTCAAGGTCTCGCCGCACAGCACCTTCGGCTCCGCGCGCTGAGCCCGTTCCTCGATTTTCGTATGCAGAAAGGCACTTGATGCGTCTCGTCTTCGCCGGCACCCCCGAGGTCGCCGTTCCCGCCCTGGACGCGCTGATCGCCTCCGACCGGCACGAGGTCGTCGCGGTGGTCACGCGCCCCGACGCCCCCGCCGGGCGCGGGCGCAAGCTGGTCGCCAGCCCCGTCGCCCAGCGCGCCGAGGAGGCCGGGATCGAGGTCCTCAAGCCGGCGAAGCCCAGCGACCCGGACTTCGTCGCCCGGCTCACCGAACTCGCCCCCGACTGCTGCCCGGTGGTCGCCTACGGCGCGCTGCTGCGACCCGGCACCCTGGAGATCCCCCAGCACGGCTGGGTCAACCTGCACTTCTCGCTGCTGCCCGCCTGGCGCGGCGCGGCCCCCGTCCAGCACTCGGTGCTGGCCGGTGACGAGGTGACCGGGGCGTCCACCTTCCTGATCGAGCGGGGCCTGGACTCCGGGCCGGTCTACGGCGTGATCACCGAGGAGATCCGCCCGGCCGACACCAGCGGCGAACTCCTCACCCGGCTGTCGCTCTCCGGTGCCCGGCTGCTCGCCGCCACCATGGACGGCATCGAGGACGGCTCGCTGCACGCCGTGCCACAGCCGGCCGAGGGCGTCACCCTCGCGCCGAAGATCACCGTCGAGGACGCCCGGATCGACTGGAACCACCCGGCACTGCGGATCGACCGGGTGGTGCGCGGCTGCGCGCCGGCACCGGGCGCGTGGACGGAGTTCCGGGGCGAGCGGCTGAAGGTCACCGGGCCGGTCAAGCTGCTGCCGGAGTCGGCCGAGCTGGCGCCGGGCGAGGTCGCGATGGCCGGCAAGAACAGCGTGCGGGTCGGGACCGGGAGCCACGACATCGAGCTGGGGGAGGTGCGTCCGCAGGGGAAGAAGGAGATGCGGGCGGCCGACTGGGCGCGCGGGGCGCGGCTGGAGGCGGGGGAGCGGTTCGGGGTCCGGGAGGACGGCTCCGAGGGCTGACCTTCGGGTTTGGCGTTACTGTTCGTTCGAGATCTTCTGATAATCACCGCAGCACTTTGAGGTTCCTGTGAGCACCCCCAGCACCCCCAGCACGTCCGGCGCCAAGCGGGCGCCCCGTCCGCACCGCCGCCCCAAGAAGGACCCGGCCCGGATCGTCGCGTTCCGGGCGCTGCGCGCCGTCGACGAGCGGGACGCGTACGCCAACCTGATCCTGCCCTCCCTGCTCCGCGAGGCCGAGCAGAAGGGCATGGACCGGCGCGACGCCGCCCTCGCCACCGAACTCGTCTACGGCACCCTGCGCCTGCAGGGCACCTACGACGCGGTCATCGCGGCCTGCATCGACCGGCCGCTGAGCAAGGTCGACCCGCCGGTCCTCGACGTGCTCTCGCTCGGCGCCCACCAGCTGCTCACCACCCGTATCCCCAGCCACGCCGCCGTCTCGGCGACCGTCGAGCTGGCCCGGGTGGTGCTCGGCGACGGCAAGGCCAAGTTCGTCAACGCCGTGCTGCGCCGGATCAGCGCCCACGACCTGGACGCCTGGATCGAACGGGTCGCCCCGCCGTACGACAAGGACGCCGAGGACCACCTGGCCGTCGTGCACTCGCACCCGCGCTGGGTGGTCTCCGCGCTCTGGGACTCGCTCGGCCGCTGGCAGCCGGACGCCTCCGGGCGCACCGCGATCGAGGAACTGCTGCGGGCCGACAACGAGCGGCCCGAGGTCACCCTGATCGCCCGGCCCGGCCGGGCCACCGTCGGCGAACTGGCCGACGCGCTGCCCGAGGCCCAGCCCGGGCGCTGGTCCCCGTTCGCGCTCCGGCTCGCCGAGGGCGGCGACCCCGGCGCGCTGGCCGCTGTCCGGGAGAACCGGGCCGGCGTGCAGGACGAGGGCAGCCAGCTGGTCGCGCTGGCCCTGGCCGCCGCGCCGCTGGACGGCCCCGACCGGCTCTGGCTGGACGGCTGCGCCGGCCCCGGCGGCAAGGCCGCGCTGCTCGCCGCGCTCGCCGCCGAGCGGGGCGCCGGGCTGGTCGCCAGCGAGAAGCAGCCGCACCGGGCCCGGCTGGTGGCGCGGGCACTGGAGGGCAACCCCGGCCCGTACACGGTGATCGCGGCCGACGGGACCCGCCCGGCCTGGCGCTCCGGCGGCTTCGACCGCGTCCTGGTCGACGTGCCGTGCTCCGGTCTGGGCGCGCTGCGGCGCCGCCCGGAGGCGCGCTGGCGCCGCCGGCCGGCCGACATCGCGGCCTTCGGCCCGCTCCAGCGGGACCTGCTGCGCTCGGCGATCGAGGCCACCCGGGTCGGCGGCGTCGTCGGCTACGCGACCTGCTCGCCGCACCTCGCGGAGACCCGCGCGGTCGTCGACGACGTGCTGCGCGGCGAGGGCGGCCGGGTCGAGTGGATCGACGCGCGGCCGCTGCTGCCCGGTGTCCCGGCGCTCGGCGACGGGCCCGACGTGCAGCTGTGGCCGCACCTGCACGGGACGGACGCGATGTACCTGGCGCTGCTGCGGCGCACCGCCTGACGTGCAGGGCCTCTCGTCCGGATCGTGCCCCGGTGCGATCCGGACGAGAGGCCCAGGCCTGCCCCGTGCGGGAGGAGTGGCTCGCCCCGCCGCTTGCACCTCGGGCGGTGGCCGCGCGCGGGGCGTCCGCCCGAGGAGTTGACGCTGGTGCACCGGCTGGTCCGGTCGGTCCGGCTGGTCCGGTTGGTCCGGTCGACTGGGGGTGAACGGGGGCGCCTCGTTGGGGAGTTCCGGGCCGAGGTGTTCGGTTCGGGGGGCTCGGGGGGCTCCGGGGGTTCCGGGGGTTCGGGGGTGCCGGGGTTCGGGATCTCGGACGTTGCGGAGGTCTGGGTGGTCGGCTCGGAGCGGTCGCGCGGACGTTGACGCCGGAGCCGGTGCACTCGGCGGTGCGGGCCACCCGCTGAGCGGGCGGCGCCGTCACAGCCACCGGGGCGGCGGGCCGGGGCAGTTGGTGAGGAACGCGTGGGCCTGGGCGCGGAGGTGGTCGACCGGTGGGTCCTCGCAGATCGCCTCCATGCCGAGGGCGGTGCTGTGGCTCAGGTGGTGGTAGGACTGGTAGGCGAGGTACGGGCGGTGGTCGTCCAGGGGGTCCAGCCCTACGGTGAGGGTCGCGTAGAGGTCGTGCTCCTTCCCGGCGCCCGTGGTGCCCGTGCGGAAGAGCTGCCATTCGAACTCGTACGGTTCGGGTTCGGCGGGCAGGTCGAGGAGGGCCTGGGCGAGCCGGCGGACCTCGTCCGGGTCGGCGAAGGGAAGCGACTCCGAGCAGAACGGTGCGGCCGCCAACAGCTCCCAGTCGCTGCCGTTGTGGCGGATCGCCAGTTCCCACTCGCCGTGCTGGTCGAGCCATCGGCAACTCAGGATCGGATCCATGGTGGTCAACCTCCCTGTGGGGTCGGGCCGTTACGTTTTCTCCTCATCGTGGCACACCGGGCGGGCCGGGGTCGCGCGGTGTGACCCGTCCTCGGGCGGCTTGCCAGGCTTCCTGCAGCGGACGGTGGTCGAGCACGGTGATGTCGTGCTCGGTCGAGTCGGGCCTCGGCGGCGAGAGCGGCGCGGCCGGCCGGGGTGGGGGCGTACAGCTCGCCGCTGGGGTCGAGCAGGGAGGACACCTGGTCGCGGTCGGCCAGCGGGCCCCAGCGCAGGTGCGGCGCCTCGCAGACCAGGGTGAGGTGGATGCCGAACGGGATCTCCGGGTGGCGGCGCAGGAGTCGGAGCGCGTGCGGGGCGGCGTGACAGGGGGTCATCAGGCTGCAGGACGCGGCGATGCCCTGCTGGACCGCCTCGACGACGGCGAGGTTGACGGACTCGTCCAGGCCGAGGTCGTCGCAGGTGAGGAGCAGGAGGCGGGCGTCGGGCGGGTGGCCGAGGAGCCGGTTGGCGTGCGGGCCGTCCGGGGTGGGGGCTGAGGTGGACATGGGGGGCAGTCTTCACCCGGCGGCGGGGCGGGCGCGCGGGGATGACCGCCGCCCGGCCGGGCTCAGTCGGCGGTGGCGGTGGTGGGGACAGTAGTGGTGGGGGCGGGGTGCCAGGGGCGGTTGGGGCGGGTCTGGACGGGGGCCGAGGTGAGGCGCAGTCCGTACACCTCGTGGTCCGGTGCCGGAGAGGGGACCGGGCCGAGGTACTCGTGACCGGTCAGGTGGCACCAGGCGGGCAGGTCGAGCGGGGCGGCGGGGTCGGTGGTCTGGATGTGGACGACGGCGCCGGCTGGGAGGTGGGCGATCTGCGCGCGCAGACGGAGCAGGAGCTGGACGCAGAGCAGGCCGGTGCCGTCGACGGTGAGGTCGGCCTCGTCGGGTGCGGCGTCGTCGGGGGTGGTGTCGGTGGTCATCGGGGGGTCTCCTGGGTGATGCGCCAGAGGTGGCGGGGCAGTTCGCCCTCCTCGAACGGGTGGACCTCGGCGAGGTGCCAGCCCTCGGCGAGCCGGTCCACCAGCTCGCGGGGGAAGAAGTGGACGGCGAAGCCGCCGTGTTCCCAGATGTCGTCCCCGTGGCCGGTGCCGGCGCCGAAGTGGGCGTCGCCGGTGTGGCGGACGGTGTAGACGAAGGTGCCGCCCGGGCGCAGGACCCGGCGGACCTCGGCGACCAGCGCCGCGATCTCCTCGGTGCTGAGCGCCATGCAGAGCAGCATGTGGGCGAACACCGCGTCGACCGAGGCGTCGGGGAGGGGCAGCGGCGCGCGGACGTCGTGCACGACGGTGCGGACCCGCTCGGCCAGGCCCTGCTCGACGGCGGCGCTGCGCAGCTGTTCCAGGCCGGGCGGGCTGAAGTCGGTGGCCAGCACGGTGAAGCCCGCACGGGCGAAGTGGAGGGCGTCGCGGCCGTGGCCGGCGCCGAGTTCGAGCACCTCGCGGGCGCCGGCGGCGGCGAAGGTCCGGGCGGCGTACTCGGCGGGGGCGGATGGCTGCTCGCCGTACATCGCGGGGTGGGCGTGGTACGTCCGCTGCCAGTGGGCGCGCTGGGCCTCGGCGAGGGCGGGCTCCCGGTGGGGCGCCTGGCCGGACGACGAGTCGGGCGTCGGGCCGGATGTCGGGCCGGGAGTGCGGGTCATGGTGGTGGGTGCCCTTCGCGGGGGTGCGCCGTGGTGCGGGTAGTGCAGGTGGTGTGGGTGGGGCGGACAGGGCGGGTGAGGCGGGCGGTTCGGGTTCAGCCTAGGGCGCGTGGGGTGGGGCCGGTGGCCGGGGGTGCGCCGGTGGGTGCCCGGGCGGGTGTCCGGGCAGGGCCCCGGTCACGGCCTCGGGATGTGCCGGTGTTCGGGGGCGGTGCCGCCCAGGCGGGTGAGCAGGGTGGACAGCTGGGTGAGGTCCTCGCTGCTCCACTGGTCGGGGGCGAAGTGGTCGGCGGCGACCTGCCGGGCGGTGTGCAGCATCTCGGCGAGCCGTTCGCGACCGGTCGGGGTGAGGGCGGCGTAGGCGACCCGGGCGTCACGGGCGGCGGCCTCGCGGGCGACCAGGCCGATCCGCTCCAGCGGGGCGAGACCTCGGGTGACGCCGGAGGCGGTGAGGCCGAGGGCCTCGGCGAGGTCGACCCGGCGCATCCGGCCGCCGGGGGCCTGGGCGAGGTGCAGCAGCAGGGTGAAATCGGACAGGCTCACGCCGTGCAGGCCGCTGAGGCTCGCGTCGAAGCGTTTGACCACGGCGGTCTGGGCGCGGACCAGGCGCAGGGCGGTGTCGAGCGGGTCCGGGCGGGGGGCGAAGGCGGGGTCGGTGGTGCGGGCGGTGGGGGGATCGGGGTTGGGATCGGGGTTGATCGGGCTTGTCATTGCCACCTCCTTGACTGCTCAAGTATAGGCATGGGCGGAGCCGTCAAGGAGGTGGCGGGGGAGGGGGGTCGGTCAGCCGGTGGCGTTGGCGGCGCGGCGCTGCCGCTTGCCGAGGGGCGCCTGGGAGAGGTCCTCGGCCTGGGAGCGGAGGTTCTTGTAGCCGTAACCGTGCTCGGTCAGCCAGGACTGCGCCGCCTCCTCGGCCCGCTCGGTGGCCGCCAGGATGTCCTCCTCGGCCTCGCCCTCGTCCAGGAAGCGGAAGGTGAAGGCGGCCCGCGCGGTGAGGTCGTAGCTGAGATGGCCCACGCGGGTGAAGGCCGCGTGCAGGACGTCGTGCTCGGGCGCGGCGGCGAGGAGTTCGGCGCGCTGCTCGTCGGTCAGGGCGTCGAAGACGCCGCGCACCATGATGCGGAAGGTTCGGGTGGTCATGCCCCGACGATAGGCAGGAGGGGGTGCCGATCGCCAATGCGATTTCGGGGGTGGGGCGGTGGGCCGACGGGTCGGCGGGCCAGCGGGCCGGTGTGTTGGCGGGTCGGCGGGTCGGCAGGCCGGTGTGTTGGCGGGTCGGGGCTGGGTGGTCAGGCCAGGCCAGGTCGGGTGGAGGCGCTTGCGCAGGTCCAGCGTGGCGAAGAGGCCGTCGCAGTAGCCGAGGTCGTGTCCGGTCTTGCCCCAGACCTCGGTGCCGTCCTGCAGCGGGATGGCCAGCAACCCCGCGCTGTAAGCAGGCCTTGCCCTTGTCCGGCCCCAACTGGCATTCACCGGAGTCCTGGTAGGGCAGCAGCTGCCCGGCGGCGTCGAGTGGCAGGGCGAGCAGGTCACGCAGCTGCTGCGGGGGCAGGAGTTCGCCGTCGAGCAGGGCGCTCAGGAAGCGGTCCAGGCCGGCGGGGTGGAGACCATCGACTCGGGCCGTCACCAGGGGATCACGCCTGCGGCGGGATCCCCTGGGGGTGCGGGCGAAGCGGGTGCGGGCGGGACGGGCGAGGCGGAACACGGTGGAGACTCCCTTCTTCGGCGGCCCCGGTGGCCGCCGTCTCGGTGACTCCAAGACTGGTCGCCGACACCCCCTCCGCACATGTGCCGATCGGCATAAGGCGATCACCGAGTTCGGCGGCCGGCCCTGCCGATCGGCAGGGCCAGCGCGGGAGTTCAGGCCCCAGGCCAGGCCAGGCCAGGCGAGGCCCTCGCCCGGCCTGGCCAGGCCCTCGCCCAACCCCTGGCGGGCCCCCGCTACGCCCGGGCCGGCAGCCGGGTGCAGACCCTCCCGGCCGCCAGTGAAGCGGCCTCGGCACCCACCACCGCCAGCGTGAAGTCCGTGGTCAGCGCGTTGATGTCGGCGCTCTGCCGGACCAGGTAGTGGCTGCCCCCGGGCACCTCGTAGCGCGCCAGCTCGGGCACCACCTGCCGGGCGCGCAGCGCGTACTCCAGGGACTGGGCGGCGTTGGCCGCACTGTGGTCGGCGGTGCCGTGCACGATCAGCACCCGCCGCCCGGCGAGCTGGTCGACCCGGTCGCCGGTGGGCAGCCAGGGGGCGATCCCGGCCACCCCGGCCACGTTCGGGTGCCCCGCGCACCAGAACGCGGCCCGCCCGCCGAGCGAGTTGCCGATCAGCACCACCGGTGCGCCCGGGTACCGGCGGGCGAGCTCGTCGAGTGCCCAGCGGGTGTCGACCGCGGTATCGGCGTCGGCGCCGTTCCAGCCGCTGTAGCGGTAGCGCAGCAGGTGCACCGCGAGGCCGTGCGGGCGGCCGCGTTCGGTGAGTCCGGTGGCGAGCCCCCGCAGGCCCAGTTCGGCGATCCGCAGCGGTCCGCGCCGGCTGCGGAGGAACCCGCCGGGCAGCAGCAGGGCGACGCCGGAGACCGGGCCGTCGCCGTCGCCCTCCCACGGGGTGAGCTGTGCGGTGCGCGGGCGCTGGGCTCGGAACACGCCGGTCCTTCCTGGGGGCCGTCGGGGGACGGTGGTGCTGAAGTGGACACGCGGATTCTACGGTTCCGACGGCGGGTCACGGTGCGTCAGGAGCGACCACAGCACCCAGCCGGTGACGCGGGTGCGGGCGACCAGGACCTTCGCCCAGCGGGCGCCGAGCGGGGAGGTCCAGGTGTCCACCACCTCGACCCGGTCGCCGGAGCGGGCCAGCCCGATCACGGTGTCGCCGCCGAAGTGGTCGAGCCGGATGTTGGCGGCGTTCGCGGAGACCTCCCACCACCCGGCCCCGACCACGGGCGTCCGCTGTTCACCGGGGGTGACGGTCGCCGGGGCCAGCAGGATGGCGAGCGAGAGCGCCGCCGCCGTGGCCCGGCCGATCACCGCCACGACGGCCTCGGGGCCGCGCCGTGCCCGGGGCGTGCGGAAGCCGCACCGTGCCCGGGGCGTGCGGAAGCTGTGGGGAGCGCGGGGGTCATGTACAGCAGAACGAGTCGTCGGGTGTGTGCGAACGGTCGGGCGTGGATGCTCACCCGGTCGGGCGAGCGTGGCGGGCGGTACCGCTACGGGCCAAACTTGCTACCAGTGCCAACTGGCGCCGAACGAGACCGAGTTGGCCTAGCGCCGACGCCCCTGCTCGCCCTCGGGGCTCTGCGGCCCCCGCTCGCCCGCCCGGGCGCGGCCCGAGAGCAGCTCCTGCACGCTCGGGAGCTTCCGTCGCTGCTGCGCGGGCGGGTCGACCGGCTGCGGCCGGGGCTCCGGCGCCGGGCCGAGACCGGCCTTGGCGACCGCGTCGGCCAGGAAGTCCGAGGCCTGGCGGCGGGCGTTGTCCACGCTGCGCCGCAACTGCTCGGCGTCGCCGCGCAGCTTGTCGGCCTGACGGCTCAGCAGGTCGTTGCGCTGCTCGGCCTCGCTGAGCTGCCTGAGGCTGGCGGCGGCCCGGGCGGCGGACTCGCGTTCGAGCTGCTCGCCGCGGGCCCGGGCGTCGGCGAGGATCTGCTGCGCCGCGGACTCGGTGCGGGTCCGGATGTCGGTCACCTCCTGCTCGGCCTGGCGGCGGAGGAAGGCGGCCTCGGCCTCGAACCCCTCCCGGAGCCGGGTGACCTCCTCGCGGGCCCGGGCGAGCAGCGTGTCCGCCTCCTGGCGACGGGCCAGGACGTACCGGTCCTGTTCGGCGGCGGCATGGGCGGCATGGGCGGCGTGGGCGGCGTGGGCGGCGTGGGCGTCGAGGACGGTGGGCCGGTGGCCATACGTGTCGGCCGCCCCGGCCGCCCACGCCGCCCCGGTCGGTCCGGCGATCCGGAGCAGCCGTTCGGCGACCTCGTCGGCGTCGGCCGGGCGGGCGGCCGGGTCCTTGGCGAGCAGGTCGAGGACGAGGGCGTCGAGCTCCGGCGGCACGGGTGGCCGCAGGTCGCCGGGGGCGGTTGGCCGGACCTCGGCGTGCTGGCGGATCAGCTCGTACAGCGTGCCGCGGAACGGGGGTCGCCCGGTGAGGAGTTCGTACAGCAGGCAGCCGAAGGCGTAGAGGTCGGATCGGGCGTCCAGGCTGCGGTTCTCGAAGCGTTCGGGGGCCATGTAGGCGGGCGTGCCGACGATCACGTTGGTGCTGGTGACGCCGTCGTCGACGTGGCCGCTGCGGGCGATGCCGAAGTCGACGACCTTGACCGCGCCGCTGGACTGGATCATCACGTTGGCCGGCTTGACGTCCCGGTGGACGACCCCGGCCCGGTGCGCGGTGGCCAGCGCCCGGGCGATCTGGACCGCCCAGGCCAGCGAACGGTCCAACTCCGGTACGCCGTCGGCCAGGTGGCGGCTGAGCGGGGCGCCGTCCAGCAGCTCCATGACCAGGAAGAACAGCGGGCGGTCGGCGGCCCGGTGCTGCCCGAAGTCGTGCACGGTGACGATCGAGGGGTGGTTGAGCGCGCCGGCCGTGGCCACCTCCCGGGCGAACCGGGCCGCGTCCTTGGGGGAGCCGCTGCCGCCGGGGAGCATCACCTTGACGGCGACGAGGCGTTGGATGCGCGCGTCGCGGGCCTTCCAGACCGCGCCGAAGGCGCCCTCGCCGATCTGCTCGACCAGTTCGTACCGTCCGTCGAGTACCTCGCCCGGCTGCATCCCCCGCCCCTTCCCGCGATCCGGTGCCCGCGGCCGGGCCCGCTTCAACCTACCCCCGGGGGCACGGTGGCTGGTCATCCGCTGCGGTCGGCGGCCAGCTCCGCCAGGACGGCGTCGAGCAGGCCCGGGAGGCGGGTGTCGAGTTCGGTCCGGCGCAGGGTGACCAGCCGGGCCTTGCCGCTGGTGCGGACGGCGACCACGCCGGCCTCGCGCAGGAGCCGCCAGTGGTTGGAGAGGGTCGAGCGCGGGACGGCTATCCCCTCGGGGCTGCAGGTGGTCTCGCCGTCCTCGGCGAGGCGCCGGACGAGTTGCAGGCGGACCGGGTCGCCGAGGGCGTGCAGGACGGTGGCGAGGTCGAAGTCCTCGGGGTGGGGCTGGGGCAGGGTCCGCATCGGGTTCCTCGGGTGGGCTGCGGCCGGCTCTGGTGGCGGGCCCGGTGTGCTGTCTAGTATGACGCTTCGACAGTTCGGGAAAGTCGAACTGACCGTGGATCAGCCCCGGGCCGCCGATGGCGGGGCCGTTCGGAGAGGGAGGCCGGAGGATGAAGGTGCTGGCGACGCTGGCCCGGGTGTACGTGGACGATCTGGACACGGTGCTGCCCACGCTGCGCGAACTCACCGGCGAGCGCGAGGGATTGCGCTTCCCGTACGCCGGGGTCGAGGTCGCGCGGATCGGCGGCCTGCTGGTCGTCGCGGGGACGGAGGAGGCGCGGGCGCCCTTCCGCCGGGTGCAGAGCACCCTGCTGGTCGACGACCTGGACGGCCTCGGGGAGCTGCTGCGGATCCAGGGCGGCGAGCTGCTGGACGGCCCCAACGAGGTGCCGACCGGACGCAACGCCACCGCTCGGCACCCCGGCGGGGCGGTGTTCGAGTACGTCGAGTTCGTGCCGGACCGGCCGGTGTTCACGGCGGACTGACGGGCGTCGGGGAGCCGCCCGGTCGGCCCTCGGGCGGCGGGCGTGGCGACCGGCCTGCGACCGGCCTGCGGGCGGCGGGCGGCGGGCGTGGCGACCTCGGGCGGGCGGCTCGGCGGGGTGGTGGACGGCGCCCAGGGCCCCGATGCTGCCGGCCGGGCGGGTGGGGGAGGCGCTGTCCGGGTCGGCCGGGCTGGGCCGGGAATCGTAACGATCACGGGGGCGGGGCCTCCCATGTGCAGGGGCGGAAGGGGTTTTTCCTGCTCTTTGTTTAGGATCTTGCTTTGCTCTGCGACGATCCGATGATCGTCGCCCGATTGTGGTGGGCGGCGCTTCGCAGGGGAGAAACCGGCATGGCCGAGCGGCCCGAGGACAGCGTCGTCCGGCTGAGGACGAGGTGGCGCGCCAGGTTCGTCAGGGACAGGGAGACCTTGATGGTGGTCTTCGGCGGAGTCCTGGGAGCCATGTTCGCGAGCCTGGGCCTGGCGGTGCTGTTCGGCCCCGCCAACGGGTTCGGCGGCGCCAGCCTCGGCGTGATGGGCGCCCTCAGCATCCTCGGGATGCTGCCCTGCGGGGCGAGCTTCGTCTGGGCGCTGATCCACCCCCGGCGCGGGCTCCCCGCGGCGGCCGTCGGCACCGTGCTCGGGCTGGGCATCTTCCTCGGCTTCGCCGGGGACGGCGTCAACGACTCCTGGAAGGCCCCGCCGGACCACCCGTCCACCGTCCGCGCGGTCGGCAGCTGGACCAGCGGTGACCTGGTGGTGCGGGTCCGCCCGGACGAGGTGGTGGCGTACCGCCGCGGGGACGGGGCGGTCGCCTGGCAGTGGACGCCGCCGGGCTCCGACTCCGTGTGCACGATGAGCCGCGGGGTCGGGACCGGCGGCATCGGCGTGATCGGCCACTCGGCGCACGGAAAGCCCTGCGGGGCGGTGACCTCGCTGGACCTCACGGACGGCAAGCCGGGCTGGACCGCCACCGTGAACGCACCCGCCCGGGACGGTGACGGCGCGGATTCGGACCTCGTCGCGGTGGCGGGCACCGAGGCCGTGCTGCAGGGCACCGACGGCTGGCGGGCCGTACGGCTGACCGACGGCCGGGAGCTGTGGCGCGGCGAGCCCGACACCGGGTGCACGCCGCTGGAGGTCGCGGGCGGTGACCAGGACGTGGTGACGGCCGCCCAGTGCGGCGACGGGACGGCGGTCGTGCGCACCCTGGCCCCCGGGGACGGACAGGCTCGGACGCGGGCCGCCGTGCCGGCCGAGGGCGGGATCAAGAACTTCATGGTGGTGTCCGTCGACCCGCTCGCGGTCTGGGTCGACGCCCAGGCCGAGCGCGGCACCCACGCCGTGCTCAGCTTCGACCGGGCGGGCCGCCAGCGCGCCGCCATACCGGTCTCCGGCGACGAGTACGACCTGGACGTGATGCTCGGCGGCGTCCACGCCTTCGACGAGTTCAGCGCCCGGCCGCTGTTCGGCGGCATGGTCGTCGGAGACCTGTTCATCGTGCCCGGGGAGAAGCCCGGCGACGTCAGCATGAGCGGCGGCCTGCACCCGAGCCGCACGGCCACCGGCCGGCTGGTCGCCTACTCCCTGGCGGACGGCGGGAAGCGCTGGACGGCGGGCCTGGACGACCAGGTCACCGGCGTCCTGGCGGACGGCACCTCGGTCTGGGCGATGACCCGCGACAAACTGACCCGGATCGACGCCGCGACCGGCCGGCAGAGCCGCGAGCTGGACGTCAACGACACCGCCTCGCTCTACCCGGTGGACCTCTCGGTGGCGGGCCGGGAGCACTTCACGGTGGTCGCGGAGGACGGCACCCGGGACGAGCCGCCGGTCCGCGGGATGAGCTGAGGGCCGTCCGGGCGGATCGAGCAAGCTCCTGCGTGCGGCGCTGCGGGAGGCCGGCGCGTGCGGGGGAGGGCCGGGCCTTCGGGGGCTCCACCGGCCTCCTTGTCCTCCGCAGGACAGGCGTGCGTACCGGTCCTACGGTGGAACCGGGTAGCCGCTCTTTGCCGAATGAGTGTCCATGTCGGTTCTTGTCGGCGAGTCTTCCGGCACCGGCTTCGTCCCACCCGGCGAAGCGCAGCCTCGTTTCCCAGGAGGGGTCATGGCTACTGGGACAGTCAAGTGGTTCAACGCCGAGAAGGGCTTCGGGTTCATCGAGCAGGACGGCGGCGGTCCGGACGTGTTCGTGCACTACTCGAACATCGACAGCTCGGGCTTCCGTGAACTGGTGGAAGGCCAGAGGGTCGAGTTCGACGTGACCCAGGGCCAGAAGGGACCGCAGGCCGAACGCGTCCGCCTCGCAGGGTGACGGTCGGCCCGGGCCCGCCCTGGGCCGGAGCCAGGCGCGCCCGGGCCCGCCCGGGCCGACACGCGGGAGGACACGATGAGCGTTCGGCACACCCTGAACATCATGGACTGGCACGACGACGGCTCCTCCACCTGGCTGCGCTGGGTAGTCAGCGCAGACCAGATGAGGATGGTCCGGGATCTCCTCGACCGGGCGCCGGACGCGGAGGGCGTCGTGACCCCGGAACAGGCGGACCAGGCACGCACGGCCACTGATCGGTGGGTGACGTGGGTGGAACAGGACTGGTCGCCCCCAGGGTGACGTCACACCGGAGCCTCAGGCGGTGAAGCGGGGGAGAAGCATGTCCTCCCCGAATCCGGCCGGCGCCCCGGCTTCTCCACGTCGACAACCACCAGAACCTCCCCTACGGCGAGCGCAGGAAGGCTCCCGTACGACGAGTCCACCGAGGGCCTCGACCTCCCCTCCGTCACCTCCTCCTGGCTCGGCCACTGGGAGCCGGACCTCTTCGACTCGCTGATCTGACCGACCCGACCGCTTGTGTCAGGCTGGTGGGGGAGCACCGCCGAGCTCGGGAGGCTCGTGATGGCCGAGATCAGGGTGAACGGGGTCTCACTGCACTACGAGGCCCGTGGTGAGGGCCCCGGTGTCGTCCTGGTGCACGGCTCGTGGACCGACGGCGACTCCTGGTCCCGGGTGATGCCGGGCCTGGCGGAGTCCACCACCGTCGTCGCCTACGACCGGCGCGGGCACAGCCGCAGCGAGGACCCGCTCACCCAGGGCTCGGTGTACGAGGACGCGGCCGACCTGGCGGGGCTGGTCCAGGGGCTCGGACTGGCACCCGCCTTCGTCTGCGGCAACTCGTACGGGGCACTGGTCACGCTGCGGCTCGCCTCCGCCCGGCCGGACCTGCTCCGCGGCGTCGCCGTGCACGAGCCGCCCGCCACCGGCCTGCTGCTGACCGACCCGGAGCTGCGGCCGGTCGGCACCGCGCTCGCCGGGCGCGTGGAGGCCGTCCGGGAGCTGCTGGAGCAGGCGGAGTCGGCCGCGGCGGCGGAGCTGTTCGTCGAGACGGTCGCCTACGGGCCGGGGGCGTGGGCCCAGCTGCCCGCGCCGGTGCGGCACACCTTCATCCGCAACGCGCCGACCTACCTGGACGAGCTGCGGGATCCGGACGCGCTGGACCTGGACCTCACCGCGCTCGCCCGCTTCAACGAGCCCGCGCTGCTCACCCAGAGCGATGACAGCCCGCCGATGTACGGCGAGGTGCTGGACCTCATCGACCTCGCGCTGCCGAAGGCGGAACGGCACCTGTACGCGGGCGCCGGTCACGCCCCGCACCTGTCGCAGCCGGAGGAGTGGGTGCGGGTGGTGCTCCCGCGCGCACTGGTGTGACCGGTGCGGGTGTGAACGGTGCTGGTGTGACCTGCGTGGGTGTGACCGGCGCTGGTGTGGACGGTGCGCGTCGGTCTGGTCGGCAGCGTCCCGCACCCCGGGTGAATCGTCCGCCTTTGGGGTGGTGACGATTCGGCCCTGGTCGAATCCCCACCCGCCCGCTCGCCCTCCAAGTCACCCTGGGCACAAGCTACTTCCGTGACCGCGTCAGGACGGACGCGGTGCGAACGGAAGGACGAACATGACGAGCACGCGCGGCCGCGTCGCCGCCCTGCTGGGCGCCGTCGCGGTGGTCGCCGGCACCACCCTCGCCGGCCCGGCCGCCGCGGCGCCGGCCGAACCGCAGCACCGGCACGGCGGCGGGATCACCGGGCAGGCACCCTGTCAGGGCGCGCCCGAATTCACCTGCGGGACCTTCACCGTGCCACTCGACCACAGCGGCGCCACCCCCGGCACCCTCCAGCTCGACGTGGCGATGACCGGCAACGCCGACGCCCCCAAGGGTGACCTGCTCTTCCTGGCCGGCGGCCCCGGGCAGCCCGGCGTACCGCTGATGCGCCGGATCGCGAGCAAGCTGACGCCCGTGCTGAAGGACTACCGCCTGGTCATGTACGACCAGCGCGGCACCGGCCAACGGGCCCTGCAGTGCCCCGGCCTCCAGGAGGACATGGGCTCCTCCGACCTCGCCCTGCCCCGTCGGCAGTCCATCGCCGACTGCGCCACCGCCCTCGGCCCGAACGCCCGCTACTACAGCAGCGAGGCCACCGTCGGCGACATCGACCTGCTGCGCCAGGCCCTGGGCGACCACCGGCTGACCCTCGACGGCGTCTCCTACGGCACCTTCGTCGCCGAACGCTACGCCCTCGCCCACCCGGCGCACGTGGCCCGGCTGGTCCTCGACTCGGTGGTGCCGCAGGGCGGTTACGACCCGATGGACCTCGCCGCGCTGCCCGCCACCGCGCGAGTCCTGCGCAGCGCCTGCCAGGCCACCGGCTGCACCACCGACCCGGCCGCCGACCTGGCCACCACCGTGCGGAAGTACGGCGACGGGGCACAGATCCTGGACGCGCTCACCAGCTACGAGTTCACCGACCCGAACTACGGCGGGGTGCCGGAAGCCCTGCACGCGGCGGCCGGCGGGCAACCGGAGAAGCTCCAGGCCTTCATCGACGACGTGCACAAGGGCGACGCCGCCCCGGCCGAGTTGCTCAGCCAGGGCCTGCACGCCGCCACCCTGTGCGCCGACGGGCGCTACCCGTGGGGCACCTCGGACACCCCGGTCGAGGGCCGGGCGGCCGCACTGGCGGAGACCCGGCAGGACCTGACCGCCGACCAGACCTGGCCGTACGACCCGGCGACCGCGACCGGACTGGGCTCCCTGCTGGTCTGCCTGGACTGGCCGCGCGAGCAGGTACCGCCGCTGCCGTCGGAGCACCGCAAGCTGCCCGATGTGCCGGTGCTGCTGCTCGGCGGCGACCGGGACCTCTCCACCCCCTACGAATGGCTCTACCAGCAGGCGAAGTCGACGCACGACCCGCAGATCGTGATCGTCCCGGGCGCGGCGCACTCGGTGCAGACCCGGGCGGCCGACCCGGCCGGGCGGCAGGCGGTCTACGACTTCCTGTCGAAGTGACGTGAGGCCGGTGACGGTCCGCTCCGCGCAGGGGAGGGAGCGGCCCGTCACCGGCTCAGCGCTCGGTCGCGCCCCAGCCGTCGTCGGGCAGGGCGGGGTCGGGCTCGGGGCAGTCGACGTGGTCGTAGCCCCACATCATCGCCTTGTACAGCATCCAGTCCGCCAGCGGCGGTTCGTCGCTGTTCTCCCGGTCGGTGAGGATCAGGGCGACCCAGACGTCCTCGGCCGGCGAGAACTCCAGGGTCCGCTGGCCGGGGAGGTTCTCGTACGTCACCGTCCGCCAGGTGCAGCCGGCCGCGGTGAGCGCGGCGGTCAGCTCGGATTCGACGAAGCGGGTCTCGTAGGTCTCCAACCCGCCACCAGGCAGCGGAAGGTCGAGCTGCCCCTGCCAGGTCAGCAGGGACAGCGACCGGAGCTGCCGACAGCGACAGAACACCGTGAGCACGTCGCCGAAGCCGAAGGCGTGCGGCCAGCGGCTCTCCCGGTGGATCCGGCCGCCGTCCCACGGATCGCCGTAGTGAGCGGCGAGTTCGGGCAGGGTGGCGCCGTAGCGCAGTTCGCCGAGGGCGCCGGTGGCGAACAGCTCGGTGAGTCGGCCGAGGAACCCCGTCACCCCAGGCACCCGCGCACCGCCTCGATCAGCCGGTTGGCGCGGGCGTCGCCGTGGCCGATCATCCGGTTGGCGACATAGCCGAAGCCGACGCCGAACTCGTCGTCACCGAAGGCGAACTGGCCGCCCGCGCCGTCGTTGCCGAAGCTGCGCGCACCGAGCAGCGGGCGGAACGCGGGGGAGTCGAGCAGCAGGCCGGAACCCCAGCGGGCGCCCATGTCGAAGCCCAGGAAGCCCTGGCCGGAGGAGAGTTCGCGCACCGCGTCGCTCACCGTCTCGGTGGAGAGCAGTCGGGGCCCGCCGTCCAGGCCGGTGGCCGCGGCCGCGTACAGGCCGGCCAGGCCGGTGGCGGAGGCGACGGCGCCCGCGCCGGGCAGCTCGATCGCGTGCAGGGCCGGGTCGTTCCAGCCGTGCGGCACGTCCAGGCCGGGGAAGACCAGGGCGCCGTTCATGGTGACGATCCGGGTGAGCAGGTGCTCCGGGCCGGGCATCGGACGGCGGCCCTCGGTCTCCACCAGCCGGGCCAGCCGCGGGTGTTCGCTCTCCGGCAGGCCGATCCACAGCGGCAGGCCGAGCGGCCCGGCGATCTCCTCGCGCAGGAACGCGCCCGGGGTCAGCCCGGTGATCCGGCGGATCACCTCGCCGACCGCGAAGCCGAACACATGGCCGTGGTACTCGTACGTCGTTCCCGGCTCCCAGAGCGGCTGCTGCTGCTCGATCGCCCGGACCACCGGCTGCCAGGCGGCGATCTCCTCGAAGGGGAGCACCGCGTCCAGGGCGGGGAGGCCGGCCCGGTGGCCGAGGATCATCCGGGTGGTGACGGCCTGCTTGCCGTGGCGGGCGAACTCGGGCCAGTAGCGGGCGATCGGGGCGTCCAGGTCGAGCCGGCCCCGCTGGGCGAGCAGCAGGGCGCTGATGCTCACCGCGCCCTTGGCACAGGAGAACACCGGGACGACGGTGTCCTGCGTCCAGGCCCGGCCGGTGTGCTGGTCGGCGGTGCCGCCCCACAGCTCGACCACCTTGCGGCCGCCGACGAAGACCGTGACGGCGGAGCCGAGTTCGGGGAACTCGGCGAAGTTCCCCGCGAAGGCGTCCGCGACGGCGCCGTAGCCGTCGTCGGCCCAGCCCTGGTACTGCTGCATCGGTGGTGCCCCGTTCTGCTCGCCTGGCGACTGCCAAGATCATCGACCGGACCACGGTACGGGGTCGCGGCGGCCGTGACGAAGGGATTTCACCGGGTTGGGGAGAATGGGGTGGGTGTGACGGACACGCCAGTGAACGCAGAGGGGACCGGGGTGGAGCTGACGGGGCCGACCGAGCTGGCGGAGCCGACCGAGCTGACGGATCTGACGGAGCTGACCGCGCTGTGGGAGCGGAGCTGGCCGGGCAGCCCACCGGTGGGGCACGAGATCGACGGCTCGGGCCGGGACGTCTGGGTGCGCTTCCACAGCCTGCCCGGATCCAAGCGCTACCCGGGCGACGAGCGCGAGTACGCGATCGTACTGGAGCGCCAGAACACCCTTCTGGACGAGCTGTTCGCGGGTTCGCAGGTGTACGTGCTCACGCCGGAGTGGACCACCGAGCCTGGGGCCCCGTCGGGGCGCCCGGGCGCCCGGCTCTGGCGGAGCTGGCTGCAGAACGACGATCCCGACCCGGAGTTCCGCACCCACTGCCACGTCTTCGCCGAGCGGTTGGAGTGGCGGCGCGGACGCCTCGACGAGCTGCTGCGCCGGGTCGCGGACGACGAGGTGGCCGGGGTGATCATCACGGACACCGGCCTGCTGCGGCTGCATCACCCGTACGACGGCGGCGCCGACGTCTTCCTCGCCTCCACGGAGGAGCGGGACCGGCTGCGCGAGCGGCACGCCGACTGGCTGTCCTCGCACCCGCAGGGCTACTGAGACCCCGTCGCGCTCAGTCGACGGCCGGGTCGTACAGCGGCAGAGGCGCTGAGCGCGAGGGCCGTGCCGATGCCGACGAAGGCCGCCGCGCCCGCCGGAACCACCCAACCGGTCAGGTCGCTCTTGCCGTTGCTGCTGCCGAGCGCCCCCAGCAGGGCGGTCAGCAGGCCGTACGGGATGAGGAGGGTGCCCGCCCCGGCGGCGGTGAGCAGCAGGCGGCGGGGCAGGGGGTGTCGCGGTGGTCGGTGGGTGAGCGACAGGGCCAGGGCCACGCCGGTCGCGGCCAGGACGGCGGTGAAGTCGACGCCGTGCCGCTCCAGCCAGATGAGGGCGGTGGGCGCGCCGTTGTGACGGAACTCGTCGGCGAGGTCGAAGCCGTCCGCGATCCCGACCCGGCCGCCGGCCGCCCAGTAGGTCTTCAGCGCGATGTACGGCAGGGCGAGAACGGCGGCCAGGGTGACGGCGCGGGGGTGGTGGCGGGTCATGTCGGTTCCCTCGGTCGGTGGTGATCCAACCGTCGCGGAACCGGGCCTCGGTGGGCGTCCTGCTCGGGTAGTGCGGTGGGCGGTGGCCTCCCTCGGGCGGGGGAGACGCGGAGGGGGAAGTCGGCCCGGCCGACTTCCCCCTCCGGAGGCGGCGGTGGTGGTCAGGCGGTGAAGCGGGGGTCGCGGGCTTCGATGGCTTGGATGAAGGCGGTCCATTCGGCCTGGTCGAAGGCGAGGTGCGGGCGGTTGGGGCTCTTGTCGTCGCCGACCCACACGTCCCCATTGTCGAAGCGCGCGATGACCACGCAGTCGCCGTTTCCTTCGCCGGAGAATGGGGACTTGACCCACTCGGCATTGGCGGGGTTGTGGTTGTACGGGTCGTGCTTCTCGCTCACGTCAGCTCTTCCAACTTGCGTTCAAGGGCAGTGATGGTGTCTTCCGGCGACAACGCCACCCGGTCAAGTCTGGCGAACGTCCGCTCGGCTCGCCGCAGGTCGCGTCCCGTCTTCCTGGGGAGCATACCGCCGATGGCTTCGACGAAGACGAAGCCATTTTCGAGGTCGTCAGGGAACCGCATGAGGGTGATACCAGATGTCAGGATGCCTGACCGGCCAGCGCTGAGCGGCACCATGCGGAGGGAGATGTTGGAGTACTTGGACACCTTGATCGCATGCCGGATCTGTTCGGCGAGGACCTTCTGATCACCTGCCACCAGCAGGGCAACCTCGCCGAAATATGCTCCCAGCATGAGGTTGGGCTTGCCGGAAAGGCGGCGTTGGCGAAGAAGGCGGACCTCCGCTCCGGCCTCGACTCGTTCTTCATTGGGAGAGTCAACGCCGGCGGCGATCATCTCCTTTGCGTAGGCCTCGGTTTGAATGAGTCCAGGGAAGCCTGAGGGGAAGTAGTTGAGTATGTGTGAGGCGTCGGCTTCGAGCGCCAGGTACTCCGCGAAGGCGGGAGTGATGGCCTCGGCGTAGTCGAGGTCGCGCCACCATTGCCTCGCCGGGCCGCTCCCCAGAAGGTTCTCGTAGTACTCGCGGTCGGCGTCGGAGACTCCGTAGTAGTCCAGAAGTGTCGCGAGATCAGCGGCTCCGACCGGCTGGCCGGCGCGCTCCATCTTGCTCAGACGAGCGGCGCTCCACCCCTTCAAGTCCTTCGTGACCTCGACCAACTTCTTGTTCTGATCGAGCCGCAGTGCACGAAGCTCGTCCCCGAGCCGGATCTGCCTGATGGCGGAGAGGTCAGTGCTCAAGTGAGGTCCCTCCCTTCGGATGCTGAGGGTCAGTCTTGCCTCTGAGGGCGTCCAGACTCAACCCGTTTCAAGATCCACCGATTTTCCAAGACGTTCTGGTTGCGTTTTCGAATCCTGACACTCCACACTCAACGTGACCGCACGAACACGCCACTGAAGGTGTGGGGTGACTCATGTCCACCTTGCGTAACCCGGTCCTCCGAACGTGGGAGACCGCCCTCACCGAGCACTCGACCTCGGTCCGTACCGCTCGCCGCCTGATCCGCGAGCAGCTGACCTCCTGGGGCTGGGGCGGCGACCCCGTCGATGACCTCGTCCTGATCGCCTCCGAGCTCGTCACCAACGCCGTGGTCCACGCCTGCCAGGGGTACGGCGAAATCCGGCTCTACCTCCAGGAGTTCGACGGCGATTGCCGCCTCGAAGTCTGGGACCCGCGCGGCGACCTCCACCTCCGCCGGCCCCGCCCGCGCTGCTTCGGCGAGGGCGGCCGGGGCATCGAACTCGTCCGCCGACTGGCCTTCGACTTCGGCGTCATCGCCCGCCGTGACGCGGGCAAGCGGGTCTGGGTGCGCGTCCTGCTCGACCCGGCCGACGACCTTTCCTCGCCCGGGAGTTGATCCCCATCAAGCTCGCCCCCACGGCTGCGATCACCGTCGCCAGCCTTGCCATCGCCTGCTTCGCCTCGGACCTCGTCCCTCCGCGCGAGCCGGCCACCGCCGACGTCGTCTGGTGGACCACTCTGGCCGCCGCCCTGATGACCGGCATCAACCGCCACAACGGCCCGACCGACGACGACGATTGATCCGAGGCGACTTCCCATGCCCGACCTGCACCCCGCCGCGATCGCCTTCCGCGACCCGGCCGCCCTGCTGGCCCGCTGCGAGATCGGCGGTGTCCGGCGCCTCTACGGCGACCCCGGCTACGAGTCCGGTGCCGCGCTCCCGGCCGGTGACTGGGCCCCGCCGCCCGAGGGACTCCCGGCCCAGTACGCGCCCTGCGCCTTCACCCTGGACAGCGGCCTGGTGGAGTTCTTCCGCCTCCCCGGTACCGTCACCAGCCGGCACGCGCTCGCCGCCCTGGTCGGCGAGTTGGGCGATCCCCATCCCGTCCGGCTCCCCGTGACCGACGATCCGCCGGGTGAGCCCGTCACCCACCGCCTGCCGGAGAACGGCCTGCGTCCCGGCCTGCACATCGACAGCCACCAGAACCTGCTGTACGCCGAGCGCGAGTTCGCGCGCCGTAGGCTCTGCGTCAACTTCGGCCCCGGCGACCGCCACCTCCTGCTCGCGACCCGCGACATCAAGTCCATCTGCCGGACTGTGCGCGACCGTTACGAAAGCCACCGCCCGCACACCGACGACCTCCGTCTCTACCTCGGTGAGCGGAAGCAGCTGAGCCTCCTACGCATCCGCATCTCCCCGGGCGAGGGCTGGTTCGCGCCGACCGCCGTGCTCCCGTACGACGAGTCCACGGAGGGGCAGTTGCTGCCGTCCGCCACGGCCTCGTGGCTCGGGCACTGGGAGCGCGGACTCTTCGACCCGCTGATCTGAGCATCTGATCCGAGCATCAGTCACTCTCCGTGCGCAGTTCCCACGGCGGGGCGGGCCCGGGCCGTACGGGTGCGCAACTTGGAGCTCGTCGCGACTGTGGGGCGTGAGTGGAGTGCTGTGCGCCCCTTTTCGCGCCGCAGGGTCGGCAGCGAGTGCGGGCCCTGCGGTCCGCGCCCGCCCCCGGGGTCTGGCGGGCAGTCGGCCTGGGCAGGCTCGGGCGGACACGTCTAGTCAGGGAGCTGCTGATATGACCGCTGTGCACGAATCCGTTCTCGACGCGATCGGCGGCACGCCGCTGATCCGCCTCGCCCGGCTCGGCGCCGGGATCGCCACGCCGATCTACGCCAAGGCCGAGTTCCTCAACATCGGCGGCAGCGTCAAGGACCGCGCGGCGCTGTCGATGGTGCTGGCCGCCGAGCGGGACGGCCTGTTGAAGCCGGGCGGGACCATCATCGAGGCGACGTCCGGCAACACCGGGATCGGGCTGGCCATCGTCGGCCGGCAGCGCGGGTACCGGGTGATCGCCGGAGTGTCCGACAAGGCGGCGCCGGAGAAGGCGGACATCCTGCGGGCGTACGGGGCCGAGGTGGTCTTCGCGCCGACGGCCGTGCCGCAGGAGGACCCGGAGCACCTGTTCAACGCCGTGCGGCGGCTGACCGCGGAGATCCCCGGCGCCTGGCTCGCCAACCAGTACGACAACCCGGCCAATCCCGACGCCCACGTCCGGACCACCGGCCCGGAGCTCTGGGAGCAGACCGGCGGCCGGTTGACCCACTTCGTCGCGGGTGTCGGCACCAGCGGCACCATCACCGGCACCGGCGGGTACCTGAAGCAGGTGTCCGGCGGGGCCGTGACCGTGGTCGGCGCGGACCCGGAGCCCTCGTCCTACGGCGGCGGGGACGGCAGCCCGTGGTTCGTCGAGAGCATCGGCCACTTCCTCCACCCCGAGACGGTCGAGGACCGCTGGCCGCAGGTCTACCGCTCGGAGGTGATCGACTCCTTCGAGCGGATCCCGGACCGCGAGTCGTTCCTGACGGCCCGCCGGCTCGCCCGTGAGGAGGGCATCCTGGCCGGCCCGTCCTCCGGCACGGCGGTCGCGGCGGCGCTGCGGCTGGCGCGCCGGCTCGGGCCGGACGACCTGGTCGTGGTGCTGCTGCCGGACTCGGGCCGCTCGTACCTGTCCAAGGTGCACAGCGACGCCTGGATGCGGGAGTGGGGCTTCCTGGAGGAGGCGGGGGAGACGGCGCTGCGTACCGCCCTGGAGGCGGCCGGTCCGCTGGTGGTGGCCGGCGCGGACCTGACCGTCGGCGAGGCGCTGGAGATGCTGCGGGCCGCGCCGGGCGGGGTCGCCCCGGCGGTGCTGGCGCGGGCGGCGCGCCGGTACGGGGTGAGCGCGTTGGAGGTGGTGGGCTCGGTGTCCCGGGAGGTGCTGGCGGCGGCGCTGGCCGACGGCGGGGTCAAGCCGGACGGCCCGGTGCGCCCGCTGCTGGGGCCGGACCTGCCGACGGTGGGGGTCGGGCAGTCGGTCGCCGAGGCGCGGGCGGCGCTGGCGGGCGGGCGCCCGGCGGTGGCGGTGCTGGTGGACGGCCTGGTGGCCGGGGTGCTGTCGCGGGACGCCCTGGGCTGACTTCCCGATGCGGGGCGTCCGGAGCTGACTCCCCGATGGGGGACGTTCTGGGCTGACTGTCTCGGGACGCCTTGTGCTGACTCCCTGATGCGGGACGTTCTGGGCTAACTGCCCGTCGCGGGCGCCAGGATGGCGAGGATGACCCGGTCCAGGGTGCGGTCGAAGGCCTGGTCCGGGTCGGCGGGCGGGCCGGCGGTGGCGAAGGCCTGGGCGAGGTTGGGGTAGGCGCCGCTCATCGCCGCCTGGGTGAGGTAACCGACCATCTCCGCCTGCCACTTGGCGCCTGCGGCGGCCGTCCGCTCGTACTGGGCGAACTGGCAGATGAAGCCGTTGAACATCGCCATCGCCTCCATCCGGGTGCCGCCCGGCAGGCCGGTGGGGGCGGTGACGGCGAGGAAGTGGTCGGTGTAGCGCAGGGCGTTGGGGCCGATGCCGGGGCGGGCGATGACCAGGCCGGGCAGCCACGGGTGGCGGCGGAAGAGGGTGAGCTGCTCGTGGGCCAGGCTCGCGAGGTCGGCCCGGACGTCGCCGCTGGGCGCGGGGGGTAGCCGGTACTCGCCGCAGGCGGCGTCGAGCATCAGGTCGAGCAGGTGCTCCTTCTTCGGCACGTAGTTGTAGAGCGACATGGTGCCCGCGCCGAGCGCGGCCGCGACCCGGCGCATCGAGACGGCGTCCAGGCCCTCGGCGTCGGCGATCGCGATGGCGGCCGCGGCGATCGAGTCGCGGCTGTGGGCCGGCCGGGGGCCGCGGCCGGTGCGCTCGGGGCGCAGCCAGATCAGTTCGGGGGCCTCGGGGGGCACCGGCTTCTGGGGTTCTTCGGGTCGCGCTGGACTGTTCGGGGGCTTGCTGGACGGCACTGGAAGATCACCTCGCTCCCCCATCTTAGATACGTACGGCGTACGTAGTAAGATGGCGGCTGCGCGCACTTCTACGTACGCTGTACCTAGAGAAGGGCAGAGCCATGTCCGACACCACCCGACCCGCCATCGAGATGGCGGGCGTGCGGAAACGCTTCGGGGCCACCGAGGCCCTGTGCGGCCTCGACCTGACCGTCCCGGCCGGCGCCGTCTGCGGCCTCCTCGGCCCCAACGGCGCCGGCAAGACCACCGCCGTGCGGGTGCTCGCCACCCTGGTCGCCCCCGACCGGGGCACCGTCCGGGTCGCCGGGCACGACGCCGTCCGCAACGCCGAGGAGGTCCGGCGGGCGATCGGACTCGCCGGTCAGCACGCCGCGCTGGACGAGGGCATCACCGGTCGTGACAACCTCCACCTCTTCGGCCGGCTGCACCGCCTCGGTGCCCGCCGGGCCCGGGCGCGCGCCGACGAACTGCTGACCCGCTTCGACCTCGCCGAGGCCGGCGACCGGCTGGTCCGCACCTACTCCGGTGGCATGCGCCGGCGCCTCGACCTGATCGCCAGCCTGGTCACCAGTCCACCGGTGCTCTTCCTGGACGAGCCCACCACCGGGCTCGACCCGCGCAGCCGCCAGGAGATCTGGGCCACCGTCAAGGAGTTGGCCGACGGCGGCACCACCGTGCTGCTCACCACCCAGTACCTGGAGGAGGCCGACCGGCTGGCCGACGACGTCGTCGTGGTCGACCACGGCGCCGCGATCGCCACCGGTCCGCCGGACCGGCTCAAGGCGGCGATCGGCAGCCAGGTCTCCGTGACCCTGGCCGACCCGGGCCAACTCGGCGCCGCCGCCGTGGTGTTGTCCGCCCTGTCCGGCGGCGATGCCCAGGTGGACGTGGTCGAGCGGGCGGTCACGGTGCTGACCAGGCCCGGGGCGAACGTCCTGCTGCCCTCGCTGGTACGGGAGTTGGACGCCGTCGGGGTCATCGCCGAGGACGTCGCCGTCCGGCCGCCCTCGCTGGACGACGTGTTCCTCGCGCTCACCGGGAAGTCCCGGGAGAACGCCGATCTGGGAAGGGCCGCCTGATGTCCACCGCCACCGCCGCGTACACCGCCTCACGCCCCTCGACCGGCGCCCGGCTGGTCTCCGACACCGGCACCTCGATGCTCCGCATCCTGCTCAACTACCGCCACTCGCCCGGCCTGTTGGCCGCCTCGCTGGGTGTGCCGGTGGTCATGGTGGTGGTCTTCGGGTACGTCTTCGGCAGCGCCATGCAGGTGCCCGGCGGCGGGGACTACCGGGAGTTCCTGATGCCCGGACTGTTCGCCATGGTCGCCACCAACGGCATCATGCCCACCATGGTCGGCGCCGCCCGCGACGTCGGCCGCGGGGTCACCGACCGGCTGCGCTCGATGCCGGTCTCCCGCACCGGACTGCTGCTCGGGCAGACCCTCGCCGACCTGCTGGTGACCGTGGTCGTCCTGACCCTGCTCACGCTGGTCGGGCTGGCCACCGGCTGGCGCGCCCGGCACGGCGCCGCCGACGCGCTGGAGGCGTTCGCGCTGCTACTGCTCTTCCGGTTCGTGATGACCTGGGTCGGCACCCTGCTCGGCCTGGCCGTCGGCAAGGAGGAGGCGGCCGGTCAACTCTCCGTCGTCGTCTTCCCGTTGGCGATGGTCACCAACGCCTACGTGCCCACCGGCGGGATGCCCGGCTGGCTGCGGGTGGTCGCCGACTGGAACCCGATCAGCTCGGTGGTCGAGGCCGCCCGCGAGCTGTTCGGCAACCCGACGGCGCCCGGCTCCGCCTGGCCGATGCAGCACGCCGTGCCGGCCACGCTGCTGTGGAGCGCCGCGCTGCTGGTGCTCTGCGGGCCGCTGGCCGTGCGGAAGTTCGCCACGCACGGGCGGTGAAGCCGGCCAACCACGGGCGGTGAACCGCCCGGTCGCCGGAATGTGCTGGACACCGCGGCCGGTGTGGCCTTAGGTGGGGCGCCATGGAGTACACCCACCTCGGCCGTACCGGCCTGACCGTCTCCCGCCTCTGCCTCGGCACCATGAACTTCGGCCCCCACACCGAAGAAGCCGACGCCCACCGCCTGATGGACACCGCGCACGAGCGCGGCATCAACTTCTTCGACACCGCCAACTCCTACGGCCGCGACCCCGAGGGCAACCTCATGGGGCGCACCGAGGAGATCATCGGCCGCTGGTTCGCCCAGGGCGGCGGCCGCCGCGAGCGCACCGTCCTCGCCACCAAGGCCTACGCGAACATGAGCGACTGGCCCAACGAGGGCAAGCTCTCCGCGCTCGCCATCCGCAAGGCCGTCGAGGCCAGCCTGCGCCGGCTCCAGACCGACCACATCGACCTGTACCAGATGCACCACATCGACCGGGCCACGCCCTGGGAGGAGATCTGGCAGGCGATGGAACTGCTGGTCGCCCAGGGAAAGATCATCTACGTCGGCTCCAGCAACTTCGCCGGCTGGCACCTCGCCCGGGCCCAGGAGGCCGCCCGCTCCCGGCACTTCCTCGGCCTGGTCAGCGAGCAGTCCCTCTACAACCTGCTCGACCGGACGGTCGAACTGGAGGTCATTCCCGCCCTCCAGCACTACGGCCTCGGGCTGATCCCGTGGTCCCCGCTGCGCAGCGGCCTGCTCGGCGGCATCCTGCGCAAGGAGCGCGAGGGCACCCGCGGCCGCAGCGCCACGGGCTACGCGAGCGACCTCCTCGACCAGTACCGCGAGCAGCTCCAGGCCTACGAGGACTTCGCCGACGAACTCGGCACCGACCCGGCCGTCCTCGCCCTCGGCTGGCTGCTCTCCCGCCCGGCCGTCACCGCGCCGATCATCGGCCCCCGCACCCCGGCCCACCTCGACGCCGCCCTCGCCGCGCTCGACCTGGAGCTGGACCAGAAGACCCTGGACCGCCTCGACGAACTCTTCCCCGGCCACAAGCCCGCCCCGGAGGACTACGCCTGGTAGCCCCGCCCGGGCCCCCGGCCGTGGCTCTGAAGCCCCGGCCGGGGGCCGGTTCAGGACGCGTCGGCCCGCGGACGCCCTCGGCCGGTCGGAGGCCCTCGGCCCGCCGGGCGTGCTGATCCGCGCGGACGTGGCGGGCGGCGTGCTTCCCGCCGATCGTCAACGGCGTGCACAACCGGGTCGCGCACCCCGGGCCCGTGGCGAGCCGACCCGGACCCCTGCCTGGCCCGATCCGCCCGGCCGGCTGTGGTAGCAAGGCAGGCATGACGGAGCGGAGCGGGTACCACCACGGGGCGCTGCCGGAGGCGTTGGTGGCGGCGGCGGTCGAGGTGGTGGACGAGCAGGGCCAGGAGAAGGTGAGCGTCCGGGAGGTGGCGCGCCGGGCGGGGGTGTCGGCGGGGGCGCCGTTCCGGCACTTCGCCGACCGGCAGGCGCTGTTGGCGGCGGTGGCGGACCGGGTGCTGGCGGACTTCGCCCGCTGGCAGGAGGCGGAGGTGGCGGCCGCCGAGGCGGTCGGGGGGTCGGCGATGCGGGCGCTCGGGCTGGGGTTCGTCCGGTACGCGATGCGTTATCCGCGGCGGTTCGAGCTGGTGCGTTCGCGGGTGTTCGCGGCCGACCGGGATCCGCGGCTGCGGGAGCAACTGGACGGTCTGGACCGGGCGTTCACCGAGCTGGTCGTGGCGGACCAGGCGGCGGGCCGGGTGGGTGCCGGGGACCCGGGGCTGGTGCTGCTGGCCGGGCAGGCGCTGGTGTACGGGCTGGCGCAGATGATCGTGGACGGCTACCTGCCGGCCGAGCGGGCCGAGGAACTGGTCGTCCAGGTGCTGGACACCTTCCGTCGGGGGATCGGCGGGGTCGTCAATCCGCCTCAGCCGTCGTCGAATTGTGGCTGTGGCAGGCCTTGACCGGGTTTCCGGGCGTTGATGTAATCACCGATTACATGAGGCGCCGGCGCACGTACGCGCACGGGTTCGGGAGGCCGCGATGCCGATGGGTAACACGTTCGTCCGCTCGATGTTCGCCAAGCCGCAGCCGGGCTACACCACCGCCGCCGCCACCGGCGACACCGTGGTGCTGCTGATCGGCATGCGGATCAACCGCTTCTGGGCCGTGCACCACTGGGGCCCGGTGATGTTCGCGATGTTCCGGATGCTGTACGAGCTGCGCCGCAGCCCCGAACGCGGCCTGCGCGGCCGGATCCTGCTCACCGCCTCGCCGCGCACCTACTACGTCGTCCAGTACTGGGAGTCGAAGGAGCACCTGTACCGCTACGCGACCGCGCCGGACGGCTTCCACCACACCGTGTGGGGCATCGCCAACCGGATGGTGCGGGAGGGCAGGTTGCGCGGGCACGTCGGGCTCTGGCACGAGACGTACATCGTCCCCGAGGGCGGCTACGAGTCGATCTACTTCGACATGCCGGCCTTCGGCCTGGCCGGCGCCACCGGCCAGGTGCCGGTGGAGGAGCGCGGCCGGCACGCCGCCCAGCGCCTGGCCTACCGCTCGGCGGACGGTAGCGGCGGAGAGGACGGCGCGGAGGGCAGTGCGCAGGACGGCGCCGAGGACGGCGCGCAGGCCCGGGGAGTGTCGTGAGTCCGTCCGGCCGCCCCGGTGTGGGAGCGTCGGGGGATGGTCGATCAGGGCGGCGCCGCGCGACCGGCGCGGGTGGTGCACGAGGTGCCGTACCGGGCGCAGTGGGAGTCCGCCGAGCTGGTGCGGGACATCGTGGACGGGCGGCTGGACGCGGCGCGTGACCCGCGCTGGGGCCAGTCGGGCGCGGCCACCCCGGAGGAGTACGCGTGGTGGTCCTGGCGGCTGTGCGGGGTGGCCTGCCTGCGGATGGCGCTGGAGCACTGGTGGGGCGTGACCCCGGCGGCGATGGTGCTGGCGGCCGAGTGCCTGGCGGCCGGCGCGTACGTCCGGGACGGTGAGAGCCTGCGCGGGCTGGTCCACACGCCGTTCGCCGGCTACGCCCGGCGGCGCTGGGGACTGGCCGCCCGGGCCGCCGAGTTGAGCCCCGCCCAGGTGGGGGCCGAGGTGGCGGACGGGCGGCTGGTGATGCTGTCGGTGCACCCGTCGATCCGGGAGCCGGGCGGTCCGGAGCCGGTCCGGCGCGGCGGCCACCTGGTGCTGGCGGTGGGCGCCACCGAGACGGCGCTGCTGATCCACAACCCCTCCGGCTTCCCGGGGGAGTCGCAGGCCTTCGCCCGGGTGCCGTGGCGCTCGTTCGGGCAGTTCTACGCCGGGCGGGGGATCGTGCTGGGCCCGCCCGGCGCCGTCGACGGTCAGGTGTTGTCCGGGAGCCCCACCGGGTAGAACGGCAGGCTGCTCCGGCACAGCGCCGAGATCGGCTTCAACGCGGCGGCCAGCCCGTCGAGTTCGGCCCGCGGGTAGTCCTCCCAGACCCGGGCGGCGGCCAGGTCGGTGGCGGCCTCCAGGGCCTGGTGGCGGATCCGGCCGAGTTCGGTGACCGTGCCGGCGGCGGTCAGCCAGCCGCGCTCGACCAGGCGCGCGGCGGCCGCATCCCACTGCTCGTCCGTCCAGCCGCGCACCGGCTGGAGCTGCTCGCGGCGCATGTCCATCGCACAGCGCATCACCAGCGCCTCGCAGCCGTCCAGCCCGGCGGTGACCAGCGCGGCCACATGGCCGTCCCCGCGGTGCTCGCGCATCACGGTGGCGGCCCGCCAGAGCCGCTCGTACAGGCCGGTCGGCGGCGGGAGCGCGGCGTTGGCGGCGGCCAGCACCCGGCCGGCGCAGTCCAGTCGGGCCGCGGCCTGCTCCAGCGTCTCGACCGCCCGCTCCACCTGGCCCCGGTCCACGTGCTCCAGCAGCCGGGCCAGCGCGGCGCCGGCACCCTTGCCGCGGGCGGCCAGCGCCTCCTCCGGGCCGGCCAGCGACCAGACCGCGGGCAGGGCGCGCTCGACCATCGCCGGGGCGAAGTTGAAGAACGCGCCGATCACCGGCGGGGCGTCCACCGCGCCGAGCGGGGCCGAGCGCCCGGCGAAGTAGCCGCGCCAGAAGCCGCGCAGCCCGGCCTCCTCGAAGGAGTCGAGACACTCGGGCTGGAAGTAGGTGACCGCGTGCACCGGCTCGAAGAGCCACCAGAGCGCGCGGGCGGGATGGACGAGATCGGCCATCGGGAGACCTTCCCTGGGACGGGGCTCCGGGCGGGGAGCTTGACTGGTCGGCACGGCACGGCACGGGTGGTCACCCGAGCGGCGGGGTGCGGGGGCAGCTCGGGCGGGTGCGTGGTCCGTTCACCTGCTGATGACCACGGGGGCGGTCCCGGTAATCCCCGGCGGGATGTGATGCCGGTCACTCAGCGACCGTGGGGGCGGGTGAAAGGGCGGTCACGGGGGCGGGCGAGGGCCGCCGCGCGCCGGCTACTGCCGCACCGGCGGCATCGCGAGCGGGTTGACCGGCAGCTGTGCGCGGCAGAGTGCCGCGATCGGCCGCAACACGGCGGTCAGGCGGTCGAGTTCGCCGTCCGGCAGCCCCTCCCAGACCCGGCCGGCGGCCAGGTCGGTGGCCGCCTCCAGGGCCTGGCGGCGGATCCGGCCCAGTTCGGTGACCGTGCCGGCGGCGGTCAGCCAGCCGCGTTCGGCCAGGCGCGCGGCGGCGGCCTCCCACTCCTGGTCCGTCCAGCCGCGCATCGGCTGGAGCACCTGGCGGCGGGCGTCCACCGCGCAGTGCAGCACCGACGCCTCGCAGCCGTCCAGCCCGGCGGTGACCAGCGCGGCCACATGGCCGTCCCCGCGGTGCTCGCGCAGCACGGTCGCGGCCTGCCACAGCCGCCCGTGGGCGTCGGCGGGCCGGGGGAGCGCGGCGTTGGCGGCGGCCAGCACCCGGCCGGCACAGTCCAGCCGGGCCACCGCCTCCTCCAGGGCCGTCGCCGCCGACTCGATCCGCCCGGGCTCCACCTGTGCCAGCAGTCGGGTCAGCGCCGCCGCCGAGCCGCCGGCCCGGGCGGCCAGCGCCTGCTCAGGGCTCGCGTGGGTCCACGCCTCGGGCAGGGCGTGCTCGACCATCGCCGGGGCGAAGCTGAAGAACGCGGCGATCACCGGCGGGGCGTCCACCGCACCGAGCGGGGCCGAGCGGGCGGCGAAGTAACCGCGCCAGCCGCCGTCCAGCCCGGCCGCCTCGAAGGCCACCCGGCTCTCGGGCTGGAGGAAGGTGACGGCGTGCACCGGCTCGTAGAGCCACCACAGGGCGCGGGCGGGGGGAACGGCGGGATCGGACATCGGGAGGCCTTCCTCGTGGGGGCTCGACGGCCGGCCGGGGCGACCAGGCGGACGCGGCCGGCCGGGGCGGCCGGGCGGGCACCCGACCGCTCAGGTGCTGATGGCCACGGCAGCGGCCCCGGTAACCCCCGGAGCGGGTGTGATCACCGTCACGCGGCGCACCGGGGGTGCGCCCGCCGGTGGCCCGGCACGAGATGATGGGACGCGGGCGCCCTCGGGCGTCCGGCCCTCGCAAACCCCCGTACGAAGGTAGTCGGTCATGGCCCAGATCAACCCCAGCATCCTGTCCGCGGACTTCGCCCGGCTCGCCGACGAGGCCGAGGCCGTCCGGGGTTCCGACTGGCTGCACGTGGACGTCATGGACAACCACTTCGTGCCGAACCTGACCCTGGGCGTCCCGGTGGTCGAGTCGCTCGCCCGGGCCACCGACATCCCGCTCGACTGCCACCTCATGATCGAGGACCCGGACCGCTGGGCCCCGCAGTACATCGAGGCCGGTGCCGGCTCGATCACCTTCCACGTCGAGGCCGCCGCCGCGCCCGTCCGGCTGGCCCGCGAGATCCGGGCCAAGGGCGCCCGCGCCTCGATGGCGCTCAAGCCGGGCACCCCGATCGAGCCGTACGAGGACCTGCTGCCCGAGCTGGACATGCTGTTGATCATGACGGTCGAGCCCGGCTTCGGCGGCCAGGCCTTCCTGGACATCATGCTGCCGAAGATCCGCCGCACCCGGGAGCTGATCGCCAGGCACGGCCTGGAGCTGTGGCTGCAGGTCGACGGCGGCGTCTCCGCGGCCACCATCGAGCGCTGCGCCGAGGCCGGCGCGGACGTCTTCGTGGCCGGCTCGGCCGTCTACGGGGCGGAGGACCCGGCCGCGGCCGTCCGCAACCTGCGCGAGCTGGCCGACAAGTCCTCGGCGGTCGCCTGGTGGGCCTGCGAGCACTGAGGCGCCCGCCCGCCCGGAGCGGCCGCACCGCCGGATGGCCGGGCGCGGGTGGAGGAACGTCGTACCGTGCCGGATGATCGGTGACGGTGTACGCCTCTCCCGCCCGGCCCTCCTCGTACGGTGGTGGTACCGCGATGAGCAACCTCGACCTCAGGCCCGCCCCGACCGACTGCGGCCGCGAGGCCAGCGGCGGGCCGGTGAAGGACTTGCTGACGGGTCGTCAAGTCCCGCTCGGCGAAAGCACGATGGTGCGTCGACTGCTCCCCAGTCTGGGTCGCCGGATGGTCGGCGCCTGGTGCTTCGTGGACCACTACGGCCCGGACGACATCGCCGGCGAGCCCGGCATGCGGGTCCCGCCGCACCCGCACACGGGCCTGCAGACGGTCAGCTGGCTCCACCAGGGCGAGGTGCTGCACCGCGACAGCCTCGGCAGCCTGCAGGCCATCCGGCCCTACGAGCTGGGCCTGATGACCTCCGGCCGGGCGATCTCCCACTCCGAGGAGTCCCCGCGCCCGCACGCCCGCTTCCTGCACGGTGCCCAGCTCTGGGTCGCCCTCCCGGACGCCCACCGGCACACCGCCCCCTCCTTCGAGCACCACCCCGAACTGCCCGTGGTCACCGCCCCGGGCCTGCGCGCCACCGTCATCCTCGGCACCCTGGACACCGCCACCTCCCCGGGCACCACCCACACCCCGCTGGTCGGCGCCGACCTCGCCCTCGCCGACGGGACGGACCTGCGTCTCCCGCTGGTCCCCGGGTTCGAGTACGCCGTCCTCGCCATGACCGGCCGGATCGACGTCGACGGCGTCCCGGTCGAACCCGGCTCGCTGCTCTACCTCGGCTGCGGCCGCCGCGAACTCCCGCTCCTCGCCCGCTCGGAGGCCTCGGCGCTGCTCCTCGGCGGCGCGCCCTTCGAGGAGCGGATCGTCATGTGGTGGAACTTCATCGGCCGCTCGACCGAGGACATCGCCCGGGCCCGCGCCGACTGGATGACCGGCGACCGCTTCGGTGAGGTCCACGGCTACGACGGTGCCCGGCTGGCCGCCCCGGAGCTGCCGGACGCGCCGCTGAAGGCGCGCGGCCGGGAGCGCTGAGGGGAGCGCTGAGGGGAGGTCGGGAAGGGTAAAAGGGCTCGCCAGGGGGGACTGCGGCCGATATGGTAAATGCGCATAGTAGATCGAGGGGGAGTGAGCACCATGGGGGAACCGTCCGTCGTGCGGAACGGGTCGGAGGCCGGGTTCGAGCGGGCCGCGAAGCCGGGGGAGAGTCCGGGCTTCCTGCTCTGGCGCGTCACGCTGAGCTGGCAGCGGGCGCTCGCCGCCGCGCTGCGGCCGTACGGCCTGACGCATGTGCAGTTCGTGCTGCTGGCCGGGGCGGGCCGGCTCGGGGAGCAGGAGGGGCCGCCCACCCAGCGGCGGCTGGCCGAGCACTCCGGCACCGATCCGATGATGACCAGCCAGGTGCTGCGCACCCTGGAGGGCAAGGGGCTGGTCGAGCGGGTGCCCGATCCGGCGGACAGCCGGGCCAAGCGGGTGCGGGTCACCGGGGCCGCGGCGGCGCTGCTGGTGGACGCGATGGAGGCGGTGGAGCGGGCCGACGCCGCGTTCTTCGCGCCCGCCCCGCGCGGGGCCGCGCTCGGGGTGCTGAACGCGCTGTCCGAGGCGTGGTGCGCGCCGTTCGGCTCCGGTGCGCCGGCCACCCGTGCGGAGGGCTGAGCCGTGACGACGGAGGCCGGGTCCCCGCACCTGAGGGACATCCGGCTGCCCGCGCGGGAGCCGTTCGACTTCCGGGCCCTGCTCGGGTTCATCGGCGGCGGCTGACCGCAGGGGGGGCGGGCGGCGTCGGCCGGGGCACCCCGATGGTCCGGGGTGCCCCGGCCGACGCGTCGGCGGTAGGCGGCGGGCGGCGGGCGGAATGCGTATCACCAGGTAGTCCCCCCAATGCGACGTCCGGGCGGACCTGCCCGGACCGGCCTTCGATGGCGGCACTCGCGGCGGGGCCCGGGTCTAGCCTGGCCCGCATGTACAACGACGGTCTGGTGACGTGCACCCCGCGTGAGCTCGTGATTCGCCGGTACTACTTCCCGCTGGCGTCCGCCAAGCGCATCCCGTACGAGCGGATCCGCGGGCTGCAGCAGGTGCCGCTGACCCGGCTCGGCGGGCGGTGGCGGATCTGGGGCTCCGGGGACTTCGTGCACTACTTCAACCTGGACCTGGGGCGGGTGGACAAGAGCGTCGCCTTCGTCCTCGACCTCGGCGGGCGGGTCAAGCCGGTGATCACCCCCGACGAGCCGGAGCGGTTGATCGCGGCGATGGCCGCGCACCGGATCGAGGTGACCCGGGGTTAGACCCTCGCGGCCGCCAGGCGAGCGCGGCGCGGTGGGCCCGGGGCCAGCTGGGGTGGTGCTGGTCGATGACGTAGTGGTGGCCGTGCTGCCACGCGCCGCCGGCGGCCGGGTGGGCGTCGGTGAGGTGGGGGTGGCCGGCGGGCAGGTCGGCGTGGAGGTGGGGGAGGGCGTCCGGGTCGCGGGCGGGCCACAGGGCGGTGGCGGCCAGTGCGGCGGCGAGCGCGACCGCGCCCAGGACGACGGCGGTGACCGGGAGGCCGGCGCCGGCGGCGAGCCAGCCAGCCAGCGGGTAGGTGAGCAGCCAGCAGCCGTGCGAGAGGGAGAACTGGGCGGCGAAGGCGGCGGGCAGGTCGGGGTCGGCGGCGGAGCGGCGGAGGACCCGGCCGCTGGGCGTCAGGACGGCCGAGCTGCCGGCGCCGACCAGGGCCCAGGTGGCGAGCAGGGCGTACCAGCCGCCCGGGCCGGCCGGTGCGGCGGTGATCACGGTGACGGCGGCCAGCACGCAGGGCAGGGCGAAGGCGGCGGGCAGCATCACGGACCGGTCGCCGACCCGGGCCAGCAGCCGGGGCAGCAGCAGCGCGGCGAGCATCGAGCCGACGCCGTACGCGCCGAGCGCCAGTGAGACGGCCCCGGCCGGGCGGTGGAAGTGGTCGCGGACCACGTTGACGGTGTCGACGAAGACGATCGCGCCGGCCGCCGCCACCGCGAGGTCCAGTGCGAGCAGCGCCCGCAGCCGGGGGGTGGCCCGGAACAGCCGGGTGCCGAAGGCGGCCCTGCGGTAGAGCCCGCCGCCACGGTCGGCCGGCGTGGGCTGCGGTGCGGCCTGCGCCGTGCGCTGCGGTGCGGCCTGCGGCTCGGGCACGGGCTCGGGCTCGGGCTCGGGCACGGGCTTGGGCTCGGGCTCGGGCTTGGGCAGGACGACGGAGACGACCAGGGCGGCGGAGGCGAGGAAGCCCGCCGTCGTCCCGGCGAACAGCCAGTTGTACGGGATCACCGACAGCAGCAGCGCGGCGAGCGCCGGGCTGAACAGCGATTCGAGGTCGTAGGCCAGCCGGGACATCGACAGCGCCCGGGTGTAGTCGCGTTCGGCGGGCAGCACCTCCGGGATGGTGGCCTGGAAGGTCGGGGTGAAGGCGGCGGAGGCGGCCTGGAGCAGGAAGATCAGCAGGTAGATCTGCCAGACCCGGTCCACGAACGGCAGGGTGAGTGCGACCCCGGCCCGGGTGAGGTCCATCCCGACCATCAGGGTGCGCCGGGGGATCCGCCCGGCGAGTGCTCCGGCGACCGGTGCGACGGTCACGTAGGCGATCATCTTGATCGCCAGTGCGGTGCCGAGCACCGCCGAGGCGTCGCTCCCGGCGACCGAGTACGCCAGCAGCGAGAGCGCCACGGTGGCCAGGCCGGTGCCGACCAGGGCGACGACCTGGGCCGTGAACAGATGGCGGTAGGTGCGGTTGCGCAGCACGGTCAGCATGGGCCCGTCCCGGGGCGGCGAGGGGGTGGCGGTGTGCCCATCGTAGCCAATGCGTGCGTACTTGTGCACCTATTTCCGAGGGGACGGCCGGCGCCGGGGAGGGGGTCGGGCTCAGTCGTGCGGCGGCAGGTGGCCGATCTGGTGGTCGGCGACGTTCAGCGCCTCGTCCACCAGCCGGCGCAGGTGCCCGTGCCGCAGCGAGTAGACCACCCGCCGCCCGTCCTTGCGGGTGGCGACCAGCCCGGCCAGGCGCAGCTTGGCCAGGTGCTGGCTGACCGAGGGGCGGGCGGCGCTGGTCGCCTCGGTCAGCGTGGTCACGTCCGCCTCGCCCCGGCCGAGGCGCTCCAGCAGCGCCAGCCGGGTGCGGTCGGCGAGCAGCGAGAGCACGGACGCGGCGACGTCCAGCCGGGCCTCGGCCCGCTGCTGCGAGCGGTGCGCATCTGCCATGGGGGTGCCGGAACTCATGGCGCCATCGTAGGGCGTGTGCGCAGGTGCGCTCATGAGGACGGAAACGGGTCGCGGTGGGGTCAGCGGGCCGGCTGCTCGACCGGCTGCTCCTCGGCGGCGGGCGCCGGGGCGGGTTCGAGGTCGCCCATCCGCGGGATCGCGACCAGCGCGGCGAGGATCAGGGCGCCGGCCATCACGATCGGGGTGCGGACGCTGACGGTGGAGCCGATCCAGCCGCTGAGGCTCGCGCCGATGAGCATCCCGATCCGGGAGAGCATCAGGTAGCAGCTGTTGACCCGGCCGAGCAGCTCCTTCGGCACGGTCTGCTGGCGCAGCGAGATCGCCTGGACGTTCCAGGTGACCACCCCGAAGTTGCCGACCGCGAACAGCGGCGCCACCACGAACACCGAGGGGCTCAGGCCCATCAGCAGCAGCGACGAGCCCATCAGGACGAAGGAGAGGGTGATCCGGGCCCGCCGGCTCAGCCGTTCGCTGATCCGGCCGGCCAGCATGCTGGCCGCCGTGCCGCCGGCCACGCCGGTGGCCAGGACGGCGCCGTAGGCCCAGGTGGGCTCGTGCAGGGTCCGGGTGACCAGTAGCGCCATCATGGTGATGCCGAGTGAGGAGGCACCGGCGGCCAGGGCGGAGAGCGAGGCGACCAGGCGCAGTTGCCGGTGCCGGTACAGCCAGCGGACGCCCTCGCGGACCTCCGTCATCACCCGGCGCTCGGACTTCGCCCGGGGCGCGCCGGAGCGGCCGGTCAGGGCGACCAGGATGGCGGCGAGCGCGAAGGACAGGCCGTCCACCGTGAACGGGTAGCCGGCGGCGAGGGCGAACAGGGTGGTGCCGACCAGCGGGCCGATCATCCGGCCGACCAGCAGGCCGCCCTGCAGCCGGCCGTTGGCGACGTCCAGTTGGTCGGAGCGGACCACGTCCGGGATGGTCGAGGTGGCGGCGTTGACGAACACCGTCTCACCGCAGCCGAGGATGAAGGCCAGGGCGGCGAGCAGGGCCAGCGGCGGGGTGGTGGAGAAGACCCAGGCGGCGAAGCCCAGCACGATGGCGGCCCGGCCGAGGTCGATCGTCCACATCAGCCGGCGGCGGTCGAAGCGGTCGGCGATGACGCCGCCGAACAGGGCCATCAGCAGCCAGGGCAGCGATCCGGCCACCGCGACGACGGACACCGAGGACGGGGAGTCCGAGATGGCCAGGGCGAGCAGCGGCAGCGACGAGTCACGCATGCCGTCGCCGACCGCTGAGATCGACGAGGCCGACCACAGCATGGCGAATTTCCGGCCCAGTTGGGGCCTGGTGCGGGGCGCGGATGTCGCTGGGCTGGCTGGAGTCACCGACGCAGTATGGCATGACCGCTACAGATTTGGCCGCCCCTTCACAGAGCATTCCCAGCCGGAGGTCTCAGAGTCCGGAAACCCCCTTGACGAGGTGGTCAGACCGCCCGCGAGGGCCGGCCCCAGCACCACCGCGCGGGCTCGCCGCTCCGGCACCCGGGCGGCCGGCAGCCGGTTCGCCACCGCCGCGCCGGCCAGTGCCGCGGTCACCAACCCCCAGGCGGACGCGCTCAGTTCGGGCGCAGCCCCTTGGCCGCCGGCGAGACGGCGGCCACCACCACACCGTACAGCCGGGCGTTCGGCGCGAACTCCCGGGCCGTCCAGCCGGAGTTCGGCGCGTACAGCGAGATCGCCGGACCGCACACCCCGGCCCAGCCGCCCGTCAGTGCTGGACGCCGGCGGAGAGCGAGAAGTCCGCGAAGTACGCCTGCTGGGTGCTCGCCGGGCCCCAACTGGTGTCGTGGCCGCCGTAGAAGGTGGAGAACAGCACCCCGCCGAAGGGGATCGAGCCGATGCCGGAGGCGGTGCCGGTGGCCGCGTGCACCTGACGGCCGTCGTACCAGACGGTGATGTCGCCGGTGCGGCGGTTCACCAGCTGCTCGACGGTGTGCCAGCGGCCGTCCGCCTGGAAGTGCCAGTCGCCCAGGCCCTCGTCCACGCCGTAGCCGGTGGGGCCGGAGTCGGTCGGGGTGTACAGGTAGACCTCGCCGTTGTCGGGGCTGCCCTTGGCGGTGCGCCACATGTAGCGGGTGGACCAGCCGGCGCCGTGGTTGCCGCCGGACTCCTGGCCGATCGTGCCGCCGTACAGGCCGGGCAGCTTGCCGGCCTTGCCCCAGTCGCGGCCGGCGGGGAACCGGACGGAGTACTTGAGGTCCAGGGTGGGGCCCTGGGCGAGCGCGGACAGGCCGAGGGTGTTCAGGTCGGTGTAGAACTGGCCGCCGCCCGGGTTGGGGCAGTCGGTGCAGGAGTCGGCGGAGGAGCCCGCGCCGTACGTCACCCGCAGCGCCGGGCCGCCGCCGGGGGCGGCCGGGTCGTCGACGGCGCCGAAGTCCGCCGCGCCCCAGGCGCCTTGGCCGGCCACGCCCCAGGCGCGCTGCCACTGCGGGGTGCCGTAGCCGCGGAACCCGCCGCTCCAGGCGACCGATCCGCTCGGTGCGGCGGTGGCCGCGGCGGATGCGGCGGATGCGGATGCGGGGCCGGTGGGCGGGCGGTCGCGGGCCCGGGCGGGGGCGGCCGAGCAGCCGGCGGTGGCGAGCAGGGCCAGTGCGGCCACGGCGGCGGTGCGCGCGGGGCGGTTCATCCGGGCTCCTCGGTCGGCGGTTGATCGGTACCGATCATGCCGCACGGCCGAGTGGTGCTTGGGCAAAGGAACGGGCAAGGACTGGGAGCGGGGAGTCGGGGGAGTCAGGGGCATCAGAGGAGCCGGGGGAGCCGGGGAGAGCCGGGCGGGCCCGCAGTGCTTCGGCGGCCGGGGCCCACCCGGGGGCGGCGGGTCAGTGCCGGAGGACGGCGTCGGCGGTCGCCGGCAGCGGGTAGGCGTCCGGGTCGACCGGGCCGGGCAGGTCGGTGGCCGGGCGGCCGGGGGCGTTGGGGTCGGGCAGCGACGGCTGGGCGGGCGGAGCCTGGACCTGGTTGAAGGGGACGCCGGGCGGGGCCTGGACCGGGGCCGCGCGGCCGGCGGTGAGCGGGCTGTGGCTCTTGGCCTCGCAGGCGGCCAGGGCTTCCAGGCCGTCCGGGCTCTGGGTGGCGGGCTGGTTGCCGGTGAAGCAGTTGCCGGGGTCGGCCGAGGCGAGGACGAGGTCGGCGCCGTTGCCCTCGGTGCGGTTGCCCTGGATCCGGTTGCCGGCGGCCGGGTGGCCGGGCGGGTCGGTGATGATGACGCCGGCCGCGCGGTTGCCCTTGACCAGGTTGCGTTCGACCCGGTTCGCGGTGCCGCCGCCGATCCCGATCCCGATGCCGAAGCCGCCGTCGGCCTGCTCGGGGGTGTCGGAGGCGTTGTTGTCGGTGACGGCGTTGCCGGCGATCACGGCGCCGTGCTGGGGGGCCAGCGCCTCCAGGTCGTTGGAGTTGACGGTGACGCCGACCCGGTTGCCGACCACCCGGTTGCCGAGGAAGTGGAGGTTGTCCGAGGCGTTGGTGATCTCGATGCCGACCGCGTTGCGTTCCACCGTGTTGCCGCGGACCAGGGTGTCGCAGGGCTTGCACTGGCCGACGTAGATGCCGGAGTCGGCGCCGCCGGAGGCATAGGAGTCCTCGATGATCCCGCCCCGGGCGTCGAAGGCGTAGATGCCGTACAGACCGTTGTTGTAAGCCGTGACCTTCGTCGCCCGGAAGCCCTGGACGGCGGGGAAGCGGGTGGTGTCCAACGGGTTGTAGGCGGAGCCGCCGGCGCCGCGCTGCTGGAGCTTCTCGTCGGTGACGCCGGTGAACAGCACGCCGTTGGCGAGGTAGCCGTGCACGGTGAGGTTCTCCACCACCGAGCCGGGGCCGGTGACGGTGACACCGTTGACCAGGCGGACGCCGCCGTCCAGGAGCACCGTGTTGCGGTCGGTGCCGCGCAGCACGATCCGGGCCTTGGTGATCCGCACGCTCTCCTGGTACGTGCCGGGGGAGACCAGGACGGTGTCGCCCTCGCGGGCGACGTCCACCGCCTTCTGGATGGACGGGAAGTCCTGCGGGACGCGGACCACCGTGCCGTCCGGGTGCCGGGCGTCCGAGGAGGAGCCGCCGGCGGAGGAGCAGCCGGCGAGGGCGAGGGCGGCGACCAGCAGGGTGGGCAGGGCGCGGACTCGGCGACGGCCACGGCGGATCGGTGCTTCGGAGACGGATTGACAGCCAGTCAAAAGTTGCATACGGGGTGTTCTATCGTCTCCAATGTCGGTCATGCATGCCGAAACCGGAAAGGCGCGGAAACAGCCGGGGGCCGTCAGGAACGGTGTGGACCGGAGGGCACTGATCGCGGGCGGGGGTGCGGTGCTGGCCGCCGGAGTCGGCGCGGGGGTCGTGGCGCTGGGGCAGGGGCGGTCCGCCTCCCCGCCTCCGGAGCCCCCGGTGGCCCCGGAGGTGCCGTTCCACGGCGAGCGGCAGGCCGGGGTGACGGCCCCGCAGCAGCCGGCCACCCTGCTGCTGGCCCTCGACCTGGCGCCCGCCGCCACCTCGGACGGGAGGGCCGCACTGCGCTCCCTGCTGGGGGAGTTGACCCGGGTGCTCGCCGAGGCGGCGGGCGGCACCTCGGCCGACCCGCGCCTCCAGGGCGGGGAGCCGGCCCGGCTCAGCACCCTGGTCGGGGTCGGGCCGGGGCTCGCCACCCGGCTGGGGCTGAACGTCCCGCCCGCGCTGGCGGACCTCCCGGCCTTCCCGGGGGACCGGCTCGACCCGGCGCGCGGCGGCGGCGACCTGCTGGTGCAGCTGTGCGCCGCCGACCGCTGGCCGCTGACCGTGGTCGCCGAACTCCTCGGCGCGGTCGCGCGATCGGCCGGCGCGAGCGTGCGGTGGACCCAGCCCGGCTTCCTGCCGCGCACACCCCCGGGCAGCACGCCGCGCAACCTCTTCGGTTACAAGGACGGCACCGCCAACCCGAGCCCGACGGAGGCCGAGCAGTGGGTCTGGGGCCCGCCGGGCCCGTACCGGCACGGCACCGTCCTGGTCTACCGCCGCATCCGGATGGACACCGCCGGCTTCGCCGCCCTGCCCGAGGACCGCCGCAACCTGGCCATGGGCCGCCGTCTCACCGACGGCACCCCGCTCACCGGCGCGGCCGAGCACGACGACCCGGACATCTACGCCAAGAACCCGGACGGCTCGTACGTCATCCCCAACAGTGCCCATGTCCGCCTCAGCAGCCCCCGGCTGGACTCCGGCGCCCGGATGCTGCGGCGCGGCTACAGCTACGACGACGCCCCCGACGACCGGGGCCTGCTGTTCTGCGCCTTCGTGCGGGACCCGGAGCAGTTCACCCGGGTGCAGAACCGGCTGGCGGCCAAGGACGCGCTCAACCCGTTCCTGGTGCACACGGCTTCGGCGGTGGTGTACGTGCTGCCGGGGGCCCGGGAGGGCGGGGTGCTGGGCGAGGGACTGTGGGCGTAACGATGAGCCCTGCGGAGGAACAGCCGCTGACGGGCGGCAACGTCAGCGCCGGGGTCGTACGGGTCGGCGACACCGTCCGGCGCCCGGCCGGGCCGTGGACCCCGGCCGTGCACGCGCTGCTCGGGCACCTGCACGCGGTGGGCTTCCGGGGCGCGCCCCGGGCCCTGGGGCTGGACGACCAGGGGCGGGAGGTGCTCGACTTCGTCCCGGGCGAGGTGGTCTGGCCCGACCGCTTCGCCCTGGTGCGGCCGCGCGACCGGCTGGCGGACGTGGCCCGGCTGGTCCGCGAGTTCCACGACGCCGTCAGGGACTTCACGCCCCCGCCGGACGCCTGCTGGCAGGTGCTGATCCCGGACGAGGGGGAAGGCACGGGCGATGGCGAGGACGGTGGCGGGGACGGGGATGGGGAGGGTGGTGGGATCATCGCCCACCACGACCTCGCACCGTGGAACCTGGTGGCCGGCCGGGACGGGCGGTTCACCTTCATCGACTGGGACGTCGCGGCCCCCGGCTCCCGGCTGTGGGACGTCGCCTACGCGCTGCACGGCTTCGTCCCGCTGCGGACGGACCCGGCCTGGCGGCCCGCCGACGCCGGGGAGCGGCTGCGGGTCTTCGGCGACGCGTACGGGCTCGACGAGGCCGAACGGCGCCGCCTGGTACCGCTGTTGGGGCGGCGCGCCCGCTCCATGCACGACTTCCTGCGGGACCGGGCCGGCCGGGGCGAGCAGCCCTGGGCGCGGCTGTGGGCGGAGGGCCACGGCGACACCTGGCGCGGCGACGCCGAGTACATCGAGGAGCGGGAGGCGCACTGGGAGCGCGCCCTGCTGGACGGCTGACCTCACCGACTGACTTCACCGACCAGGCCTCACCGACCGGCCTCACCGACCGGCCTCACCAGCTGACCGGGATCGCGGCCGGGCTGCGGGTGGTGCCGCCCAGCTGCCAGCCGAGCTGCTCCACCGGGGTGGTGAGGCGCAGACCGGGCAGGGCGGTGGCCAGCCGGCGGAGGGATTCGCGCATCTCCAGCCGGACCCGCCAGGCGCCGATGCAGAAGTGCGGCCCGACGCTGAAGGCGAGGGTGGGGGCGTCGAGCGGGGCGGCGAGGTCGGCCGCGATCCCGGCGGGGAAGACGGCGGGGTCGCGGTTGGCACTGCCGAGGCTCGCGGCGACGACGGCCCCGGTCGGGATGGTCACGCCGCCGACCTCGACCGGGGCGGTGGCGCGGCGCACGGTGGCCTCGTCGTCCCCCAACGGGATGAAGTGCAGCAGGCGTTCGGCGGTGTGCTCGGTGATGCCCGGGTCGGCCAGCCGGGGCCAGTGCTCGGGGCGCTCGCCGAGGAGGTAGACCAGGGCGTTGCCGAGAGCGCCGGTGACGCTCTCGTTGCCGCTCGCGGTGAGCCCGAGGACGAGGAAGGCGAGGGCGTCGGCGGGGATGCCGCCGTCCTGGTCGGCGGCCCGGACCAGGCGGCTGACCAGGTCCGGCCCGGGCGCGCGACGCCGGCGTTCGATCAACTCCTCGGTGAAGGCGCCGAATTCGGCGAGCGCCCGGCCCTGCTCCGGCGTCGGGTCGCCGCCCTGGGCGAGCAGGGCGAGGGTCCAGTGCCGCAGCTGCCGCTCGTCCAGCCGGTCGGGGCCGTCCCCGTCGAGCCCCATCAGCCGGGTGGTGACCGCGAAGGGCACCGGCCGGGTGAAGGCGGTGACCAGGTCGGCGGGCGGACCGGCGGCGAGCAGCGCGTCCACGGTCTGCCGGACGGCGGACGCGACCCAGGGCTGCCAGCCGGCGATGGCGCGCGGGGTGAACGCCTTCTGGACGGTGGCGCGCAGGCGGCGGTGGGCGGCGCCGTCCTGGTTGAACAGCGAGGCCGGGTTGGCGGCCACGTCGGCGGTGCTGCCCGCGGTGCCGACCTCGTGCAGGCCGCTCCGGGTGAGGCGGGGGTCGCCGAGGACCTGCCGGACGTCGTGGTAGCGGGTGACGAGCCAGGCGGGGGTGCCGTCCGGGAGGGTGGTCGGGTGCGGCGGCTGGGCGGGGGTGACGGGGAGCCGGTGGAGCGGGGGGAGCGGGTGGCTCTGCCGGGGTTCGGTGCAGGTGTCGGTCTCGGTGTAGGTCTCGGTGCCGGGTTCGGTGCCGGTGTCGGCTGCGGCGGAGGACATGGAATCCTTCGGGGTCGGCGGCGCTGCGGGGCACGGGCATCCAACTGTCATATTTTCTGAGGGAATTGGATCCTTAGGACGGTTTTCCCGTTTCGGCCCGATGGTACGCCCCCGAACCCTCCGTACGGTGTCTCAACGCCCCCACTCGGGTGCCGGGTCGGCCGGCAGCAGCGGACGCAGCGCGCCCAGCACGGCGCCGATGCAGGCGTCGCGCAGTTCGGTGCGGGTGCAGCTGGGCTCGGTCAGCCAGTCCACGACCAGCACCCGGACGAACACCAGCCAGCTGCGCAGGACTTGGGAGACGGCGAGTCGCGCGCCCTCGTCCGCGAGCGGCAGCACGGTGAGCAGCCGGCCGCGCAGGGCGTCCAGTTCCTCGGTGATGATGGTCTGGATCACCGGATCCCCGGCCAGCACGCGGTTGGCGGCCAGCACGGTGTGCCGGTTGGCGACGAAGTGGTCCAGGTGGGCGTCCATGCCCTCGACCAACTGCTCGACCAGGGTGTCGGCCGGGTCGAACCTGGTCCGGGCCAGCAGGTCGTCCGAGGCCTTCCGGTGGACCGCCGCGAACAGCTCGTGCTTGCTCGTGAAGTGCCGGTAGAGCAGGGCGCGGGAGACCCCCGCCTGTTCGGCGACCTGCTCCATCAGCACCTCCTCGTACGGCCGGGCGGCGAAGGCCCGGGCGCCGACGGCGAGCAGCTGGGCGCGGCGTTCGTCGGGGGAGAGGCGCCAGCGGCGCTCCTGGACCGGCATGCCGGATTCGTGGATTGGCATGCCGGACAGGCTACTTGACACGTGTCTACCAGCGGGGGCTAGCGTGGAGTCCGGCTTGGTAGACACGTGTCAACCAGTGCCTGGCGATCCGTCAGGCACTGAATGGGATGGTGGTCGGCTCATGGCGAAGGCACTGCGGGTACTCGCATGGACGATGGGGGTCGCCTGCGTGGCGATCGGGTTCGAACACCTGCTGGGCGGCGCCGTCGGGTTCCCCGGGATCGCGGACCCGGGCCCGACGGTCGACAGCTTCGGCCGCTTCATGGGCGCGGTCTTCGCCGGCTACGGCGCGGCCTGGATCTGGGCCGCCCGGCAGGCGCCGGTGCCGGCGCGGGTGGTGCGGTGGCTGGCGGCGGTGTTCCTGCTGGGCGGCCTCGGCCGGGTGCTGGGCCTCGCGGTGGACGGGCGGCCGCACTGGTTCCAGCTGGTGCTGATGGGGATCGAACTCGGGCTTCCGGTGGTGTTCTTCCGGCTCGCCGACGCGGATGAGCGGGCGGCGGGGCGGGGTTGACGCCCGCCGGGGTTGTGAGCCCCGGGCGGGTCAACCCCGGGTCAGACGGCGAACGCCCGCAGGTGTTCGGCGAGCGTGGCCCGGTCGGCGGTGGCCCCGGTGAGCGAGACGTAGCCGTCCGGCCGGACCAGCACCACGGCGTCGCCGTGCACCCCGTACGCCCGGGCGGCGTGGCCGTCGGGGTCGCGGACGGTGGCCACCCGCAGGGCGGGGAGGTCGGAGAGGTCGGCCGGTTCTGCGGGGTCGGCCGCTTCGGCGGGGTCGGTCAGGGCCGGGTGGTCGCCGAAGGCCAGCAGGGTGAAGTGCGGGCCGCGGAACAGCTCGAAGAGCCGGGTGGGCGTGCCGTCCGCGGTGGCGCACGGGGCGTCCGGGGCCCGGTCGCCGGCCCGGATGCCGGTGGCCGTGTCCAGGTCGCGGCCGATCGGCCCGCCGCGGTAGTCGACGGAGAGTCCGGTGAGGTCGATGCCCTGGACGGACAGGGTGCGGAACTGGTCGGTGAGCACCTTGGCGCCGTCGCCGCTGAACGCCGCCTTGTGGTGGGCGGAGGTGGCGGCGAGGCTGGCCCGGGCGATCGGCAGGCGCTCGTCCTGATAGCTGTCGAGCAGCGCCTCGGGCGCGCCGCGCAGTACGGCGGCGAGCTTCCAGCCGAGGTTGTGGGCGTCCTGGACGCCGGTGTTCAGCCCCTGGCCGCCGGCCGCGGACTGGCAGTGGGCGGCGTCCCCGGCGAGCAGGATCCGGCCGTCGCGGTAGCGCTCGACCAGTCGCACGGTGGGGCGCCAGACGGTGGACCAGATCGGCTCGTGCATCCGGACCCCGGGCAGGCCGGCCCGTTCGGCGAAGAGCCGGCGGAAGGTCTCCAGGGTGGGGGCGGGCAGTTCGCCGTGCTCGTCCGGTTCGACGGCGGCGTGCACCGCCCACGTGCCGTCCTGCCGCATCGGGACGAGCGTCATGGCGCCGCCGCCGAACTTCGGGTGGTTCCAGATGTGCAGGTGGTCCGGGTCCAGGCCGTCCAGGTCCATCGAGGCCATGATGAAACGTTCCTCGTCCCAGGTCTCGCCGAGGAAGGGGATACCGGCCAGCTTGCGGACGGTGCTGCGGCCGCCGTCGCAGCCGATCAGGTAGCGGGCGCGCAGCTGCGTCGTCCGGCCGTCCTGTCGGAGGGTGGCGAGCACGCCGTCGGCGTCCTGGGCGCAGTCGACCAGTTCGGTGCCGGTCTCGACCTTCACGCCGTGCTCGGCGAGCCGGTCGCGCAGCACGGCCTCGGTCTGGTGCTGGGCGATCAGCAGCATGCCGGCGTACGGGCGGTCGGGGGTCGGGGGCTGGGTGGCCCCGGGGTCGACCTCCTGGACCAGCCGGGTGCCCTCGTAGGAGCGGATCCTGAGGTTGAGCGCCCCCCGGTCGAGGATCTGATCGACCACGCCGAGGTCGTCGAACACCTCCAGCGTGCGGGGGTTGATGCCCTTGCCGCGGACGCCGGCGGTGCGGAACCCGGCGTCCCGCTCGATGATCCGGCAGTCGACGCCGGAGCGGGCCAGCCCGATGGCGAGCGCGAGGCCCACCGGGCCGGCGCCGACGACGAGGATGTCGGTGGTAGGTGAGGTGCGCATGGCGGGTCCCCCTCCGCTCGGCCGTAGGATACGGCGCGTTTCTTGTCTTCGACTGTAAGCTGACCCCGATAGGAAACGCAACGTATCTACGAGGATCGGGTACCGAACCGGTGACAAGCGGAAGAGCGGGCATTCCACGGCGGCGCGGGGACGAGCTGGAAGCGGCGATCCTCGACGCCGTCTGGGCCGAACTCGCCGAGCACGGCTACGACCGGCTCACCATGGACGGCGTCGCCGCCCGCGCCCGCACCAGCAAGCCGGTGCTCTACCGCCGCTGGCCGAACCGGGTCGAAATGGTGATGGCCGCCCTCGGCCGCAACGCCCCGGACTACCTGGAGCCGCCCGACACCGGCGACCTGCGCACCGACCTGCTGCTGTTCCTGCGCAGTCTGCTGCACCGCTTCGACGACCTGCCGGTCGACGCCGTCCACGGCCTGCTGGTCGACCTGATGCGCGTCCCCGAGCTGCGTGTCGTCTTCCGCAGCGGTCTCACCGCGCAAGGCCCGGTGGCCACCCTGGCCGCGATCATGCGCCGGGCCGTTGGGCGGGGCGAGATCGACCCGGCGCGGCTCACCCCGCGGGTCGCGTCGCTGCCGCTGGACCTGCTGCGCGACGCCTTCCTGATCGAGGGTGATGTGCCGTCGGACCAGGTGGTCGCCGAGGTGCTGGACGAGATCGTCCTACCGCTGCTCAGGGCGCCGGCGGCGGGTGCGGGCGGTGCGGACACCCCGGCCCGGTAATACCCCTGCCCCGCATGCCCCTGCGCTGCACGCCCCTGCCTCCGACATGCTCCCACCCCGACATACCCCTGCCCCGTAACGCACGGCACCCCCGGCGGGCGGGTGCCGTCGGGGGTGTGCGGGCCTGTCTGCCGGTGCGGGGTGTCCTGCGTCGGGGTCCGGGTCAGGAGCGGACCAGCCGGGCGATGGCCTGATTGGCCTCGCGGATCCTGGCGTTGGCCTCCTGGCCGCCCTCGGCGATCGCGTCGCGGACGCAGCATTCGATGTGCTCGTCCAGGAGTTGCAGCGCGAAGGACTGGAGGGCGCGGCTGGCGGCGGAGACCTGGGTGAGGACGTCTATGCAGTAGGTGTCCTGCTCGACCATGCGCTGCAGGCCGCGGATCTGGCCCTCGATGCGGCGCAGCCGCTTGAGGAAGTCGTCCTTGTGGGGGCTGTAGCTGGCCATGGCCGTCTCCGGTTCCCGTGCGGTGAGGAGTGTCCTCACTTTACCGGGGTGCGGTGGGAGGGGAGTCGGCCCGGACGGACGGGAGTCGTCGCACGGAGTCGTACGGCAGTTGGCGTCCGGGCCGACGGCGGGTCAGGCGCCGAGGCGGCCGACCAGGTCGTAGCCGGCCTCGTCGATGGCGGCGGCGACGTCGGTGTCGGCCAGCGGCCCGGAGCTGTCGACGGTGACCTGCCCGGTGGCGAGGTCCACCGCGACCTCGGTGACGTCGGTGAGCTTCTTCAGCTCGGCGGTCACCGCGCTGACGCAGTGGCCGCAGGTCATGCCCTTCACCTGGAACACGGTGCGCTCGGCGACGGCGGTGGCGGGGGCCTCGGCGGCACCGGTGCCGCACGATCCGCAGCAGGAACCCTCGGTGGCGGCCGGCTCGACGGTGACGGTGGTCTCGCTCATGGTGTGCTCCTGTCGTCAGTGCGTGCGACGCCTCCCGGGGTGGCCCGGGCGGCTGCTTCGCCGGAGAACATACCATACCCCCCTAGGGTAAGTGGAAGGGTGTCGCGGAGCCGGAATCCGGGGCTGGGGCCGCCTGCCCCGGGCGAGCACCTCCCCGGCGGCCGCGTCGATGCCACCCTGCGGCCCGGCCTCCTCCCCGGCCCCGGCCATCAGGCCATCTGACGTCTCGTCAGGACCGTCGGCGGCGCAACTCCGCTACTGCTGAAGGTCGTTCGAAGCGGGAGCGGCGGCGTCCGGCGGTCAGTCGCGGCGGCCGCAGACCAGGAAGACGCTGGAGCGGCCGCCGCCGAGCGGTCGGCGGTCGCGGCGCAGGCTGCGAAGTCCGCAGGCGCGCAGGTCGCCCGGCAGGGTGGCGATGGCGCCGGGCTGGTCGGGGGCGATCCAGTCCAGGGCGAGGACGCCGCTCCTGGTCAGGTGGGCGGCGATCTTGCGCAGCAGCACCGGCCTTACGGCTTCGGGGAGTTCGAGGATGAGACCGCCCGCCATCATGACGAGGCCGTAGCGGCGGTGGAGGGTGAGGTCGGCGAGGTCGGCGCGGATGGTGGTGACCCTGCCGGGGTGGGAGTCGGGCAGGGTGCTGGCCCAGGTGCCGAGCCGGGCGAGCCGGGCCGGATCGCGGTCGACGGCGTCGACGTCGAAGCCCTGGCGGGCGAGCGGGACGGCGAATCGCCCGGTGCCGGCGCCGAGGTCCAGCACGGGGCCGCCGGTGGTGCGGGCGGCGCGCAGGTAGTCGAGGACGTCGGCGCCGGGCGAGCGGGTCTCGACGGTGGGGAGCGGGGCGGTCCGTAGCGGTCCGGCCGGGCGTCCGGTGCGCAGCAGCATGACTCCTCCTGGGATCGGGACGTGCCCGAGTCGGGTATGGGGGCGGTCGGTTGATTCTGTGCCCGGTGTGCGACGGGGAGGAGGCGGTGGGGGCGGCAGCTTCGTGCCGCGGCCGGTACCTGCCGACGGTGGCGATGCCGATGGGGGCGATGCCGCCGGGGCGCGCTGGACGCCGCACTCGGCCGGCTTGCCACCACTTGCGCCGCCGGCGACGGCGCGGCACGGTTCCGTCATACCCCGTCCAGGTATATGGTCGCGCGGACGTGAGACTCGGGAAGGCGGAGTGCCGTGCACGCGATCCTGCACGCGCTGTCCATCGCCGGATCGATGACCTGGCAGATCACCTGGGCGCTGATCCTCGGCTTCCTGCTCTCCGCGGTCGTCCAGGCGGTGGTCCACAAGGCGACGGTGGTACGGCTGCTCGGCGACGACCGGCCGCGCACCCTCTCCGTCGCCTCGGCGCTGGGCGCGGCATCGTCCTCCTGCTCGTACGCGGCCGTCGCGCTCGCCCGGTCGCTGTTCCGCAAGGGCGCGAACTTCACGGCGGCGATGGCCTTCGAGATCGCCTCCACCAACCTGGTCGTCGAACTCGGGGTGATCCTGGCGCTGTTGCTGGGCTGGCAGTTCACCGCGGCGGAGTTCGTCGGCGGGCCGGTGATGATCCTGCTGCTCGCGGCGCTGTTCCGGCTGTTCCTGCGCGACCGGCTGCTCGCCGAGGCGCGCCAACAGGCGTCGTACGGGCGGGCGGGGTCGATGGAGGGGCACGCGGCGATGGACATGTCGGTGGGCGGCGAGGGTTCCTTCGCCCGGCGGCTGCTGTCCCCTCGCGGCCTCACCTCGGTCTCGCACGTGTTCGTGATGGAGTGGGCGGCGATCCTCAAGGACCTGGTGATCGGCCTGCTCATCGCGGGCGCGATCGCCGCCTGGGTCCCGGACTCGTTCTGGCAGGCCTTCTTCTTCGCCGACCATCCGCTGGCGGGGAAGCTGTGGGGGCCGCTGGTCGGACCGCTGGTGGCGATCGCGTCCTTCGTCTGCTCGATCGGCAACGTGCCGCTGGCGGTGGTGCTGTGGAAGGGCGGCATCAGCTTCGGCGGGGTGGTCGCGTTCATCTTCGCCGACCTGCTGATCCTGCCGATCCTCAACATCTACCGGAAGTACTACGGGGCGCGGATGGCCCTCTTCCTGCTCGGCACGTTCTACCCGGCGATGGTCGTCGCCGGGTACGTGGTCGAGTTCCTGTTCGGGGTCCTCGGCCTGGTGCCGGACCAGCGTGACGCCGAGATCCCGATGTCGGGCATCGAGTGGAACTACACGACGTGGCTCAACATCGCCTTCCTGCTGGTGGCCGCGGCGCTGCTCCTCCGCTTCCTCCGCACCGGCGGCGCCCCGATGCTCCGCATGATGGGCGGCAGCCCCGACGCCGGCGAACACGAGGGCCACGGGCACCACTGAGGGGCTCGGCCTCGGCACGAGAAGTCGGCCCGGCCGACTTCTCGCGCAACCGTTGTCTCACCGGGGTCCGACCGGTGCCTCCAGCGCTGAGCGTGCGGCTTCGCGGACGTCCCCGTCCCCGTCCTCGCCCGTGGCCGGCCGTTCGAGCGCGCCGCTCGCTCAGCGAACCCGGCGGCAGTGTGCGTTCGGCTGCTGCGGAACCAGCGCTCCCTGACATTGCCGCACTGGATATCATCGCAGCTCAGAGCGCTCGTCGAGGGAAGGGATGTGCCCCATGACGGCCGGTGCGTGGTCGGAGCTCCTGGTCGGCTCCGAGCGGTTGACCGCGCTCTACTCCGAACTGCCGCCCCTAGAAGGCCTGGTGCTCAGGTCGGTGCAGTTGAGTCCGTACGGCGCCGGCGTGACGTTGCGGGTCGAGCTGCCGCGCTTCCCGGACGATGCTCCTCCGGCGTGGGTGGAGGCCGGGTGTGACCGGTTCGAGGCGCAGATCGAGTTCATGGGTGTGGGTGAGGACCTTCGGATGCGGGGTGTGCCCAGCGGCAGCGTGGTCGACATCGTGCTGGACTGCTACGCCGAGGGGCGGGAGCGCCGGATCGCGGTCGCGGTGAGCGGGCCGGGGCTCTCGCTGGACTTCACCGCGCACGCGGCGCTCAAGGTCGGCCACCTCAACGCGTACTGCTCCGGCGGCGCCGATCCCTCCACGGCCCGGCGGTGGTTCGAGAGCCGGCTCGACCAGCATCTGAACCCGGAGCGGGTACTGCCTCCCACGACGGCGAAGGCCTTCTATGAACGGTGACCAGGACTGGTCCGCCGAGTTGACCGGCCCCGAGACGGTCCGGGGGGTTCTTGGCCGTCCGCCACCACCACTCAGTGACTACGAACTGACCTCTGTTCTGATCGACGAACGCGAGGCCTCGGTCACCCTGAGGTTCTTCGCCTTCGGCGCCCCGGCCGGGGCTGCGGACCTGTGGCGAGAGCGGGGCCACAACGCGGTCGGGTTCGTGCTGGTGTGCCTCGGCGTGACGGGCTTCGAGGTGGATGCGTGGTCCGGCTGGCCTACGACGACTGCCCGCCTCACCGGGAGGACGGTCGTACTCGGCGGCCGGGGCAAGCACGTGACCTTCCAGGCCGCCGAGATCCGTGCCGAGGCCCCGACGGGTTGGCCGGCCGGCCGCGCCCAGTGACGTCCTTGGGGGGAGCACCGCCGCAATCGCGGCCCCCACGTCGCTACGGGAAGACGGGATTCCCGTCATCACCGATCCAGGGAGGCTGATCCGGTGCCCACCCGACGGCTTGCCAGACCGCCTGTGCCGCAGCGAACTTCACGTCGCCCGGTCCCGTGTCTGCTGGGGCCGTCACGATCTCCACGATCTCGATGACGGAAACGAGCACGCCGCGGGCCGATGCAGGAAGACGCATGAGCGCATACCGAGCGCCTTCCTGTGCCTCTTCCCGGATCCGTTGATCACCGGCGATGCCGGCGCATACCTCGGCGCTGTAGGACCGGGCGAGCCACCCGAACACGTCGGCGCCCGTCCTGACGTCCGGCTCGTCGGCCACGGCGCTCTGCACGGCGCCCTGGACGGCGCCCTGCATGGTGACCTGCACGGTGACCTGGGCGAAGCGTGCCCACTTGCTCGTCTGGCGCTGCAGCCTGCACTTCCCCTCCATGGTCCACATTCTCCCCAGGCGCCCCCGAGTCGAGGGCCCAGCAGAGCTCACTCCCGAGACAAGCTCCAGAACGGCGAGAGAGCGGCCGAGTGCCCCGACCGGCCCGCCGGCCAAGGCGGTGGCGGCATGAGGGGACCACTCGCTGTCCTGGTCAACGGGCTGCCCGGCGCGGGGAAGACGACCCTGCGTGTCGACACCACCCGGCCGGTCGACGCCGAAGCCATCGTCACCTGGATCGAAGCAGCGAAACGCGGTCATCCCGGTGACGGTCCGAGCGGCTCGGCCCACAGGTTTTGACGATCACTCCGGCTGAACGACAAGCCCGGCCCCGCGAGGCCCCGCGACCCGCCCGATCCGGGCCGGTGGCCTCGGCCGCCGGTCCGGATCGGGCGGGCGGAAGGGTCAGAACCTGCCCTGGTTCAGCGCGTTCTGCAGGGCCGAGATGGTGGCCGGGCCCCACTGGCCGTCGACGGTGAGGCCGGCGCCGGAGGCGTTGAGGAAGGTCTGCAGCGCCTTGTAGGTGGCGGGGCCGGGGTCGCCGTCCTCGACGAGCCCGGCGTTGCCCCACACATTGAGGTGGTGCTGCAGCGACCGCTTGGAGTCCGGCCCCCACTGGCCGTCCGGGGTGGAGCCGCACACCCGCTGGACGGCCATGATGGTCAGGGTGCCGAACTGGCCGTCGACGGTGAGGCCGGCGCCGTCGTCGATGTACGCGAAGTACGCCGACTCGGTGGCGGGGCCCCACTGGCCGTCGGCCGCGGTGCCGACCTTGCCCTGGAGCCAGCGCACGCCGGCGTCGGTCAGCGGGCCCCAGGCGCCGTCGACGGCCAGCGCCGGGCTGTAGCCCAGGTCGTTGACCGCCTGCTGCTGGCGCGCCACCGACCGCACGGACGACATGCCGCCGCCGGAGGACGAGCCGCCGCCCCCGAAGGCCCTGAACGCCGACTCGGTACCGGGCCCCCACAGGCCGTCGGCCGTGGCGCCGACCTTGTTCTGGAGCCAGCGCACGCCGGCGTCGGTCAGCGGGCCCCAGGCGCCGTCGACGGCCAGCGCCGGGCTGTAGCCCAGGTCGTTGACCGCCTGCTGCTG